>JBDKKE010000309.1:0-2855 GCA_039796255.1 Verrucomicrobiota bacterium | reverse complement strand
AGCCTCAACCTGTTCGAGAAAACGCCGCTTTTACAGGCTCTTCAGGCCGAATGGTCCGCATCTGAGCAAGTCGCTGATCGTAACCAGTTGAAATTATTCGACTTATAGCCGGACGGCAGTGTACCTGAACATGAAAGCCAGATGACCCGCCTGCTCATCCCGGCATTTACAGAAGAGAAGTTGCTTTATCATCTCGACAAGGCAGTTTCGGACTTTGAGCGGCTGAAGAACGACTTAGATACCAGCTGTTTGCAGGTTGATAAACAAGTCTTCGGAAACTATTCGTTCGTTTATTCGGAAACCGACAAATCGCCGATCTTGACCCCGCCTTCGGTCCCTCAGCAGTTGGGCGGGTCGTCAGCAAGCATGGCGGCAGCGAGCGTGCGACTCACCTCCTCTGCATTAGTCACTATAAACATGAATATCGAGGATTACTCTGCCAAGCTTGCACATCTAAACGCATGGGCGGCGAGTCACGATCTTGTTTCCCACCGGTACGCCAAAGAAGTGGGCGGCACTGTGGACATGATGTATGGAGATGCCTTGATTGCCTTTGCAGGCCAGGCTGGCTTTGGTGTTGCGTTCGAAAATGGACAGTGGGTTGGCCGGGACGGGTTTTCAGGCTTGCCACCGCAGGGGTACCCGGCTGATGGCGGCTGGGAAGCTGGTGTGAATCTGTCCAGATGGTTCACCTGTGATGGCCTCGACGTTGCCGACGAACTGAATAAGATCAAGTATAAAAAGAAGTAGCCACGGCACGCATTGCGGGTGGGCGTCGTTTGTTTCCCAAACGCGACCGGGCTCACGACGCAGTTGGTGAAATAGGATTCGTGCGAACATCGCCCTGATTGTAAGCTCGATTTGGGATTCACTCGCGGCGAGAATATCACCGGCATCACTGGCCTCGCGAAGCCGTATAATTTATTTTAATTAGCGAAGGAGCTGCAGTCGGGGCGCGGAGGGCCGCTAATAAGCTGAACTTTGTCAGCTGGAGCTTCGCGTGGCACCAGACATATCCGGAAGACAAGTTCGTCATCCGCTTGCCAATCGATCTCCACAGCCCATCGAGGTACCGCAGCAATGGCGAGGCACCAAAGCCGACGCCTTCGAGGTCTTGGAAGGCGCGCCACCAGAGGCCCTCTGCGGAACGGATCCGGATCCGCGAAGAATGACGCGAACTTGGTGGCGAACACAGGGCGCCAGCCACCCTGCCGGTCGGGACCGCGTTCTCGCTCGGCAGTTGGTGGTGGCCACTAGTCAGGCCTCGTAGAATATACGGGGAGGCTTTCGCCAGGCGGGCGGGGCCGGTCTTTGCGAGGAGACGAAACATGCGATTGACAGTTGTGGCGGTGGCCATTGCCATGGCGGTGCCGGCGTTCGGGCAGGAGGATCCCGACCACATAAAGCCCTTGAGTGTTGAGAAGGCTATTGAGATGGTCGCGACGAGCGAGCACATGCTGGTCCTCGATGGCCCGATGATGATATCTCCGGAGGTCGCCGAGATATTGGCGCGGCACGAAGGTGCGCTGATTCTCAAGGGCCCCACGGCGCTGTCTCCAGAGGTTGCTGCGATACTCTCGAAGCACGACAAAGGCATGCTAGTTCTCGACTGTATCGATGCGTTGTCGCCAGAGCTTGCCGAAGCGCTGGCGACTCACCGCGGAGAACTCTTGCTTCACAACCTGACAACACTTTCGGAGGAAGCAGCCAAGGAGCTTGCGAAGCAGACGGGATCGCTTCAACTCAATGGCCTGACGACGCTGTCGGCAGGAGTCGCCCAGGCGTTGGCGAAGCATGATGGAATAGTTGGCCTCCACCGCCTGACGACCTTGTCGGTAGAGGATGCCGAGGCCCTGGCGCAAGTCAAAGGCTTGCTGGGTTTAACCGGCCTCGTGACGCTATCGCCAGAGGTTGCGGAGGCGCTGGCGAAGCACGAGGACACACTTTTCCTCGGAGGCCTGACCGTTCTCCCGTCGGAGGTGACCGAGGCATTGGCGAAGCATGGGGGGCCGCTCGGCTTGTTGAGCCAGACGTCACTCACAGTCGAGGCGGCCGCCGCGCTTGCGAAGCACCGCGGCGGGCTTACTCTTAGCGGCCTCACGACTCTCTCAACGGGAGCTTCAATGGCCCTAGCGAAGCACGAGGGCACACTGGACTTGTTAGGGCTGGAGTCACTCACAGACGAGGCGGCGGCGGCGATTAGTCAGCACCGCGGCGAGATCAACCTTCGTCGCTTGAAGACGCTGTCGGAAAAGGCGGCCGAAATGCTGCGGAGCAATCCTGACATCCGGCTTCCTGAGAAGTTCCGCTGACCGGCCGTGGCACAAATCGTTTCGTAACGGTTTTGACGGCGCTTCCCGGCTGCCATCGGCGTTGGCTTTCTCTGAGGAGCTACGGCACGGGGAATCGCGTTAAGAAAGGAACGGCCTAGGTAGGATACGCCTCTGACCCAGCGCCACAATGGAACAGCAACAGTGCGATGGGGCATTGGTATGCCGAAATCTGGCCCTGCTGTCAGGAACTCGTGGAGCCGGCCACCGACAAGGAGAAGGCTTAGATTGCCTGGAGGTGACGTATGCGTTGGCTAATTGCGGCGATGATCATAGCGGCGGTCGCGCCTGTGTTTGGCCAGGAGGAGACGGACGAGATCCAGGAGCTGGATGTTGAACAGGCAAGGAAGTTCGCTCAGCAAGGGGCCGGGCTGTCCATCGACAACCCAACCACGCTCTCGCTCGAGGCGGCGGAAATCTTGGCAACACACAAGGGCGGCATGTTCCTCACAGGCGTCGCGACGCTCACGCCGGAGGTTGCCAGGGCGCTTGCGAAGCACGATGGCAATTTGATCCTCAACGGCC
>JBDKKE010000308.1:0-4497 GCA_039796255.1 Verrucomicrobiota bacterium | reverse complement strand
ATGCGGCCGCTGCCCGCGCGGCGGCGGACTCCCGGGAACTTTCGGATGCCCTCAAGGTCAACGAGTACGTCAATTCCGAGTTTCAACTGGATCAGCAGACGCGCCAGTGGTCCATCGTGGGCACCACCAATGGACCGGTGAAGGCGCGCCTGGAAAAGGTGCTCAACGACTTCATCGATTTTGGCGGATACTTCCGCGCCGGCTACGGACGGGACAGTGAAGGGGGGCCGCAGGTGGCCTTTCAGAATCCGGGCGCCCTCTCCAAATACCGTCTGGGAAACGAGGCGGAGGACTATGGGGAATTGATCCTGGGCAAGAACTGGTATGTGCCGGGGATGTTTTCCCTGGACCGTCCGCTGCGGGCGGATGGTACGCCGGATGGTCCGATCGCCCGGGCCCAGTTGCGCATCGCCTTCTACAATCCGTATTCCGATTACAACTCCGGCACCTCCACCCAGGTCACGCTGCCCGAGGCCTGGGTGGGCATAGGAAATGTGGTGGCGTCCCAACCGGAGATGAATTTCTGGGCGGGCAATCGCTTTTATCGACGTCAGGACATCTACATCAACGACTTCTTCTACTGGAACGTCAGTGGGGGCGGGGCCGGGGTGGAGGATTATCGGCTTCCGGTCGGCAAGCTGGCCTTCGCCTGGATCGGCAATGGATCGCAGAGTGGACTGTACAGCGACGTACCGGCGCCGGATCCGGCCAACAAGGCGGGTTTCTCCAAGTCGACTTACGACATCCGCTGGTACGACTTCCAGGTGCCGGGTGGGAGCGGAGAGGTGGGTGTGGATGTCGCGCGCACGGCGTCGGGCAAGGATCAGTTTGGGCGGGCCGCCGAGGACAGTTATGGCGCCGGACTCACGCTGGTGCATACCGCGCGGCGGTTGGTGGATCCGGACAGCGTTAATCGTCTCTCGGTCCAGGTCGGCAGCGGGCCCTCCAAAACCTTCACCTCCGGGTTCCAAACCTTCGGAACGCCGGACGGAAATTTCATCCTTCCCGAGCCGGGAGACTCCTGGCGTTTTCGGATCACCGAGAGCCTGGTTCTGCAGCCGTCCGATCTCTTCTCCATCGCGCCGGTCCTGATGTACCAATTCACCGATTATGCGGGGGAATTCGGAACCCAGAACTGGGTGTCCGCGGGCGTGCGACCGATCCTGCAATTCAACAAATTCTTCCGCCTCGCCTTCGAAGGGGGAGTGGACTGGGTCTCCGAAAGCGGCCTGAGTCCGGAGGGCAATGTCATGAAGCTGACCCTGGCGCCGGAACTCGCCCTGGGGGACCGATTCTTCAGCCGGCCCGTGCTCCGCGTCTTCGCCACCTATGCCCACTGGAGTGATGGACTGCTCGGATCCGTGGGCGGACTCGACTACGGCGATCAGAACTGGGGCCTCACCTACGGCGTCCAAGCCGAGGCCTGGTGGTAAGTGCTGAGTAACCCCATCTCCCCAGACGCCAGACCCTAAACCCCAGACCCCACTCCCCATGTCTCCCTACCTCGCTGAATTCGTCGGTACTGCGTTGCTCGTCCTGTTGGGTGATGGCGTGGTGGCCAATGTCCTCCTGGCCCGTTCCAAGGGTTACAACTCGGGATGGATTGTCATCACCACCGGGTGGGGCCTCGCGGTGGCCATGGCGGTGTATGCGGTGGGAACCATTAGCGGAGCCCATCTGAATCCGGCAATCACCTTGGCCCTGGCCGCCATTGGCAGTTTCTCCACGGCCAAGGTCGCCGGTTACCTGCTGGCCCAGTTTGCCGGAGCGTTCGTTGGCGCGACGCTGGTTTGGCTGGCCTATCTTCCCCATTGGAAAGTGACCGAGGACCGCGCCGCGAAACTGGGCGTCTTCTGCACCGCACCCGGCATTCGCGCTAACGCGTCGAACCTGCTCTGCGAGGCCATCGGCACCGGCGTGCTGGTCTTTGGGGCGCTGGCCATACCGTCCAAAGGCAACCTGACGGATGCCGGCTGGGCCACCGGCTTGGGACCGTTGTTGGTCGGCCTGCTGGTGTTTGCCATCGGGCTCTCCCTCGGAGGACCCACCGGGTACGCCATCAATCCCGCCCGCGACTTCGGACCGCGCCTCGCGCACGCCCTGTTGCCGATCGCGGGCAAGGGAGGCTCCGACTGGGGATACGCCTGGATTCCGGTGCTGGGACCCATCCTGGGCGGGCTCGTGGGGGCGTTCCTCCATCGGTTTCTGTATGGGGGGTGAGGGGGAAGGAAGAAGGTAGAAGGAAGAAGGTAGAAGGAAGAAGGCGGAATGAAGAATGAGCAGTGAGCAGTGAGCAGTGAGCAGTGAGCAGTGAGCAGTGAGCAGTGAGCAGTGAGCAGTGAGTCGTTGTTGAACTTTAATTTTCCATCGTTTCTCAAGATGTCTTACATCCTTTCTCTCGACGCCGGCACGACCAGTGTGCGGGCCATTATTTTTGACCGGGCGGGCAAGATTCGGTCGGTGGCCCAAAAGGAGATCCGGCAGATTTATCCGCAGTCGGGCTGGGTGGAGCATGATCCGCAGGAGATCTGGTTCTCCTCGCTGGGGGTGTGCACTGAGGCGATCGGACGCGCCAAACTGCGGGCCCGGGATATCGCGGCGGTGGGCATCACCAATCAGCGCGAAACGACCGTCGTCTGGGATCGGAAGACCGGTGAGCCGGTGTCCAATGCCATCGTGTGGCAGGATCGACGGACCGCCGGGGCCTGCGACCGGTTGAGGGCGGATGGCGTTGCGCCGATGATCCAGCGCCGCACGGGGCTGATCCTCGACGCCTATTTCTCCGCGACCAAGATTGCCTGGATTCTGGACACCGTCCCGGGAGCCCGGCGACGCGCCGAGGCGGGGGAGTTGGCCTTTGGCACGGTGGACTCGTGGCTGGTGTGGAAGCTGACCGCCGGACAGAAGCACATCACCGATGCCACCAACGCCTCGCGCACCCTGTTGTTCAATATCCACCGGGGCGAATGGGACCGCGACCTGCTCCGGTTGTTCGACGTGCCGGAATCGATGCTTCCGGAGGTCCGCTCCTCCAGCGAGGTGTATGGTGAGGTGTCCGATTCGTTGGGAACGGGCAAGATTCCCTTGGCCGGCATCGCTGGGGATCAGCAGGCCGCGCTGTTCGGACAGATGTGCGTGCGTCCGGGAATGACCAAGAACACCTATGGCACTGGGTGTTTCATGCTGCAGAACACGGGCACCAAGGCCGTGACCTCGAAGAACCGGCTGTTGACTACCGTGGCCTGGAAGATGGGCAAGACGCTGGAGTACGCGCAGGAGGGAAGCGTGTTCATTGGCGGCGCGGCGCTCCAATGGCTGCGGGATGGACTTCAGTTGGTGCGCTCGGCCCAGGAGGTGAACCTTCTGGCGGAATCGGTGCCCGACAGTGGCGGAATTTTCCTGGTGCCCGCCTTCGCCGGACTCGGGGCGCCCCATTGGGATCCCTATGCCCGCGGGCTGCTCATCGGGATCACCCGGGACACCAGCGCCGCGCATGTCGCCCGTGCCGCGCTGGAGGGCATCGCCTTTCAGGTGGCGGACCTCATGGACGCCATGCATGCGGATACCGGGAAGGCGGTTCCGGAATTGCGGGTGGACGGCGGGGCCTCGAACAGCACGCCGCTCATGCAGTTCCAGGCCGATATTCTGCGCATTCCCGTGGTGCGTCCGGCGGTGACGGAAACCACCGCCCTCGGCGCCGCCTACCTGGCGGGACTGGCCGTCGGCTTCTGGAAGAATCCGCAATCCATCGCCGCCCAGTGGAAAGTGGAGCGCACCTTCGAGCCGAAAATGCCTGCCGCCCGTGCCCGGGAACTGCGCGAGCGCTGGAATGAGGCCGTCCAGCGAGCTCGCAACTGGGCGCCTGCCGACGGATCGTCCCGCAAACGAGGGGCCGGAACCTCATCCACGGGGCGGAGTTCCAGGCGCAGGAAATCCGTCTGAGCCGAGGGGCGCGCCCCCTTTCTTCGCCGGCGTTGGCGGGTGGCTCGCCCGCGGTCAACGGGGGAACCACTTTCGGAAGCTCTCCATCGTCTGACGCGCGGCGGTTTCGCTGTCGGGAAGGGGAAGGACTTCCGCCGAAACATAGCCGTCGTAGCCGATGTCTTTGAGCGCCTGCACGCAGGCGGCGATGTCCGTGTGGCCGAATCCAATCGCCTGACGATTGCTGTCGGCAAAATGGACATGGCCAACCGCGGGGCCGGCGAGACGGAGCGCGGCGGCGAGGTCACGTTCCTCGATGTTGGCGTGGAACAGATCCACCAGCAGTTTCACATTGTGCGTTCGGAGCGTCGACAAGAAGGCCAGGGAGTCGGCGACCGTGCTGAACAGATTCGTTTCGTACCGGTTGAGCGGTTCGTAAAGGAGCGGGACGTCGAGGGCATGGGCCCGCGGCCCGAGTTGGTCGAGTTCCTCCTTGAGCCAGGCCAGGGCCTGCTCGCGTTCGATCCCCTCCGCGACCCGGCCCTGCATCGACCCGATGATGGCCGGCGCGTCGAA
>JBDKKE010000307.1:0-4874 GCA_039796255.1 Verrucomicrobiota bacterium | reverse complement strand
ATGCAGTGATACACCGCCCCCCGCCCACTCGCCTTGATCCGTGCCATGCGCATAGGTACTTCCCGATAAAACCCTCTGCCCAGACCAATACTCCCAGGAACATCCCTGCGTCAACTATATTGAACCTGTCACTATATTGTCACTATATTGCCTACATGGCCTGCCGACGCTCTGCCTGAAGATCTTCTGGGCCACCGAAGCGGCACTGAGCCTTGCCGTGCTGACCTACAACCTGACGGCGCTCTTCCAGCGCCATCTGGGATGGCAGCAGAAGGTTCAGATCCACAGTCTGAGGTTCTGGCTGTTCGTGACCGCGGGCATCCTGAGTCATCCGGGGGGGCAAACCACCGTGAAGCTGGCCGTAACCCAACGCGAACGGGATTGGTGGCGAAGGCTTTGGGAGAAGATCCTCAGCCCCATACCCAACTGCAATGCAGTCGAGAACAGACCCACCTTCGGGCCGGTTACCTCATGAAATTGCCGTTCCTACCGCATCGTTCCGGCTAAGAGTGACCAGGCCCGGTTCATCTGCCTGTTGTGCAACCTGGTCCTGTTGCTGGAGGGAACGCTGCTCAAAGAGGGCGTCGCCAACCGGGCCGAAACCGTGCGGGACGCAAAGGTTTTCGCCCGGGATCAGTCACTCGCCCGGGCGGCGGGCCGAACATTCCCCACCTCGGTGGTGGCCCTCCACCGCTTCACCCAACGCTCCGTCAATCGCCTCAGCTGCTCAGGGCCAGTCTCCACAACCGACTCTCCTGGCACGCCACGCCACCTTATATTCCTCTTTTTAGTGCCCAATTTTGGACGCCGATCTTCTCACCACAGCCGGCATCTTCAAAGCCTCATGATTTCCAGTCCGTTGGGCGCCGATGCGTTCCTTCAATCTTTCCGGTGGCTGATCCGCATCGACCTCCAGAGAGTGGTGGCCGGGGAGGTTCACGTTTGCCGACGGAAGACGCTCACGCTGAGAGGAGGAAGGGTGAACAGGGCGGAATGCCGCTGATTCTGCACCGCATAGTCCTCTGCGGTGACTCCACCAAAGTTGCCGAGATCACCCCCGCCGTAGACCGAGGAGTCGCTATTGAGCATCTCCTGCCAGCATCCAGGCAGCGGGAGTCCGACGCGATAGTTGTGCAGGGGATTGGGGGTGAGGTTCATGAGGGCCAGCAAGTGCTGGCCCGTCTCCCGATCGTGGCGGATAAAGCTGAGCACGCTATTGGCGTGGTCACTGCAATCGATCCACCAGAAACCACCCTCTTCATAGTCACCGCGCCACAGAGCCGGCTCTGATTGATAGAGGGCATTGAGGTCCGAGAGCCACTTCTGCAGACCAGCGTGGTAGGGGCCCGCACCGAGAAGCCACCAGTCGAGTTCCTGGTTGTCATTCCACTCGGCTGCCTGCCCGAATTCGCCCCCCATGAAGAGCAGCTTCTTCCCCGGAAACAGCCATTGGTATCCTAAGAGCACCCGCAGATTGGCAAAGGCTTGCCAGTCGTCCCCGGGCATCCGGCGCCGCAGCGAGCCCTTGCCGTGGACGACCTCATCGTGCGACAGCGGCAGCACGAAATTCTCGTGACCCTGGTAGAGCATCGCGAAGGTTAAATCGTTCTGGTGGTACCGACGGTGGATGGGGTCGCGCTTGAAGTAGTCCAGTGTGTCGTGCATCCAGCCCATGTTCCACTTAAGGCTGAAGCCGAGTCCTCCCAACCACGGGGGGCGGGACACCATGGGCCAGGAAGTCGATTCCTCGGCGATGGTCACCACGCCCGGGTGCTCGGTGCCCACCAGATGGTTGAACTGCTTTAGGAACTCCACGGCCTCCAAGTTTTCGCGCCCGCCGAACTGGTTCGGAACCCACTCGCCCTGCTTGCGGGAATAGTCGAGGTAGAGCATCGAAGCCACGGCGTCCACGCGCAGGCCGTCCACATGGAAGCGCTCACACCAGAATAGGGCATTGGCGGTAAGAAAATTTCGGACTTCATGGCGTCCAAAATTGAAAATGAGCGTGCCCCAATCCTGATGGGCTCCCTGGCGGGGATCGGCGTGTTCGTACAGCGCTGTGCCGTCGAACTGTGCCAGCGCCCAGGTGTCCCTGGGAAAGTGAGCGGGTACCCAGTCCACAATGACGCCGATGCCGGCCCCGTGCAGCGCATTGACGAGGAACTGAAAGTCGTCCGGCGTGCCGTACCGACTGGTCGGCGCGTAGAAGCCGGTGACCTGGTATCCCCAGCTGGGATAGTAGGCGTGTTCGGCAACGGGCAGAAATTCGACATGGGTAAAACCCAGTTGGCGAACGTACTCGATGAGGGGGCCGGCGAGTTCCCGATATCCCAGCGCCTCCCAACCGGACCTGCGCTTCCAGGATCCCAAGTGAATCTCGTAGATGCTCATCGGACCCCGCAGGGGATTGGACTCCCGTCGCCGGCGCATCCACTCATCGTCGGTCCAGGCGAACTTCTGATTGTTCCAGACCACCGCAGCGTGTTTCGGCGGCAGTTCGAACAGCTTGCCAAAGGGGTCCGTGACCAACTTGAGGTTTCCTCCGGCGTCGAGGAGTTCAAACTGGTATAACGCTCCGTCCCCGACCCCAGGCACGAACAATTCCCAGACACCGGATGCGCCGAGCACCCGCATCGTATGCCGTCGCCCGTCCCACTGGTTGAAATCGCCCACCAGCGAAACGCGCCGAGCATTGGGAGCCCAGACCGCAAAGGCGATTCCGGGCACGCCGTCCAGGACTCGCGGATGTGCCCCCAGAACATCGAACAGATGGCGATGATTGCCCTGATTGAAGAGGAAAAGGTCGGTCTCTCCAACGGTGGGAAGAAATGAGTATGGATCGCGTCCCTGCCGTTGGATGCCTTCGGAATCAGTGACGATCAGGTCGTACGCATAGACCTCCTTCGCCTTGCGGGTGGTCCCCTCAAATACGCAGGTTCCGTCAATCTGCTTCAGGATGATTTTGGGCCGTGTGACGTCGTGAACCGGCACCAGTTCGATGCGGACGGCATCGGGGATCATCGCCCGCGCCACGAGTCCTGTGCCGTCGCCCAGCGGTTGCAGTCCGAGCAGCGAGTGCGGGGAGCGATGAAGCAGATGCGTCAACGAGTCCAGTTCCGCCGGGGTGAGGAGCATGGAGATGAGGATGGAGGCAACGGGGGAAGTTCAAAGCTCAAAGCATACGGGCCGAGAGCCGCGCCCGACCAGTAGGTCCCGGGACTTGAGGGTCCCAGCCGCCTGTGAGGGCTGCGGTCCATTCAACTATCGGTTCGCGCTCTGGGTCCTGGCGTGATGGGATGGGGACGTGAGACGTCGTGCCGCCCAGTCCGGATTCACGCTGATCGAGCTGCTGGTGGTTGTCGCCATCATCGCCGTGCTCGCCGGCATGCTCCTGCCGGCACTCGGCAAAGCCAGGGCCAGGGCCCTCCAGATCCAGTGTCTCAGCAACTATCGTCAGCTCAACCTGGCCTGGCTGTTATACATCGAGGATTCCCGCGACGAGTTGCCCCCGAACGAGACCCTCGCCGGAGGCCGCACCGGACTCAACGCCACGGCTCGCACTTGGGTCACCGGCAATGCCTATACCGACGCCAACTCGGCGAACATCGAGCGGGGCATCCTTTTTCGCTACAATCGTTCGACGGCCATTTACCGGTGTCCTGCGGACCGCTCCACAGTCCGAGACCAGGGACGCGTCCGAAGGAGCCGGAGCGTGTCCATGAACGCCTATCTGAATGACAACCCGGATCCGTCGGACCGCACCTGCTGGCATCGCCTCAGCCAAATCGTGAATCCGGGTCCGGTTGCGGCGTTCGTCTTCGTCGATGAACACGAAAACTCCATTGAGAACGCCCGGTTTGTCGTGACCCAGCCGGGAGACTTTCGGTGGGTTGATTTTCCGGCCGCGCGGCACCAGGGCGGGCTGACCCTGTCCTTTGCCGATGGTCACGCGGAGAACTGGAAACTGGTGTCGGGTGCCTCGCGCCGCATCGCCAAGATGCCCCCTTGGATCCAAAATCAGGGCGTCCCTGCGAATGACGCGGACCTTAGGAAATTTCATGCCGCCGTCCCGCGCATTCCCCTGTGAGCGGGGCCGCGCGGGTACTTGGGCGACCCTTTGCCTACTCCGAACGTCCGATGACGGAGGGCTGACGGGTCTGGCCAAAGCCCACGTTGGCATCCGCCTCCCGGGTGACCTCCTGGCCTTGGAAACGAAGGCGCACGGTCTGATAGAAGGGCGTTTCGGTGGCGGCAACTTTGACGGTCAGGGTGTCCTCGGAGGTCCAGGCCGCGCTCCCGGCAATGGCTTGGTCCAGGAAGGTTCCGAAGTGGCCGCGGCCCTTGATCCAGCCGTCGTAGCCGCAGGACATTTGGGAGACCGTGCCGCCGATGCTTTGGGAGACCATCCAGCCCGGAGGGGACGTTTCGCTGACGCTGATCCACTCCAGTTTGAGCGGATTGTCTGGGAATACGTAGCGGCGTCCGGCCAGCGGCGCGACGGGAGCCGTCGCAGCGCCCGAGGGAGTGCGGACCGAAAGGTTCGCGAGTCGGCGGGTGAGTTGCGCGCGGCCCGCGGGATCGGAGGATTGGCGTTTGGCCTTGAGAGCCGGCAGGAGTCGTTCCCACACGACGTTCAGGACGGCCTGCATGTCGCGCACGCCGCTGGTGATCGCCACAACGGCGTCCTGCTCAGGCAGGACGATGCAATACTGTCCGAAGGCACCGTCGCCCCGATAGGCGCCGTGGCGGCAGCGCCAGAACTGGAAGCCGTAGCCCTGGTCCCAGTCACTGGTGGGGTTGCTGCCATTGGAGACCTGCCGCGAGGTGGCAAGATCCACCCAGGACTCCGGTAGAATCTGGCGGCCGTGCCAGCG
>JBDKKE010000306.1:0-4650 GCA_039796255.1 Verrucomicrobiota bacterium | reverse complement strand
TGGACGCCCCCCACCCCTCGGGGGCCGAAAAAGAGACCGCCGCCGGACAGTTCCGCCGGTGGCACGGGGTATCCCAGGCCGGTAACCTCGTGGTCCTACTGGGGGTGATCGTCTATTTCTGGAGCCTGACGACACCGCCGCCGACCCGGCCGGGACTCAAGTACCCGGGGCGGATGGGCTGACCGATCGTCCGCTAAAACGGATCCGGGAATCAAAAGGTCAGCAGATCCACCACTTCCTCGCCGTGGGCGAGCAGAGTCCAGGCCTGTCCCCGCTTGAAGACCAGCTTCCCGCAGGGATGGCTCTGCCATTCGGCCGCGTTCACCTCCACCAAATTAACCCGGGCGCCCGACTTCAGCTCCGATGACGCGCGCGGAATCACCCTCACCGGTACGCCATTGAAGGTCAGGGCCAGCTCGTAGCCGGCGATTCCCTCGCGCGTCGCCACCGGATTCGACTCCACCAACTGCGGATACCGCCGAACCCAGGGAATCGAAGTATCCCGGACCGTAACCCGGGCCACGATGGGACGGCTCCGGACGAACTCCGACAGCCGAAAAGCCTCCCCCAGGCGCGCCTGTTCGCGAAACACCTCGGCTGGATCCAGCCCCAGAAGGTTGCGCCCGTTGAAATTCCCATGGTCGTTGCGCAGACCCTTCAACCGGAGCTTGTGCCACTCCGCATAGCGCTCGTTGATCACCAGATTGATCTCGAAATGCAGGTGAGCGCGGTCCCGGGTTATGGCCTGCCGCGTGTTGGCTGTGCGCCCCAGCGTGCCCACCCGTTCGCCGGCCTGGACACGCACTCCGGCCTTGAGCCCTGCACGCACCTCCCGGAGATGGGCGTAAAGCGTGTACACCTCCATGCCGTCGATCTGATGGCGGAGCACGACATAGTTTCCGTAGTTGGAGAGCGAGGTGCGGGTATTCACGTAGGCCACCGTTCCTGCGGCGCTGGCCTGAACCTCATCGGTGGGTTCACCCCGTCCATCGCGCCTAAGCGCCTGAATATCCACGCCCTCGTGAAACTGGCGGCCATCCGTTCGCACGCACCCGAACTGCCCGCTCATCCATGGCTTGCCGGCCGTGCCTTGAAAAAAACGCGGCTCGCCCCCGGATTCCAGAATCGAGCGATTGGCCGTGGGGAACTGAAACGGCTGCCCGGCAGCGATCCCGGCGGCCCCCATCAGCACCGCCAGCATGCCGGCAGCCTGCAAAAGTCGACGCCTCACGGCCGGGTGGCTTTGTTGATCGCATCCGAAGCGGCCGAACCGGTATTCACCGGCGGCTTCTTGCCGGAACTGGTCGGTGGCCCACCCTTGCTCTTGATCTGGTTCTTGAGCTTGATCGCGACATTGTTCAGTCCGTCCACCAACTGCCGCGCCTCGGTGAGGTCGGCATCCACCGAGAAGCGGATGGTTCCATTGCGCAGGGCTCCCCGAATGACCGGTGCCGCCAGCCAGCGCGACTCGGTCACGTCGTCATCGTCTGTCCATTGTCCGTAAACCAGGATGTGGCGTCCATTCGAGGCCGCCGTGGCCATCTCCACCGAGTTCCGGCCGTGCTCCGTTCCCTCGAGTTGAAGGATGAATCCGCCGTCGGGCGTTTCCACCATCTGGGCCATGATGAGATCCCGCTCGTCAAAGAACGGATCCTTGCTGATGGGAAACGACTGCGGTGCGCTGCGGATCACCTCCGCCCGGGGACTGCTCCCATCGTCGGTCACCTCCATGTGCAACCGGATCACCGCCAGCCGATCCGACGCCTTTTTGGGCTTGGAATTCTTCTTGGGAGGGCTGTTGGTACCTGCCGGCGCAGAGTCCGCCGCGCGGGAAATGGGAGGCGCCAGAAACAAGGCACCCAAGACCAGCAGGAAAAAGAGATTGATGGGGTTCGACCGAATCCCCATCGTGCGAAGCGAAATCGCATTCATTGTTCGCGTAATTAAACAGCCATGGGCAAACAACACAACAAAGTCGAAAAACGTCGTCGCCAGATTCGTCACCTGAAGCGCAAGAAGGCCGAGTCCGCTTCGCGGGCACCGAAAAAGGCCTGACCGTTCTTCCCACGACGACCAGCCGCCACCCCTTGCCGGGTGGCGTTTTTGTTTCCCCCGGGACGCCCTTCACGCTTGGCTCTCCGCCATGATTCTCTGTGGCATCGGCGACGAGGCGGGCAACTCCCTCCAATCCCAGCTCGACGCGACGCGTCAGTTGGGTTGGCGCCATCTGGAGGCGCGCAACGTGCTGGTGGACGGCTTTCCCAAGGCCAACCTGCACGACCTTCCCGATCCCGCCTTCGACCTGGCCGAAGCTCAGTTGCGCGATTCCGGGATCGCCGTGTACTGCTTCGGTTCAACCATCATGAACTGGGCGAAGCGGGTCACCGACCCCTTCGAAGCCACGGTGGCCGAGGTCGAGCGGGCCCTGCCCCGAATGCGGCGGCTGGGCACGCACTTCGTTCGCATCATGAGCTACAAGCCGGACGACGATGCCGATCTCCTTCCTGAGGAAGTCATCCGCCGGGTCCGCGAGGTCACCGCCCGGTTTCGCGACGCGGGCTTTCAGGCAGTCCATGAGAATTGCATGAACTTCGGCGGCATGAGCGCCGACCACGCCGTGCAACTGCTGGAGGCCGTCCCCGATCTCCGCTGGGTTTTCGACACCGCCAATCCGGTCTTCAACACCGACCGGTCACGTCCAAAACCCTGGCCTCGCCAGGATCCCTGGGAATTCTGGACCCGTGTCCGCGACCGCGTGGCGCACCTGCATATCAAGGACGCCCGCTGGAACACCGCCCGCAACGACGCCGACTATACCTGGCCCGGCGAGGGCGACGGGGCGGTTCGACGCATCCTCGAAGACGCCCTGAAGCGCGGCTACGACGCGGGCATCAGCATCGAACCCCACATGGTCGCGGTCTTCCACGACACCGGATCTCCCGCCGCCCAGGATGACGCGCTGCGGGCCAATTTCGTCGAGTATGGTCAACGGCTGGAGCGGATGATTGCTGAAATTCGGGGCTGAAGTAGGTCCGGAAGGCAGCGAACCCGGCAAGTGTCGGGCGAGCGGGCCGCCGGAAGACATTGCCCGCGAACGCGCCATCACCAGGCGAACCGGCGACCTGTTCCCTCCATACGCGGCGGCACGGCTTGAAATTTTGAACGTTGAGCTTTGAAGCTGGAAAGAGGAGTTGGAGGAAACCGCAGAGAACGCCAAGAGCACAGAGAAGGACGGTTGGAGACGCTGCCGCACTCGTTGGGAGTTCCTCCGTGAGATGAGTCGTCCCCTGGCCTGCAATCGATCGGAAGTCACCGTCTTTGTGTTCTTTGAGTTCTTTGCGGTCATTTGAAATGCCGTTCTCAGGTTGAACTTCACTCCGTGCATCCCCCCCGCCCCACCGTTGTCCCGGTCCTGCTGGCGCTCAGCCTGGCACACTTGCTCAATGACACCGTCCAGTCCCTGATCCCCGCGGCCTATCCCCTGCTCCGGGATTCCCTGAACCTCTCCTTCGCGCAACTCGGACTCATCACGCTCTGTTTCCAACTCACCGCCTCGGTCCTGCAACCGCTGGTTGGACTCGCCCTGGACCGCCGTCCCACCCCGTTTGCCCTCACCGTGGGCATGGGACTCACCCTCGGTGGACTGCTTCTCCTCTCGGGAGCCCACGCCTACCCGGTGGTTCTGGGCGCCGCCGCCATTGTCGGGGGCGGCTCTGCAATCTTCCATCCTGAAGCCTCCCGCGCCGCCCACATGGCGGCCGGACTCCGACGCGGCTTCGCCCAGTCCCTCTTCCAGGTCGGGGGAAATGCGGGCACCGCCCTCGGACCGCTGCTCGCCGCCTTGATCGTCATGCCGCGCGGACTGCAGAGCCTCGCCTATTTCGCCGGCGTTGCGGTGCTCGGCGCCTGCGTGGTGTTTCAGGTGGGACGCTGGCAACAGAGGCATCCCGAGTATCGCGCCCAAAAATCGGGAGCATCCGCTCACGCCGGTGGAACCCGCCCCAGGTCCCGCCGGGTGGTGATCCGCTCCCTGGCGATTCTCATGGCCCTGATCTTCTCCAAGTATTTCTACATGGCGGCGCTGGGAAACTATTACACGTTTTACCTGATGGACCGGTTCGCTCTCCCGGCCACCACCGCCCAATTGTATCTCTTCGTGTTCCTCTTCGCCGTCGCGGCGGGAACACTGGCCGGGGGACCCGTGGGTGACCGGTTCGGACGCCGCCGCGTCATCTGGGCGTCCATCCTGGGCGTGGCTCCCTTCACCCTGGCCCTCCCCCATCTCAACCTCCCCGGCACCATTACCCTTTCGATCTGCATCGGATTGATCCTGTCCTCCGCCTTCTCCGCCATCCTGGTGTACGCCCAGGAACTGCTTCCGGGACGGGTCGGGTTCGTGTCCGGACTCTTCTTCGGATTCGCCTTCGGCATGGCCGGCATTGGCGCGGCCGTGCTCGGACGTCTGGCCGATCTCACCAGCATTCGCTTCGTGTTTCAGGTCTGCGCCTTTCTCCCCCTCATCGGACTGCTGGCCGCCTTCCTCCCGGACCTTGAGGCGGAGCCGGCGGCCGTGGGCCGTGGGCCGTGGGCCGCGGGCCGCGATAGCCAATAGCCAATAGCCGATAGATAGCCCAATCGCCTATTGCCGAT
>JBDKKE010000305.1:0-13924 GCA_039796255.1 Verrucomicrobiota bacterium | reverse complement strand
GCGACGACGACTGGACCCTTGGCGGCGTGTCCGTTCTGCGCGACCGGGCCGCCTCGCAGCCCATTGAAGGCCATCTCTGCCCGCGCGATCGCGACCCGGTTCCGGTGACGATTTCGTTGTCACTTCAGCACGAGAGCGACGGCCAGTTGCGCCGCGCGGTGGTGGTCGCCCACGACATCACCGAGCAGAAGGAGGCCCGCGAGGCCCTCGCGCATGCCAACACGATGAAGGACAGTTTCCTCGCCAACACCTCGCACGAGCTGCGCACGCCGCTCAACGGCATCATCGGCATTGCTGAATCGTTGATCGAAGGTGCCGCCGGTCCGATGACCGCCTCGCAGCGGCAGAACGTGGAAATGATAGGCACCAGCGCCCGTCGTCTCGCGCACCTCGTCAATGACATCCTCGACTTCTCCAAGCTCCGCCACCGCGCGCTCGACCTTCAGCGCAACGGAGTGGACGTCCGCATTGTCGCAGACATTGTCATTGCTCTCGCACGCACGCTCATCGCCCTGAAGCCGATAGAGGTGCTCAACCACATCCCGGCGGACGCGCCGCTCGTCCATGCCGATGGAAACCGACTGCAGCAGGTCCTCCACAACCTCATCGGCAACGCCATCAAATTCACCGCCGAAGGCCGCGTCCAGATCACCGCCGAGGTGGTGGGCAGCCACCTCGCCATCAGCGTCATTGATACTGGCATCGGCATCCCCGCTGACCAGTTCGGGCGCATCTTCGAGTCCTTCGAGCAGGCGGACGGCTCCGCCGAGCGCGAGTATGGCGGCACTGGACTGGGCCTTGCCATCACGCGGCAGCTTGTGGAACTGCATGGCGGTGAAATCACCGTCACCTCCAGCGTGGGGCGCGGTTCGCGCTTCACCTTCACCGTGCCCTTGAGCACCGAGGTGCGCTCGGCCGGGACCACCGCGCAGGCCGCGCAGCTCGCCGAGCGCCTCAGCCGTGTGCATGCGAACGAGGACGAGGAAGCCACGGATTCCCCGCTCACGCCCTCCGCCGGCCCTGTGGACGAAGAGACGGAGGCCGAACTCGCGCGCAACCGGGGCGTCCACCTGCTCGCGGTGGACGACGAGCCGGTGAACCTCCAGGTCCTGAGGAATTACCTCAGCCTCCGCCAATACAACATCACGCTCGCCACCAGCGGCCACGAGGCGCTGGAACTTCTCCGCTCCGAAAAGCGCTTCGACCTCGTCATCCTCGACGTGATGATGCCGCGCATGTCCGGCTATGAGTGCTGCCGCAAAATCCGCGAGCAGCATTCCCTCAACGCGCTCCCCGTTCTGATGCTCACCGCGAAGAACCAGGTGGACGATCTCGTCGCCGGGTTCGACGCCGGCGCAAACGACTACCTGGCCAAACCCTTCTCCCGGCACGAGCTGCTCTCTCGAGTTCGCACGCATGTTCATCTTGGCCGCATCCACTCCGCCTGCGGGCGTTTTGTGCCGCATGAGTTCCTCGGCTTCCTGAACAAGGAGAGCCTTGTGGACGTGCAGGCCGGCGACCAGGTGCAGAAGCTCATGACCGTGCTCTTCGCCGACATCCGGGGCTTCACCTCGCTCTCGGAGAAGATGACGCTTCAGGAGAACTTCACCTTCATCAACGAGTTCCTCGGACAGATGGAACCGTGCATCCGCACGCACCGCGGCTTCATCGACAAGTTCATTGGCGACGCCATCATGGCGCTGTTTGGCGCCGTCGGTGACGACGCAGTGCAGGCCGCCCTCGCGATGCTGCAACGGCTTGACACGCTTAATGCGGAGCACGCCGCCTCCGGCTCGCGCACGGAGCCGGTGCGCATCGGCATCGGTCTTCACACCGGCAGCCTCATCTTGGGAACCGTCGGCGGCGAGAGGCGTCTCGACAGCACTGTCATCTCCGACGCTGTCAATCTCGCCTCCCGCGTCGAGAGCCTCACCAAGGCTTACGAAGTGGCGCTGCTGCTCACCGGCGAAACCCATGCCTCGCTGCGCAATCCCGAAAAGTTCAATCTGCGTGTCATCGACCGCGTGCGCGCCACCGGCAAGAGCCAAACCACCGAACTCTACGAGGTCTTCGACGCCGACCCGCCGGAGCGCCGCGCACTCAAACGCAAAACGCTCGCCCACTTCGACCGCGGCTTTTTGCTCTACCGCCGCGGCCAGTTTCATGAGGCCGCCGCAAAGTTTGAGGCCGCCCTCGCCGTCCTGCCCGATGACCAGCCCGCCCAGATCCTACTCGACCGCTGCCGCCGCCTCGCCAGCACCGGCGTGCCGGACAATTGGGACGCGTCGATCCAAGCCAGCGGTGTCATCAAGACTGTAAAGTGAGCGTTGCCGGCCATGTCGGGCTCACGGCACCGCCTGGTTTTTTCTGCGCTGCTTGGCCATGCGCGTTGTAGATCAGTCCAGCCAAATTGTGCCTTTCACTCTCCTTCTTCTCACCGTACCGAAGGGACTGCTCGCGCAGCCTGTGGCCGAGGGTTGCTTCATGCCGGATTGCCGCGTGCCTCGCCCAGCGTCGTTTACGGCCGGTCACAGCACGCCGATATCGATCTCCTCGTGCGGCGCGTCATCCGCGAGGGCCGTCGCCTCACCGAACGCTCTGCGCAGGGCCAGCCCTTGGCTTGCAGGCCCGGTCCTGTTTTTCCCGACCCATTATTTGCAGCCGTGCCCGCCTGCGCATACACGCCGCAATGTCCGCACCCACGATGACGGCGCAACTGCCGCTCGCCCCCTTCGAGAAGGGCCTCGTGAGCGCCCTTCATCCGATCCGACAGTTCGCGCTGGCGATCAACCTGTATCACCTGTTCGAGTCCGGCCTAGTAGTTGGTCTCGCAACTCCAAGCATACAGGATGCGCGCCACGAACTCGGTGCATGCGCAGCGTGCCTCCGGCATTGAACCTTTCCGCGGAACCTGGAGACAGAATTCTTATCAATAATAATAATGCGACGGTTCGGGCGTGACAGGACCACACCTGCGCGCGGCATTCTCAGGAATGATCCGCCGCGCCTTTGTCCTGTCCGTAAATCCCGGTTGCGAAGCCGAGTACGAGCGACGTCACAATCCCATCTGGAGCGATCTGGAGTCCGCCCTGCGGGAGCATGGTGTGAGCACCTACTCCATCTTTCTCGAACCGCAGTCCCGACAATTGTTTGGCTACGTGGAGTTCAACAGCCAGGAGCAATGGGACGCCATCGCCGCCACCGAGGTCTGCCGGCGGTGGTGGATCCACATGCGGGACCTGATGCCGTGTCACCCGGATGACCGGCCGATGAGTCGGGATCTACGGGAGGTGTTTTCCCTGGGGAGAAGGGAGTGATTGGTCACTGATCACTGATCACTGATCACTGATCACTGGCCGATGGGCATGGAGGGCGGCGCTAGGTTTGGTTAGCGGAGGCCACCGGGGACACCGCCGATTTGGCGGATGACTCGCTCGCGGGCGGTCTCTGGCGGTTTCCCCGGGCCGCGTTCGACGCGAACGGACACGAACCCGGCTTCCGGAATGATAAACTTTTTCACCTGAACCCGAACCTTCGCCGGTTTGAATTCCTTCATCACACTGTTGGCAATGTCCACAGCCAGCGTCTCGATCAACTTCCAGTGGCGATCCCTGCCGAAGGTCAGCAGGTGCTGGCTCACGGCGAAGTAGTTGACCGTGTGCGTGAGGTCGTCCGCTGCCGCCGCGCGGGCAAAGTCGTGGTCCATTTCCACGGACAGCAGGAGACGCTGCGGGTGGGCGCGTTCCTCGTCGGGCACGCCCACGTGGTAGTGAACTTCAAGATCGGAGATGAGAATGGAGTCCATGCTGAAATCAGAGAGTGGAGGCGGAAGACTTCTCCGCCGTCGCAGGTGATTTTGAGTTAGCGAACCTGTTCGAGCAGAATGCGGGTGGGGGTGTTGAGGGGCAGCTGGTAGGCTTCCTCCAGCGTCAGCCAGCGGAACTCCTGCGCTTCGGAGTTGAGTCGCACCGTCTGGATTCCAGGGGCGCGGCAGGTGTAGTTGAGCAGGAGGAAATGCGCATCCTTGTAAAACTCGGGCGGATGGACGGCATCCTGCACGCAGACGAACTCAATCTCGGTGATCGAGAGTCCAGTCTCCTCCAACACCTCGCGGCGCAGGGCATCCAGTGACGTCTCGCCCCATTCGATCTTGCCGCCCGGAATGCCCCAGAGGTTGGACCATTTATTGGTGCGCATGAGCAGTACCCGGCCGGCATCATCCGAAATGAGTCCCCCCACCGTGGGGATGGGAAACCGGGGCAACGCCTTCTCCGGCGCGGGCTGCAGGTGGAGATCGTTGCGGTCCAGCAAGTGCCGGAGTTCCCCGAGATGCTCGACGATGAGGTCCGGTTCGCTGGCGCGCAGCTGGGTGAGCGAGTTGTATCCGGTCAGCACGGCAATCCCGCGGATCCCTCCCGCCTTGGCGGTGTCGATGTCGTGCTGCATGTCGCCGACAAACACCGTGGCCGCCGGGTCGAGCCCGTTGTCCTGCAGCAGCCCCAGAATCTGCGTACGCTTGTCCAGAACGCCGCCATAGACCCGCTCGAAGTAGGGACGGAATCCGGTCGCCTCGATCTGGGTTCCGAGGTGGCGGGTGTGGACCGCACTAAAGAGAAAGAGTCGCAGGCTTCGGTGCGCGCAGAACTCCAGCAATTCCCGGGCATGGGGCAAAGGCACTACCGACTCCTGACACTCGGCAAAGCGCTCATGAAACCACACCTCCATCTCGGCCGGCGCGACATGGGGGACGAATTTCTCGTAGAACCCGTGGTACGGCAGCCGAAACTCAGCGCGAAACTCCTCCAGGGTCAGTGGGGGCACCCCCGCCTTGCGAAAGACGTGGTTGCTGGCCTCCCAAACCGCGGGGAGGTCATCCACCAGGGTCCCAGACCAGTCGAAGATCACGTTGCGAATCACGGGAGACAGGCTATGCGGGATTGGAATGAAGTGGGGAAGTTTTTCCTGAAGAGGCTCCATCGGGACGTTCCCGGCACAAAGGGTCCGCCTCGCAGGGAAAAATCTTCCATACAATTGAGCTAACTCTCCAAGTCATCCGGCGACGACTCGGACAGGGTTCAGGTATGACTCCAAAGCGTTCGCACTCTGCAGTCGTCCCCTGCCCCCGCGCCGGACGACTCCAGGCATTCACGCTGATCGAGCTCCTGGTCGTCATAGCCATTATCGCCATCCTGGCGGGAATGCTGCTGCCGGCCCTGGGGAAGGCAAAGGCGAAAGCTGGCGGCATCGCCTGCATGAGCAACGTGCGGCAGCTCGGTCTCGCCTATCAGCAGTACGCCCTCGATTTCCGTGACGCAGCGCTGGGACCCTTTTCAAGCCCTGTCGCACCGGCCTGGGCCGAAGGCAACGTGTTCTCGGTTCCGGAGGCCATTGATGATCGCTTCATTACCAACAGCCCCACCTTCCGGTACCTGTCCAGCCGCGCGGTGTTCCACTGTCCGGCTGATTCCGCCGGGTTGAAAAGCGGCGGAAAGATACGCCAGCGCAACCGCAGCTACGCCATGAACGCCTTCATGGGCAAGACCGACTCCTCCTGGGTCACCGCCCACGCCAGCGTCTTTCGCACCGCCCCCCGGCTGAGCGACATCGGCAATCCGGGCCCATCCAGCGTCTTCGTGCTGATCGACGAGCATGAGAATAGCATCAACGACTCTCATTTCTTCCCCTTCGACACTTTGCGCTCGTTCAACAACAACCCGTGGCTCGATGCGCCCTCCGGACGCCATGGCAACGCTGCCGGATTCAATTTCGCGGACGGACACGGTGAAATCCGGAAGTGGCAGGGCCTCGTCTCCGGATTCAAGCGCAACGGCGGTGAAGTGGTTCCCAACAACATCGGCTGGCTGCCCAAGGCCGGACGTTCCGATCACGCCTGGTTCACCAATCACATCGCCCCGTTCGCCAAATAGACCGTGCGGCAAACCCCACACCTCTCCCCCCTCATGAAGTTCAAACTGCTCGCGTTCGCACTGGCCCTGATTCTCCCTCTGGCCCCCCAAGCCGCCGCCCTCCCCCGTTTGAAGGTCAGCGACAATCATCGGTTTCTGGTCACTGAGGACGGCAAACCCTTCTTCTGGCTGGGAGACACCACCTGGGAACTCTTCCACCGGCTGAACCGCGAGGAGGCCCTGCAACTGCTCGACAACCGGGCCGAGCGGAGATTTAACGTGCTCCAGTCCGTGGCCATCGCGGAACTCGAGGGCCATTCCGACCCCAACGCCTATGGCGACCTGCCCTTCGTGGACCTGGATGTCACCCGGCCCGCCGTGAAGGAGGGTCCGCAGAACGACTATTGGGATCACGTGGACTTCATCGTCCAGGAAGCCAACCAGCGCGGACTCTACCTCGGCTTTCTGCCCACCTGGGGACGCTTCTGGCACGACACCAACGATGGTCGAAAACCGCTCTTCACCGCCGCCAACGCCGAGGTCTACGGCGAATGGCTCGGCCGGCGCTACCGGGACGCCGGGCTGGTCTGGATCCTCGGCGGCGACCGCAGCGTGGACACCGACGACCAAAAGGAAATCACCCGCGCCATGGCCCGCGGGCTGCGCCGTGGGGACGGAGGTGCCCACCTGATGACCTTTCATCCGCCCGGTGGCAACGGCTCCTCCACCTGGTTCCACAACGACGCGTGGCTGGACTTCAACATGCGTCAGAACGGCCACACGGCGGAATTCACCGGACGCTACGATCAGACGCGACAGGATTACGACCGCACCCCGATCAAGCCCGTATTGGACGGCGAACCCATCTACGAGGACCACCCGGTCAACTTTAACGCCAAGCAGTTCGGTCACTCCATCGCTTCCGATGTTCGGCGCCCTCTGTACTGGGACGTGTTTTCCGGCGCCTTTGGCCACACCTATGGACACCACTCGGTCTGGCAGATGTGGTCGTCCGGAAAGCCACCGATCAACAGCCCCCTCCTGAGCTGGGCGGACGCCCTGAACCAGCCCGGTGCGGCGCAGATGCAGCACGCCCGCGCCCTGATGGAGTCGCGTCCGTTTCTCACCCGCATCCCGGATGACTCGATCATCGTCACGGACCGTGTCCCGACCAGCGTTCCTGGAGCCGGACGGTATCACTTCTCCGGAACCCGGGATGCGGATGGCACGTATGCCATGGTTTACGCACCGGTCGGACGCCCGTTCAGCGTGCGGATGAATGCCATTCAGGGACGCGAGGTGAAGGCCTGGTGGTTCAATCCCCGCGATGGCAAGGCGGTGTCCATCGGGACCTTCTCCAATCAGGGCGAGCGTGAATTCGTCCCGCCGGACAAGGGTGAGATGACCGACTGGGTCCTCGTCCTCGACGATGCCGCAAAGAACTATCCCGCGCCGGGAGCATCGAAGTGATCCAGCCCCCCAGGGCCCTTCACGTTCGGCCATCCGGCTGGAGGTGAGTCGCTCCTCCTTCTGGACAACGCTGCCCAGCCATCTTCCAATCGGGCATTGCCATGAATCCGAGAATGACCTTCGTCCTAATGACCGGACTGCTTGCGTGCGCTGTGCCGTCCAATGCCGAGAACTGGCCTCAATTTCGCGGCCCGACCGCACAGGGCCTGTCCTCCGACCCCAACCCGCCTTTAACCTGGAGTGCCACCAACACTGTGGCATGGAAGACGGAGATTCCCGGTCAATCGTGGTCCTCACCAGTCGTCTGGGGAGACCAGGTGCTGCTCACCACGGCCACGGAATCCGGCGAATCGTGCCATGTGCTGGCCCTGGATCGCCGAACGGGAGCTGTCCAATGGGACCGCGAGGTTTTCCGGCAGCAACCCCGGCGGAAAGAAGCCCGCAACACCTACGCCACACCGACACCCGCCACGGACGGAGAGCGGGTCTATGCGTGCTTTGGCGATGGTAGTTTTGTCGCACTCAGCCTGGCCGGCGCGGTGGCGTGGACCAACCGGAGCTACCCTTTCTATAGCCAGCATGGACTCGGCACGGCACCCATTTTGCAGGACGGGCTCCTCATCATGGCTCGCGATGGCAGCAGCGACGGGGAGGACAAGAAGCTCGGCTGGCAGACACCGTGGGATCAGTCGTATGTGGTGGCCCTCGACGCCCAGACGGGTCGCGAACGATGGAAGACCTTACGCGGACTGTCTCGCATCTCCCACGGAGCCCCCTGCATCTGGAACAATGACGGGCATCCTCAGGTGGTGAGCGAGGCGGGAGACGTCGTGCAGGGGTTTGACCTGAAGAACGGCGAGCGCTTGTGGACCAGTGAAGTGATCGGCGAAGGAAAGG
The DNA here is from genome assembly GCA_039796255.1 of Verrucomicrobiota bacterium. Classification (GTDB taxonomy): domain Bacteria; phylum Verrucomicrobiota; class Verrucomicrobiia; order Limisphaerales; family UBA9464; genus UBA9464. Next base: position 5,651 of record JBDKKE010000305.1, on the reverse strand, counting down.
TTCCCTCCGCAGTGATCGGCGAGGGGATGGTCTTCACCTCCGGCGGATGGGGTGGCAAGGAAACCATCAAGGCGTTCCGCCTCGGCGGGCGTGGCGATTTGAAGGAATCCAACCTGGTCTGGGAGCAGAAGAAGGGAATGCCCAAACTGTCGTCGATGGTGTTTGTGAAGCCGCACCTGTTTGCGATCACGGACGGTGGAGTGGCCACCTGTCTGCGGGGTGATTCCGGCCAGATCGTCTGGCAGGAGCGAGTCGGGGGAAACTTTGCCGCGTCGCCGGTGGCGGCTGCGGGCCGCATCTACTGCGTAGGAGACAGCGGCGAAACCACCGTCATCGCCGCCGGCCCCGAGTTCAAGGTGCTCGCCAGAAATTCGCTGGAAGAAAGGGTCCAGGCATCGCCGGCCATTTCCCACGGACAGATCTTCATTCGCACGGAGCATCACCTGTTCTGCATCGGCGCGAAATGACGTCCGCCGCCGCCCATGGAGAAGTTGCGTCCAATTCTCTGCTCGAATTCACCAAGCCGAACACGCACGGGATCCGCTAGTTTGTCGCCATTGCGATGAATCAACTCCGCTTTGCCATCCTGGGCACCGGTTTTTGGGCCCGGTACCAACTGGCCGCGTGGCGGGAGATTCCCGGGGCACGCTGTGTTGCGCTCTACAATCGCACCCCCGCCAAGGCCCAGGCTCTCGCGGAAGATTTTGAAGTCCCCTCGGTTTATGGCGACGCGGACGAATTGCTCCGCACGGAACGACCGGATTTTGTCGACATCATTACTGACGTCGGTACGCACCGAACGTTTGTGGAACTGGCCGCTCACCATCGGATTCCGGCAATTTGCCAGAAGCCCCTGGCCCCCACGCTGGCCGACGCCAGGGCGATGCTGTCGGCCTGCCACAGCGCCGGTGTGGCTCTCAGTGTCCACGAGAATTGGCGGTGGCAGGCGCCCATCCGCGCGCTGAAGGAGATCCTGGACTCCGGGGTGATCGGAACCGTCTTCCGGGCGCGTATTGACTACTGCAACAGTTTTCCCGTCTTCGAGAACCAGCCCTTTCTGAAGGATCTGGAGCAGTTCATCCTCACCGACATGGGCACGCACCTGTTCGACGTGGCCCGATTCCTCTTTGGCGAGGCCGACCGTCTGTACGCTCAGACCCATCGCGTGCACTCCGACATCCGGGGCGAAGACGCTGCGACGGTCATGCTGCACCAGCGCACGGGGGCAACAGTCACCCTCAACCTGAGCTATGCCAGCCGGATGGAGCAGGACCGGTTTCCCGAGGCCTTCATGATGGTCGAGGGCACGCACGGCTCCGTGGAGCTGGCCCCTGACTACTGGCTGCGTGTCACCACTCGGGACGGCACCACCGCCCGCCGGGTTCCCCCGCCGCATTACTCCTGGGCCGATCCGCGCTATGCACTGGTTCACTCCAGCATGGTGGCCTGCCATGCGGACCTGTTTCGGGCGCTCAGTACCGGCGGAGTCGCCGAGACCCATGCCGAGGACAACCTCAAGACGCTGCAACTTGTCTTTGCCGCCTATCAGTCGGCGGCTTCCGGTCAAACCGTTCCCATGGGTCCTATGGGGCAAACCGGATCCCATTTCGTCTCCCGTCCCTCTCCCGAATGAAAATCATCACCCTCGTAGGCGCCGGCGGAAAAATGGGCTGCCGCCTCACCGACAACTTCCTCCGGACATCCTATCGGGTCCACTACCTCGAAGTTTCACCCCGGGGCATCGAGAACCTGCGCCAGCGCGGAGTGATCGTCGCCACCCCGGTGGAGTCCGTCCCGCAGTCCGACGTGGTCATCCTGGCGGTACCGGATATCGCCATCGGCGCGGTGGCCCGGGAGATCGTGCCGCTGATGAAGCCGGGCGCGCTCCTCATGACGCTGGATCCCGCCGCGCCCCTGGACAATCAACTCCCCCGGCGTGAGGACATCGCCTGCGTCATCGCCCACCCCTGTCATCCGTCGGTGTTTAACTGGGAACCCACCGAGGCCGCCTTCCGCGACTTCTACGGAGGAATCTCGGCGAAACAGGCCATGGTGGTGGCGCTCATGTGGGGATCGGAGGATGACTATGCCCTCGGCGTGGAAATCTCCACGGCGATGTACGCCCCGGTGAGCCGCGTCCACCGGGTGACTCTCGAACAGATGGCCATGCTGGAGCCCGCCCTCGTCGAAACCCTGGCGCAGACCTGCATGGAGGTGGTCAAGGAGGGCAGTGACCGCTTGGTGGCCGCCGGAGTGCCCAAGGAGGCCGTCCGCGACTTCGTTCTGGGCCACCTTCGCATCCAGATTGCCGTCCTCTTCGGCGAGGTGAACGGCACGTTCTCCGACGCCGCCTACAAGATCAGCAAGAGAGCCAAACCAGTCCTGTTTCGCGACGGCTGGCAGAAAATCTTCGAACTGCCGGACATCCGCGAGCAGGTCCGTGATATCACGGCGGCGTAGGTGAGAGGCGAAAGCCAATAGGCGATAGGCGATAGGCGATCTGAAGTTCCCTAGCCTTGGAAACCCGTTCCATGGGTGAATGCGCAATGAATGGCTACGGCGACCGACCGCTCCTCCTCTTTTGCTGAAAACTGAAAACTCGAAACTGAAAACTTCGGCAAGCATGCACCTCGGCCTCAGCAGTTACACCTACGGTTGGGCGGTCGGCGCGGGGTTGTCGGATCCGGCCTCGGCTCTCGATGAGATGGGACTGCTCGACCGGTGCCGTGAGCAGGGGATGAGCCTGCTCCAGATCGGCGACAACCTGCCGTTGCACACCTTCACGGAAGATCGATTGGACCTTCTGGCAGCGCGCGCCCGGCGCGAGGGAGTCCGACTGGAAGTGGGAGCCCGCTGCCTGACCCTGGAGAATATCACGCGCTACACCTGCATCGCCCGCCGCGTCGGCGCCCGACTGATCCGCTTCGTCATTGATGACGCCGGGTACCACCCCACACCGGAACACGTCACGACCCTTCTCCACGAGGCATTGCCACAACTCGACGGCCTCACTTTGGGAATCGAAAACCATGATCGCTTCCCCGCGGCAGTCCTGCGGCAGATCCTCTCCGCGGTGGCCAGTGATCGGGTCGGCATCTGCCTCGATACCGCGAATTCCCTGGGGGCCGGAGAAGGACTGGAGACGGTCGTTCGCGAGTTGGCACCCTGGACCGTGAATCTTCACGTGAAGGATTTTCACGTTGAGCGGGTTCCCCATCTGATGGGATTCCACATCACCGGTCGCCCCGCCGGCGCGGGCCTCCTGGACGTGCCCGCATTGCTCCGACAATTGACACCAGAGGACCGCTGTGAGACCGCTGTGCTCGAACTCTGGACACCGCCTGAACCGACGCTCCAAGGTTCCATTGCCAAGGAGGCCGAATGGGCAGAACAAAGTATCCGATACCTTCGACCGTTATTTCCCAGATTCGGTGCCCAAGGGGCGCCACAGAAAGAATAATGCCGTGAGACTCCGGAAGCCCAAGGGATCAACTTCCCAGCGGAAGAAATCGAAAGCCAAGACCAAGGCAGGGCTCAGGATACTCCGCGTCGGGCGCGACGAGAAGGACGACGGTCGGGACCAGGTCTACTCGGGCAAGCGGGTTCAGCCTTCGATTGATCTTCGGCGTTACCTATTTGATGTGGAGAACCAGCGGTCCTGCAACGGGTGCGGTGGGTTCGCGGCATCCACTCTCGTGGAAATCCTCTTCAAACGGTTCCGACCGAAGGAGGCAGAGGAGTTTTCTCCGCTCTTTGCCTGGTGGAACGCCCGAGAATATGACGGCGACACACACAAGAACGAAGGAGTCACCTCCCGGACGCTCCTGAGGGGGCTGCACAAGAAGGGAATCTGTCCGGAACGGCTCTGGCCCTTTGACGAGTCCAAGTACTTTACCTCACCTCCCGACCCGGCCTACACGATCGCGGAGACGCTGCGAATCAAATCCTACCAGCGCTGCAGGAATCCCAAGGCAATCAAGGCGGCGCTTTCCGACCGTCTGCCCGTCCTCGTCGGCATGATGGTCCGCAAGGGATTGCAGGACATCCAGGGTCCGCTCCGGTCCCACCCGGCCCAGTTCGCGGATTATGGGAAGCAACCCCAGGAGTTCGGCCACTTCATGGTGATCGTCGGTTACCGTCGTGGCGGAGCGATCGTCCTCAATTCGTGGGGCACCGACCGCCACGATAAGGGCTGCCTGCTCATGCCCTGGCGGGTGCTGATGAACGACGCCTTCGATATCTGGACGGTGACCGGCATCGGTTCCCTGAAGGTTAAGACAAAAAGTGCCAGGCAGAGTCGGTTCGCCTGAACATCGCGATCTCGATGGCAGAGGGGCAACGGACGCGGGCGGCGCCGAAACCGGATGCCGAATCGACGTCGCGAGAATCGGAGGAAAATCTGATGGTCCTGCCATAGCCTCTGGCCTTCCAATCCGATATCCCTTTGGCTCATACCGTCATGACCACGCTCCTTCGACTTCTCGTCGCGACGCTCATTGCCGCCGCCATGTCCGGTTGCGGGCGGGAAGGGCCCGCTTCCACGGATGCCGGCCCGGCACCCTCGAGTGACCGGCCGCTGACGCTCGGCATCGCCTTCGAAACCCTGCAGACCGAGTACTGGGTCGCCGGATATGAAGCCATCAAGGCGGAGGCAACCCAGCGCGGATTCAAGGTCCTGGAGGCGGTGGCGGATGGGGATGCCAACCGGCAGTTCGAGCAGGTGAAGAACTTCATCACCCGCAAGGTGGACGGCATCATCCTGGTCCCCAAGGACGCCAAGACCTGCATCCCGATGATCCGCGCGGCCAACACGGCGGGCATTCCCATCGTGCTCTTCAACCGGCCCGCGGATAAAAGCGACACCCGGTCGGTCGCCGTGGTCGCGGATAACGTCGCCCTGACCCATGCCACGGTGAATTACCTGGTCGCCGAGGCAAAAAAGTCGGGAAAGAAGCATAAGGCCATGGTCCTGCTCGGGGATCTGGGAGACATCAATGCGATCGGTCGGCGGGACGGTTTCGATGCCGCGATCAAGGAGGCTGGCGACACGGTGGAAGTCGTTGCACGGATTCCGACCGAGTGGAATCAGGAGAAGGCGCAGTCCGGCGTGGTCAACGCACTCCAGGCCCATCCCGACATCAGCTTCATCTTCACCAGTTCCGATTTCCTCTTCCCGGGAATCGTCAGCGCGCTGAAGGGTGCGGGGAAGTACCACAAAGTCGGCGAGCCCGGCCACGTGATCCTCGGAGGCTTCGACGGCGACGCCTCCGCCTGGCAGATGCTGTCGGATGGTTACCTCGATGCCACGGGTGTGCAGGACGTCTATTTTGAGGCCCGGCAGAGTGTTCAGGCCATTGAAGACCTGCGCGCCGGCAAGCCGCTCCCGGAGATCATCCTCGACCCCGGCTTCGTCATCCACCAGGGGAACGCCAAGGAGAAGGCTCCTCAGATGTGGGGGGCGAAATCGGGGAAGCAATGACAGCATCCTCCACGATCCACGAACCACGGACCACGAACGCCGCCACGAGGATTCTGCGTTCGGATTCCCTAGTCCTGCTGCTGAGCGCCGTCCTGTTTGCCGTACTTGCTCCCTTCACCGACGGCCTGGCCTCGGCCGACAACCTCACCAATCTGCTGGGCAACATGGCCCC
>JBDKKE010000304.1:0-3519 GCA_039796255.1 Verrucomicrobiota bacterium | reverse complement strand
CGATCTCGGGACGTGAGACACGTCGGCAGATCGAGGTGGTTGTGCGCGTCAATTCCAGCAGCATTTCAACGTTGGCCTATCGGGAGGATGATCTATGAGTTTTCTGGACCCACTGAAGACACCCACACTGTTGACTGAACTGCGGGCGGGTTCGCTCCATCTATTCAATGGCAACAGCGGCGAGGATCTGGTCATTACGACCGATGCTGAAGGTCGGTCGGATGCAGCATCGCAGGCGCGTGTACGAGAAGCCCTTCTGCGACTGGCGCCACGCAAACCTTGGCAATCGCGCGGTACTCTTTGGTGCGCCTTGCCGGCGCGCGGGGTTTCCTTTCGCACGGTTAAGATTCCTGACAGCGCTCGCGATGGGCTTCGTCTTTTGCTGACCCTCCAGATCGAGGCGCAGTTTCCGGTGCCTCCCGAATCCCTCGTCTGGGGTTGGTGTGAGCCTTCCAAGTCCTCCGCCTCTTTGACGCGCGCGGACGGGCTTCGTGAAATCCAGGTGGCCGCACTGAAAAAGGAACTGGTCGAAGATTATGCCGCGCTTTTTTCCAGCTGTGGATTCAATCCGGTGTTCACCATCGCTGCCCTTCTTCGTTCCGGGCCGAATGTGCGCGCGGTGAATTCCTCAGCCGTCTTGGAAGTGGGCGCGCGCGGATCCGAGTTCCTGGCTCGCCAGGAAAGCATGCCTTCGCTCGTCCGCATCTTGCCCTGGGGTGGAGAACAAATCTCAGCCGCACTGGTTCGGGATTTCGATATGACCCCGACGGAAGCCGAGCATACGTGTGTCCGCCTCATTCAAGCAGATTCGTTCACGATAGAACGCCGTACTGCGCTCATGGCATCGGTGGTGGCCACCGTTGCGCCCTTGGTTCAATCCATCCAACGACTCTGGAGCGGCCCTGAGCTTCTAGTTGTAGGCGACACACCAGCGGCACTTCTGGCAGCACGGGTCTTGGAAGAATCGTTGCGGCCGACCGTTATCATGCAACGGATAGAACTCGATCGCGCACCGGGTCAGACCTTTGCAGTGCGAGGAATCTGGGAAGCCACGAAGGATTCTTCGGGCGAGGTGCCGCTGCGTTTGGAACTCACGCCCACAGCCCCCAGTTTCGGCGGCCGACGCACCCTGCCTGAGGTGTCGTGGAAATGGGTGGCCCGCGTAGCAGGTCTCCTCGCCGCCTTGCTGCTGTTTCCTTATGCTGAGGCGCTCGTAGGCCGACCACTCCTGGCGCGCCGTCTGGCCAACTTGCAGAAAGACTACGACCGGTTGGGTGAAATTGATCGCCGGCTCGAGTTCCTCCAATACATCGCGGACAACCAGCCTCCTTATCTTGACGCTTCATTTGTTATCGCCAACGCCGCCCCGCCGGGCGCGCGGATTGAGTCGTTAAGTCTGAATCGACGCGGTGAAATTAGTTTGAGCGGTTTCGCGCAGATGCCTCAGCAGATTGTAGATTTTCGAACCAAGCTCGTGGAATCCGGTTTCTTCTCACAAGTCGTGGTTGAAGAACAGTCGCCGGTTCAACCCAACCAACCGCGCAGCCTCATGCGCATCACTGCACAGTGGAAAGGCCACGCGGAACGGCAAGCGCTGATGCTCGGACCGACACTTCCGGAAAAGGCCAACACCAATTCAGTGGCCTCGGATAAAGAGGCTGCGACGAACAGTTCGCCCACCGAAAGTGAACCATCGTTCTCCAACCCGGCGGCCAAGAACTGACCTATGACCACCGTTACTGAACGCGAGCAACGCACCCTCCGCATCGCCGGCATTGGGATTCTCCTTTATCTCACTCTGTTCTTTGGGGCCAAGCTCATCAAGGGAGCGAGCAGCCTGCGAGCCGCCTACGATCAGCAGGTTCGGGCTGCCCAAACCCTGCGGAGCGAGGTGCAAACCTACGAAGTGCGGGCCCTGCGACTCCAGCGGTTGATGGAACGGCTCCAGCTCGAGCCCGGTAAGGTGGCCACCAATTCCATCATTGCCCAAACCAGTGCCGCACTCCAACAGGCGGCCGTGGCCGGCGGACTCCAGATTGGTTCGATACGGGAGTCGGTCGCTCGTTCTTCGGAGCGCGAGTTGGGCACGATTCAGCTGGATGCCACCGGTCTGCCGGTCTCGATCATGAACTTTCTAGCCCGCTTAGAGCATCTCGGATTTCCGGTGATTGTGGATGCGGTGCAACTCAGCTCGGAGCCGCGGGGACCGGGAATGCTCAAGGCTCATTTTAGCCTCATCATACTGGATTTCGAACAATGGAAACCCCGTAAAGCACCTCATGCCTAATCGCCTCGACTCTCTCCTGCGTAAGCTTTGCTTTGGCCTGGTCGCTGGGCTGCTGCTGCGATTGGCCCTGGCGGTGTTCCGCCCGAATCCCTTGGCGCATCTGGCCATTCCAAAGGTTCCTACCTTGGCGGCAGCCGCCCTAACCGTGGTGGAAAAGATTCTACCGCCGACATTGCCGGCCACCAATGCGACGGCCGCCAGCAACGTGACAAACAAGAGTCTCACGAACGCTGCCGGAGCGACCAACTTAGCCAACTTGGTCAGCAATGGTCCCAGTCTGACAACGAATAACGGCCCAAACGCGAGGACTGGGACTAATACCGCGGCGCTCAGAAAGGGCAACGCCAGCGTCACTAAGACCAACGTAGTGGCGCCCGATATGAATTCTGGAATGCGCTTGAACGAAATGTCCGGCCGCGCCGCCAAACCTCCCGCCCCGTTGGATCCGTTGGTCCAAGCCCGAATCGAAAGAATCATCCAAAGTGAAATCCTCGGTCCTGTTCAACGACCGCTGCCGATGGCCTTGCTTGGTATTGCCGGACCGGACGTCTTTCTTCGCGCGCCCAACGGACAATCCGGCCTGGTCCGGATCGGCGGTAATGTGGGAGGAATCAAGCTGCTTCAGATCGGCACCAATCGCGTGCTCGTTGAAGAAGCGGGTGTGAAGAAAGATCTGACCATTTTTGACGGTTCTGGCAGTGAAAGTTTTCTAGTCCCCTAGTGCAAATTTGAGCCATGAAATCCACTTCACCCTCCGCCCGGGCAGCTCTCATCCGAACCGCGTTTGTCATTGCCCAAATCGGCACGGCCGCGTGCCTTCCAGCTTTAGCTCAAAACGCGCCGCCAAAATCGCCGGCAACCAATGCAGCACCCGCCGTAGCGAGCACCAACTCCCTAGCGGCGACGGCTGCGATATCCACGAATGCGCCCGCTACCACCGACGGCATTCAGTTGAGCTTCCAGGGAGCCAACATCGACATGATCGTTCAGTGGCTTTCCCAGACCACCGGCAAGAGTGTCTTGAAGCACCCGCAGGCCCAGTGTCAGCTGACGATTGTGGGGACCAAGAAAGTTTCGCCCCGCGAGGCGATCAGTTTGGTGTATCGCGCGCTTTCTTTGGAAGGGTTCACCGCGATTGAATCCGGCAATTCGATACTCATCGTGCCTGAAGGAAAAGAGCCGAAGCTGGGGCCGGAACTGGTGGATCCTGCGCGGTCGGATATTCCAGTGGG
>JBDKKE010000303.1:0-6540 GCA_039796255.1 Verrucomicrobiota bacterium | reverse complement strand
AATCGTTTACGTTCAACGCGTTGTCAATGTAATATTTCGATTCGTTCTGCCAGCTTACTCTCACCGGATTCCATCAATTGAGGATCTCAATTCCCCACCATCGACTTTTAAAACAGGCTCTTAATTGTTGGTCGCTACCCCCTGGAACCGGGCCGTCCAACGCATGGCCACCGGAGTGGGATTATCCGTGGGAGTGCACTCAATGGAGAGGGTGTCGCCCTCCTGGAACTCCACCGCATTCGTCAAATCAAACCCCGTGATTCCGTTCGGGTCCTTACCGCCGACACCGATGGTGCATGAGACATCGGTGGGCTTCCCATTCTTTCGCACCGTGAACAGGTAGGATCCCTTGTCCTTATTCGCCGCGGAGGCATTGAGGCGGACGTAGAAGTGGGTGAGGGTTCCACCCGAGGGCACGACTTGAAGCACATTGACCTCGTCCGGATCTTGATTGCCTTCGAAGAGCGGAATGTAGGTGATCTTGGACGCGTCCATCTTGCCGTTCGCAGATCCCGATCCCCCCCCCAGGATCGAGACGCTTCCCGGACCTTGCGGACCCACCGCGCCGTCCTGTCCTTTGGGACCAACCGGACCCTGCGGTCCGACGGCTCCATCCTGGCCGTTGTTGCCGGCCGGTCCCTGAGCCCCGGTGTCGCCCTTCGGTCCGTTCGCGCCGTCCTTGCCATTCTCGCCCACCGGTCCCTGAGAGCCCGTCTCGCCCTTCGGTCCGTTCGCGCCGTCCTTACCGTCAACCCCAGGATCTCCCTTCGGGCCTACGGCCCCGTCCTTGCCGTCTTTACCAGCAACTCCCTGCGGTCCGATGGGACCCACATGCCCTTTGGGACCTGCCAGACCCGTCGCACCGGTCGATCCCTTGGCTCCGGGCGCGCCCGCCGGACCGGTGGGGCCAACGGGTCCAGCCGACACTGAAACCCGAATCCAGCAGGTGGTCGCCACGTCAGGAGTTAAGCCACTACGATGGGCCGTCTTCGCCAGATAGACCGCCCCAGTGTACACCACGTAGTCACCAATCACGTACGCGGTGGTCTTGGACCAAAGGCCGCGATAGACCATTCCTGGCGACCCCTGCGGTCCGGCCACGCCGGATTTCGTGGAAACGGCCAGCATGTGGATGTCGTCACCCGTGGAGTCCACCAGCAACAATTCATGGGTGCCGTCATTCAGAAGACTCGGAACTGAAGTGATCCGCGTCGCGGTCACCGACTGGAGCGCCACCGGCGTTCCGTCAATGTAGAGGGCCGAGGAACCTAGGTCGAAGGACGCGCCTTCCAGGGTGACCACCTTGTTGGTGGAGTCGTAGGATGCGAGCTTGATGTCCGGAAGCGCGAGCGCGGCTTGCGGGAGGGCGAAGATCGATGCGACACCGAGAATCAGGCCGGATCGCAGGAAGTGGGTGAGGATTCGTGAATATATTGAGGAACTTTTTCGAATTCCTGTAATGCAGCCGACATGCCAACCCCGAAATGGTCGAGTCCAGGCTCGATGGCTCCTGCCCCCGACCGAGGCATCCGACACTCATTTTACCCAATAAAATCGATATCCCTCGCACCCGAGTCGGGGTCCCAGAGAATTCCGACGAAACCACTCTGAAAACCTGACAGCACGTCTCATCGCAATCCCTGCGTAGCGCCGCACTCTGCAATTGCACGGGCAAATGCAGGCCCAGAGCCCTGCTGATTGATCCCTTGCTGATTGGGACCGGAGAGAACGCCCTAATCCAGACGAACCACCGAGACCACTTCACGCGGGGTGAAGATACAGCGTCCGATTTGTAATCGCAGATCCAGGTCCCGTTGTCCGTCCACCGGCAGGAGTAGAATTTCCTCAGCCAGAATCAGTCGCCCCTCCAACACCGTCCCTCCGGCAAGCTCCACTCGGCAGGGATGTCCCAGGGGAAGCCCGTTGACGCGGGCAAACTCGCGCAGGGCCTCCGCCCGCTGCACCCGCCATGCTGTTAGGCCGTCAGGACGACCAGGTTGATCGAATCCGAGTTCGTCCTGCATCGCGCCCGATCACACCACGGCCACCGGGTTGGCCAGTTCACCAATGCCCGAGATGGCGATATGCACACCATCACCGGCCGCGAGCGTGAATTCGTTGGGGGGCACGACACCGGTTCCGGTGAGCAGAACGGCACCCTCTGGAAACTCCTGACTCCGGCGCAGCCATCCGACCAACTCGGTGAAGCTGCGCTTGATCTTGGACACCTGGGTCTCTCCCCGGAACACCGTCTCGCCACCGCGCTCGATGCGGATGGCAATCGTCCACTCGCGGGCCTCGGCCTCGGTGACGCCCACCGTGATGAACGGTCCCAGGGCACAGGAGGCGCGATAGACCTTGGCCTGCGGAAGGTACAGCAGGTTCTCCCCTTCAATGTCGCGGGAACTCATGTCATTGCCCGCGGTGTACCCCACCAGATCGCCGCGCGAATTGATCACCAGGGCCAGTTCCGGCTCGGGGACATTCCATTTCGCATCCGCCCGTATGCCGACCGCCGCGCCAGGCCCTACGACCTTCGGTCCGGTGGATTTGAAGAAAATCTCCGGACGTGGCGCCTCATAAACCCGGTCATACGCCGTGGCGCTGAAATCCGATTCCTCCATTCGCGCCGTCTTGCTCCGGAGATACGTCACGCCCGCCGCCCAGACTTCCTGATGCTCCACCGGGGCCAGCAGAGTCACCTCCGTCAGGGCCATTCGCCGGAGGCCGGACCGTGACCATCGGGTGAGGGACCCCGTCAGGTCGTTGGATTCCAGCACGGCGGACAAGCTCGTGCCGGCAACCGGAGTGAGATCAAGGACCTCCGCATCATCAATGACGAGGCCCACTGCGGGCCAGGGAGAGGCGGGGGAACGGAACCGGCAAAGCTTCATCGGCGGGTGTGTTACCGATTGTCCTGCGACGAAACAAGCGCGGGATGAGTCCGGAGGCGGAGTGAACCTTCCGCAGGGAAACCGGACGTGTTCCTCCGAAGTCCCGCCAAGCGGGAGGCACGCTAGCCGCGCGGCGGACACCGGGGTCACTGGAGCGGCCTATCGCTGGTCCGGAGCGGCGTCCGAAGTCCAGTTCCACACGGTCAATCCCCCCAGGTCTCGGACGAAAACCTGCTTCCCGGCCACGGCGAGGTGAGCCCAGGTTTCCTGCGCGCTGACCCGACGCCGGTCCACGACGTCGATTTTCGCCGGGTTGGCGCGCATCAACAGCAGATCTCCCTTCTCATCCAGCGCCAGGATGCGGTCCCCGTGGGCAACCAGGCTCCAATACTTCCCGAATCCCTCCCCGCTGGTCCACTTCTCCGCTCCGGAGGACAGATCAAGGCAGATCGCCCGCTGATTGCGCAGGTGCAGGTAGGCATGTCCGTCCACCACCACGGGCGTGGTCATGTAACCCTGCGCCTTGTACTCCCAGGCCGGCATCAGTCGCAGAGTCCCATCGAGAGCCGCCACGAGGTCAAAGGCATGGGTACGGCCGCCGTAGGCACTGGTGACGATGCGATTTCCCATCACCACCGGGGTGAGAATGTTCATCCCACGAAAGGCCTCAATGGACTGTCGCCACAGCACACTTCCCGACGCCAGGTCCAGGCCGGCCAATTCGGTCCGGGTCTGGACAATCAATTGCCGACGTCCGGCGGGTGAGGCGATGACGGGCGACGAAAAGGCACTGCCCATCATGGCGTCCTCGGACTGCAGGGCTCGCCAGACGACGGTTCCAGTCGCCTTCTCCAATCGCATCACGCCGCCGCCTGCCTGGATGTAGAGGGCGTCACCGTCCACCAACGGCGAGGAAACAAACCCAAACGCCGGCAACGGCGACTTCAAATCCGCGACGAAATCCTTCCGCCACTTCACCGTCCCGGTCTGCGCCTCCAATGCCACCAGCACATCGCGCATCCCGGCCACATAAAGTATCCCGTCGGAAAGCGCGGGCGTTGCGCGGATCCAGTCCCCATTGGACTTGGCGAAGAACGGCACACTCATTGCGCCCTCCCACTCCTGCTTCCACAGTTCGCGTCCGGTCACCCGATCCCAGGCGCGCACCACTTCCATCTTCTTGTCCTGGGTTTCGGTGGTGAACACGCGATCCGAAGCCACCACCGGACCGGAATAGCCGGGACCCAGCTCCGCGCGCCAGGCCACGCGCAGGTGATCCGGCTTGAGATCGGCGGGCCACGGGTCGCCGTTGAACTGTCCATCCCGACTGGGCCCCCGCCACTGGGGCCAGGTGTCTTCGGCGAGAACCAGCAGCGGACAGAGAACAAGGAGGGCGGCAATCTTCATGGAGCGTGGGGAACAGGAGCACGAAACCCTGCTCGGGCAACCCATGTCCTTATGGAATCCGGGATGAGTTACTCCTCAGACACCACGCGGACGCAATGCCATGCCCAATCATTCGTCGCAGGGGCATCCGAGCCTGGACTGGAGGGAGGATCACGCGGACTGCCCTGTCCCCGCCGCTGCGGGGACCCGCTCAACCTGCGGCAATCTTGTAGGCCGTGCCGCCCACTAGGCCGATGAGCCAGAGGCTGAGCATGCGCATGGCGCCGAAGCCAGCGATGGCACCACCCACTTCCTTGTGAATCTTGTCCTCATCCTGCCGGAACGCCGCGGAGTAGGTCTCATAGCTCCGTTTTCCCGAGGCCAGCTCACGGGCGTACTTGAAGTCATCATCCTCGCGAAACTCCGAGATATCCTCCGGCGTCACCTCCTGTGCCCCGCCGGCCTCCTTGGCCAGGTACTTGGCAATCTCTGCATCCGTCCGATTGGGAATCTCCGCTACGATCCGCTTCGCCGTCTCCACCGATCCCTGATACGCCTCGCGTAGAATTTCGTCCGGAATCCGCAGCTTCTGGTCGAGGATCATGGGGCCGCCAATGAACATGCCGATCACGGCGATCACCGCGGCGACACCTCCCAGCGATTTGTCACCTTCCCTGCAGAAGACCCGTGCACCCAGACCGGCACCCGCACCGACCAGGACGGCCAGAATGCGCAGATTCAGACCCATTTTGGCGATCAGGAACCAGAGGATCAGTCCGACGATGGCGCCTCCGAAGACGCCCACCGTTCCCATCAGGAAGACCCCGACCGTAGCCTCGCCGTCCGCGCCCCGGGCCGGGCCCGTGGGCGGTGCCGGAAGCGGGACAGGTTTAGGGCGTCCCGAAGCCGCCGGAGTCTGAGGCGGTTCGGCAACGACCGGAGCCGCCCCATCCGAAGGCGGCGTCGGCGCGTGCGCGGCCGGGCTGACGGAAATCCGCATGCGGGGCGCGCCTTCCGGAGAGGGCACCACCGGGGCCGGAGACACCGGTTTCTGCGCCGCCAACTGCTCCCCGATCTGTTCGTTGGCCATCCCCGTGCAATCCGCATCACAGGAAGGACAGGGAAGCGGACACGGCATCTCGCCATTCTCGGGTTCAACATCAAAGGCGATCTTCTGTCCGCAACGGCATTGAATCTTGATGTCCATGGAAAGGCCTGTGGGTGGTGCTGGATCGGGGAAGTGCGGAATGGATATCGGGAAACGACCGGGCCCGTCAGTTCTTTTCTGGAGTCACCGGTCGGCGACTTGAATCCGCAGGCATGTTGGCCGAAGGGCTTCAGTGGACGGCACCCCAGGCCGACGTCGTCCTCCGTGCAATCCTTGACGGCGAACCGGGAATTGCGCTTGTTCGGACGTGTGATCCACCCGTTCTGGAATCTCCTTGGTGCTCTGGCGGTCGCCGGTCTGGTGGCCGGATGCGCTGGGGAACCGAAGTCCGCCCCAGACTGGACCTTGACAGACTTGTCGGGAAACGAGGTGCGCTGGAGTTCCTCGCCGGATACCCGCGCCGTGGTCTTCGTCTTCACCGGAGTCGAATGCCCCATCGCTAACCGGGCCCAACCCGAACTGACCCGTCTGGCCCGGGAGTTCACGCCGGAGGTGACCTTTGTACCGGTCTATCCCAATGCCAGCGAGGACGCCGCCATGATTCGACGGCATCGAGCCACCTTTGAACTACCCCCCGAGGCGTATCGGGATCCCCGTCAACATCTCGCCAAAGCCCTCGGTGCAACCGTGACGCCGGAGGTCGTGGCCCTGGCGGTCGACGGACGCCTCATTTATCGAGGACGGGTGAACGACCAGTTTGCCGGGCTCGGCCTTGGGCGCCCCGCACCCACCCGCCATGACCTTAAGGATGCCCTGAGGGATTTCATCGAAGGGAAGCCTCCCTCCGGAATAGTCACCTCCGCTGCAGGATGCCGGATTCAGACCACCCCATGAGTACTGCCTCGCGGATGCGCGGACTGCTCCCCCTTCTGTTGGCGACGGCGCTTCGCGCTGCGGAAGATTTCACCCCGGAAGTCCCGACCTTTTATGGGCAAGTCGCCCCTCTTCTCTGGCAACACTGTGCGTCCTGCCATCGTCCAGGACAGGCCGGGCCTTTTTCCCTGCTCACACTCGACGATGCCCGGAAGCATGCCCGGGATATGGTCGACGCGACCTCCCGTCGCTACATGCCGCCCTGGCTACCCGAGGCCG
>JBDKKE010000302.1:0-5586 GCA_039796255.1 Verrucomicrobiota bacterium | reverse complement strand
GATACGTGTACCGTCTGGCGCATTCCGACGAGGCGGAAAGCTCGCTGCTCAAGAAGCTGCTGTCCGCCAAGGATTCCGCCATCGTCAGTGAGTTCGCCGGACGCCGCATCGTCCGCGAACCAGTTCCCATCGCCAAGGAGGAGCCCCTGCGCCTCGAGCTGGCCCATTTCATCGAATGCGTCCAGGAACGCCAGACTCCGAAGGTGACCGGGGAACAGGCCCGGGTGGCGCTGGAGGTGGCGTTTGAAGTCACCCGCCAGATCCGCGATGCCGAACGGACCCTGCGAGCCTCCCTGTCATGAGTGCCCCCCAGAGCCCGACGGCCCGGCGTCCCATCGCCGCCCGCAATACCCACTGGGCCTCGGCGACGGCGCGCTGGCTGACGAGAACGGGGCTTCGTCCCAACCAGATCTCCCTCCTGAGCGTGGTCTTTGGAGCCCTGGCCGGCGCAGCGCTGGCGTCCACGGTGCTGGTTTCCGGACTTGGACGCGCCGCGCTGCTTCTGGGGGCTGCAGTGGGAATCCAGTTGCGCCTGCTCTGCAATCTCTTCGACGGCATGGTGGCGGTGGAGGGCGGCTTTCGGACGCCAGCGGGGGAGATCTACAATGAATTGCCGGACCGCTTTGCCGACCTGGCGGTCTTGGTCGGGGCGGGATATGCGGCGGGTTCCTCCCCGGAGTTGGGCTGGGCGGCAGCGGTGGCGGCCATCACCACTGCCTATGTTCGGGCACTGGGAGCCGCCGCCGGGGCCGGACAGCACTTCGTCGGACCCATGGCGAAGCAGCAGCGCATGGCCCTGATGACCACCGCGTGCGTGGTGCAGGGGGTCTTGGCCGCCCTGTTCTGGCGGGTGGATTTGCTTCAGCCCGCACTGTGGCTGGTGGTGGCGGGCTGCGGGGTGACCATGATCCGCCGTTGCATCCGAATCGTCGGGGCCCTGGAGGCGCGATGATCGCCGGACTCCTCTCCTTTCTGGTGCGGCTGTTCACCGGGGCGACGGCGGCCTGGAGCGGATGCCAACCCTCGTCGCGTCAGCGGCTCTACTTTGCCAATCACACCAGCAATCTGGACGCCGTGGTGATCTGGGCCTCGCTGCCGCCGGAGATCCGCGAGCGGACGCGTCCGGTGGCGGCCCGCGACTACTGGACGGCCGGTCCCGTGCGTCGCTACCTTGCTCACCGGGTGTTTCATGCGGTGCTCATTGAGCGCCGGAAGCCAACGGTGCGGGACAATCCCCTGGAGCAGATGGTGGACGCCCTCGGGACCACCGACTCACTGATCCTGTTCCCCGAAGGAACGCGCAATGCGGGTCCGGAGCCGGGCGCCTTCAAGGGAGGGCTGTTTCACCTGGCGCGGCGGCGTCCGGATGTCGAGTTGGTCCCGGTGTACCTGGAGAACATGAACCGGATCCTGCCGAAGGGTGAGTTGTTGGCGGTACCCATCCTAGGCCGGGTGCGATTTGGCGTCCCGGTGGCCCTGGGGCCGGACGAGACCCGGGAGGATTTCCTGATCCGCTGTCGCGCGGCGGTGACTGCGCTGCACGGAGAGTCGGAAGCTTCATGAATACGGATCTGCAACTGCGGTGGATGGCGGGCGGGGTACTGGCGTTGCTGACGGTTTCCTCGGCGATCGGCTGGCTGCTGGTTCGCCTGCGTGGCGAGAACGCGACCCTGCGCAACCTCAATGCGCGGGTCCGGGCCTGGTGGGTGATGGTGGCGGTCTTTGGGGGCGCGGTCGGGTCGGGGGCGACGGCGACCCTCGTCCTCTTCGCGCTGATCTCCTTTCTCGCTTTGCGGGAATTCGTCACCCTGACGCCGACGCGCCGGGGGGACCACCGGTCGCTGTTCTGGGTGTTCTTCATCATCACCCCGTTGAACTATTGGATTCTCGGGACCGGCTGGTACGGATTCTGGATCATCTTCATTCCGGTGTACGCCTTTCTGTTCATCCCCCTGCGCTCGGTGTTGACGGGGGATTGCGAGCGGTTTCTGGAGCGGACGGCCAAGGTGCAGTGGGGATTGATGATCTGCGTGTACTGCGTGAGCCATGCGCCGGCCCTGCTGCAGCTCGACATCCGGGGTTACGCCGGGCAGAACGCCAAGCTGCTGTTCTGGTTCGTGCTGGTGGTGCAGATGAGCGACGTCCTGCAGTACGTCTGGGGCAAGACCCTCGGGCGTCACCCGGTGGTGCCCACGGTCAGTCCAAACAAGACCGTTGAGGGACTGGTGGGTGGCCTGCTAAGTGCGACGGCCCTCGGTGCGCTTCTGTGGCGGGTGACGCCCTTCGGTCCGCTCGAGGCCGCCGGAATGGCCCTGGCGGTCACCGCTCTGGGGTTTGCGGGTGGATTGGTCATGTCGGCCATCAAGCGGGACCGCGGGGTGAAGGATTACGGCTCCCTGATTGAGGGGCATGGAGGGGTCATGGACCGGATCGATTCCCTCTGCTACTCGGCCCCGATTTTCTTTCACCTCGTCCGGTACTACCACACGGATTGAGGTCCGGAAGGCCACGGATTCCAGCGCGCGGGCATCCGATTCCGTTCAGGAAACCGCTTGCCCTAAGGATTCGGGCCGATTACCTACTCCCGGCCAATCGCCGAACATTTTCGGCCGGTCCATTTGGGCCAGCGTAGCTCAGGGGTAGAGCATGGGACTCATAAGCCCGGGGTCGGAGGTTCAAATCCTCCCGCTGGCACCAATTTCATTGTCGGGAAATTCCCCCCTTTACTCCCCTTCGACCGGGGAGAACTTTCCCGGTTGTGAAAAGAACCTTCCAGGCCTGTCTCCCCTTCACGGTGCTTTTCCTGGTCCTGCCCTGTCTTCTGCTGGGCGCGCCGACGGGCAGCATCCCGATTCCGACACCGGCCGCCGAGTTGCAGCGTCTTCAAGGGACCTGGGAGGGAGGCGTGGTGGGCGGTCCACCGCAGGAAAGAATCACCATCAAGGTCAGCGGTAATTCATTTCACTTTCACCGGGACACGAACTTTTGGTTTGAGACGACCATCACCCTGCCCGCAGGAAAAACCCCACACCAGCTCCACGCCACGATCCAACACTCCGCGCCACCGGAGCAGTCCAATGGGCAGGTGGTGGTTGCCATCTTCAAGATCGAGGGCGGAACCCTCACTCTGGTCACCGGCGGTGGAGGTGCCGATGAGCCTCCCACCCATTTTGACGTCGCCGAGAACAAGGCGTTGACCCGCTACGAACTCCGGAAGGTTGAACCGAAGGGGGAGAAGGTGCCGTCGCCGAATACCAAGTGACCACCACGACGACCCGTGCCCAAGAGTTCCTGGCGCGGCTTCAGCGAATTCTTCCCGGCCGCGTGCCGGATCCCAACGCACAGTGACCGGCGATTCCGCAGCAAGACCACGGAGATGGGATGGGGAATGCCTCCCGATGATGGGTGGGGCTGGGTGAAGGGACCCACCGCCCGGGAGTCCAGTCATGGGGAATCCATGGAAAATAGGTAAGAATTGGGCGGATGGCTGTGGTGCAAGGGTTGGCAGGTGAGTTGCTTGATGGGTTTGTCGCGCCGTGTGGCGACGATGCCAAGGGCACGGCCAGACTGCCCGAGGGCGGCCTGTGTCCCCTAAGCGCATGCCGCCCTTCTTCATTTTCTGCGGCTTCGTTTCGGGGATTTCCCGTGCAGGTGGGAAGGGGCTTTGGACGCGGCGGCAAGCGTCGAGCCTGTGTGGCCTTTGAATGCTTGGGCACCCGTCTCCGAGAAACCGCGGAGTGCTTCCCGGGTCCCAACCAGACTGGAATTGTCTGCTTCCATTTGCCAATCGGGCCCGCATGCAGTCTGATGGGCGGGCATTATGGGAGCGGTTCCAATCAAATTTGCAGCCAAGCCGAAGACCAATGGATTCCTGCCGATGAGCCGGGAGGAGATGGACGCGCGTGGCTGGACGGAACTCGACGTGCTGATCATCACCGGCGACGCGTATGTGGATCATCCGTCGTTTGGAGCGGCGATGATCGGGCGGGTGCTGGAGGCGATGGGCCTGCGGGTGGGGATCGTGGCCCAGCCGGACTGGACGACCATGGAGTCCATTCAGGTCATGGGGGCTCCCCGGCTGTTCATCGGGGTTACCGCGGGGAATCTGGATTCCATGCTGTCGAACTACACGGCGGCCCGGCACAAGCGGAAGGAGGACGTCTACAGCGAGGGCGGCGTTCCCGGCAAACGGCCGAACCATGCGGCGGTGGTCTATTCCCAGATGGCCCGGCGCGCATTCCCCGGAGTTCCCGTGGTGCTGGGAGGCATGGAGGCCTCCATGCGCCGCGTGGCCCAGTACGATTATTGGGAGGACAAGCTGAAGCCGTCCATTCTCTCCCTGGCCAAGGCCGACATCCTGGTCTACGGCATGGGCGAGTGGGCGGTGCGGGAAATTGTCGGAAGGCTCCAGGCGGGCAATCGCGACCTGGGCGGAATCCGGGGCACCGCAGTCTTTCTGGGCAGCAAGGCGACGGCGGCCGCCGATTTCAGCGACTGCATCATCCTCCCCTCCTGGGAGGATTTGCAGGCGGATAAAACGCACCTGATGCGGCTGACCAAGGTGGTCGAGGCGCAGCAGACGCCGTACAGCGGAAGCCGGCTTGTTCAGATGCATGGCAATCGGGCCGTGCTGCAGGAGGTTCCGGCCTTTCCGGTGGACGGTCCGGATCTCGACGCACTGTACGAGTATCCGTTCATGCGGCTGGCGCATCCGGTTTACAAGGAACCCGTGCCGGGATTCGCCACCATCAAGGACTCCATCATCGTTTCGCGGGGATGTCCGGGCGGCTGCACCTTCTGCGGACTGGGATTTCATCAGGGCAAGTTTCTTTCCAGCCGCAGCGTGGATTCCGTGCTGAAGGAGATTCGCAAGGTGGCCGCCTCGGACAACTTTCGGGGAACCATCTCCGATCTGGGCGGTCCGACGGCCAATCTCTTTGGCGCCAAGAACGGTCACACCGAGGAGTGCAAGAAGTGCCATCGGCCGAGCTGCCTGTGGCCGTCCATTTGTCCGGTGCTGACCCTGAACGAACAGGAGGGACTCGACCTGTTGCGCGGTTCCCGCAAGCAGCCCGGGGTGAAGCATGTGTTTGTGCAGTCGGGGATTCGCATGGACGTCGCTCTGCGCACGCCGGAGTACACCCGGGAACTGGTGCAGAACCATGTGTCCGGACACATGAAGGTGGCGCCCGAGCACATGCATCCGGAGGTCTTGCGCCGCATGCGCAAGCCGGCGGGCGATTTCCCGGCCTTCATGGAGAAGTTCTTTGAACTGAGCGAAGAGGCGGGCAAGGAGCAGTATCTGGTGCCCTACTTCATCTCCAGTTTCCCCGGATGCACCGAGAAGGAGATGGGGGCGGTGGAGCAATTCCTGAAGGACGAGAAGTGGAATCTGCAGCAGGTGCAGGACTTCATCCCGCTGCCCATGACAGGATCCGCAGCGATGTACGTCACCGGACTCGACATCAACACGGGCAAGCCGATTCCCGTGGTGCGCAACGCGGGCGACCGCGAGCGTCAGAAGCGGATGCTGCGTCCGAACGCCCTGAACGACGCCCGCGCCTGCGGTGGCCGCAGCGGCGGCCG
>JBDKKE010000301.1:0-21306 GCA_039796255.1 Verrucomicrobiota bacterium | reverse complement strand
TGGAGGCGACGTAGACCTTCACCTGCTTCACCACGCCTCCGTCGGTTTCCTCGCCGGACTCCATCCGCTCCACCTCTTCGGCGTGCTGGGATTCGAGGTCATCGAACTTCTTCTTAAAGACCCCAATGATCTCGTTGATCTTGTTCCGGATCGGCGACGGATCGATTTCGATCCGGTCATACACCGTCGCGAGCTTCTTCAGCAGGGTCTTGGTGATCTTCCGGTTGGCCGGGATGATGATCTCGCCCGTCTGGCTGTTGACGACATCGAGAGGAATCTTTTCGCCGAGCAGGATGTTGGACAGGGCCTCCGTCAACTGCTCCAGCAACTCCTCCTTCTTGGACTTGAAGCCGTCATCGACCTCTTTCTGGGCCTTCTTCGGCTGATCCTTCTCCTCCTTGCGGGCGGATGCGGGCTTCATGCCGTCGGCCTTCGCCGAGACCTTGATGTCCATGACAATGCCGTAGGTTCCCGAGGGAACCCGCAGTGAGGTGTCCTTAACGTCCGCCGCCTTTTCGCCGAAGATCGCGCGCAACAGACGCTCTTCGGGAGCCAGTTCAGTCTCCGACTTGGGAGTGATCTTGCCCACCAGGATGTCGCCCGGCTTGACCTCGGCACCGACGCGAATCACGCCATCGAGGCCGAGATTCTTGAGGGCTTCCTCGCCAACATTGGGAATGTCCCGCGTGATCTCCTCGGGCCCCAGCTTGGTGTCGCGGGCCACCACCTCGAACTCGTCGATGTGGATGGACGTAAACACGTCGTCCTTGGCGATTCGTTCGGAAATGAGGATAGCGTCCTCGAAGTTATAGCCGTTCCAAGGCATGAACGCGACCAGCGCGTTGCGGCCGAGGGCCAATTCCCCGCCCTGAGTGCACGGACCGTCGGCCAGGACCTGCCCCTTCTTCACCGAGTCACCCTTATCCACCAGGATCTTCTGGTTGATGCAGGTGGCGGCATTGGAGCGCATGAACTTGCGGACCTGATAGACCCACACACCGGAACCCGGATCATGTTTGATCTTCTTCTTGCCCTCGGGGAGCTTGCCGTCCTTGGTGATGATGATCTGGCTGCCGGTCAGCGCGGCCACCTTGCCGGGCTCCTCGGCCACAATCACGGCACGGGAGTCCCGGGCAACGCGGTCTTCCAGACCAGTGGCCACGAACGGGGCCTCAGTCACCAGCAGCGGCACACCCTGGCGCTGCATGTTCGAACCCATCAGCGCGCGATTCGCATCGTCGTGCTCGAGGAAGGGAATCAATCCGGCCGCCACCGAAACGAGCTGTTTGGGCGAAACGTCCATGTAATCGACCTTGTCCGGGTCGACGTCCACGAAGTCTCCCTTGTTCCGGCAGGTGACCTTCTCGGTCAGGAACCGGCCCTTCTCGTCGATCTGAGCATTCGCCTGGGCGATGGTGAAGCCTTCCTCACGATCACCGGTCAGGTAATCCAACTGCTCCGTGACCCGACCGTTCACTGCTTTGCGATAGGGCGTCTCGATGAATCCGTAGTCGTTCACCCGGGCAAAGGTGGCCAGAGATGCGATCAAGCCGATGTTCGGGCCTTCCGGCGTCTCAATTGGACAAATGCGGCCGTAATGGGACGGATGCACGTCGCGAACCTCGAATCCGGCACGGTCGCGGCTCAATCCCCCGGGTCCAAGCGCCGACAAGCGGCGTTTGTGGGTGAGTTCGGCCAGCGGATTGATCTGATCCATGAACTGGCTCAGCTGGCTGCGTCCGAAGAAATCCCGGACCACGGCCGACAGAGCCTTCGGATTGATGAGCTTTTGGGGCGTCATCGTGTCCAGGGTCTGATCGAACAGCGTCATGCGCTCCTTGACCAAACGCTCGGTACGGGCCAATCCGACCCGGCACTGATTGGCGAGCAGTTCGCCCACGGTACGGATGCGGCGGCTGCCGAGATGGTCGATATCGTCCAGACTGCCCTCGCCCTTCTTAAGCTTGAGCAGGTACTTGGTCGCCTCCAGCAAATCGCGCCCGGTGAGGATGCGCGCCTCGCTCTCGGAGAAATTCAGCTTCTGGTTGATCTTGTACCGACCGACGCGTCCCAAATCATACCGCTTCGGATCGAAGAACAGCCGCTTGATGAGCGCCTTGGCGTTGGCAGCCGTCGGGGGATCCCCAGGCCGCAGGCGGCGATAGATGTCCTTCAACGCCTCATCGGCATTCTTGGTGGGATCCTTCTTCAGGCACTTGATGACGATGCCATCGTCCACCGAGGTGTCGACGACCCGGATCTTGTTGACCCCTAGTTCGCCGATCTGCTTGACCACCGCCTTGGACAGCGGTTCGAAGGCGCGGGCGACCACGATCCCCTTGTCGAGGTCCACGGCGTCCTCAATGAGGACCTTGTTCTGGATGTCCTCGAGCTTCTCAGCTTCCTTGAGGGACAGTTCCTCGATGTTGTAAAACAGATCGAGAATCTCCCCATCCTTGCCGACATCCTCCGGCACGATCTTGGAATCGGGCTTGGGATGCAGCCGCGCCTCGGGAATGGCGTAAAGAGCGCGGAAAAAGGTGGTCGTCAGGAACTTCCGGCGGCGCTTCTTACGATCAAGATACACGTAGAGCAGGTCGCTGGTGTCGAACTGCGCCTCGTACCAGGAGCCCCGGTCGGGAATGATGCGAAAACTGTGCAGGAGCTTGCCGTTGGGATGCTGGGTCGTCTCGAAGGCCAGACCGGGGGACCGGTGCAGCTGGCTGACAATCACCCGCTCGGCGCCGTTGATGACGAAGGTGCCCTGGGGGGTCATGAGCGGGATCTCGCCCATGAATACCTTCTCCTCCTTGGTCCCCTTCTCGTCCTTGAGCAGGAAGGTGACATAGAGGGGGGCACCAAAAGTCAGGCCCTCGCGTAGGCACTCCAGCCAGTCGACTTTTGGCTCCTGAATCTCGTAGCTGTGGAAATCGAGAACGGTCTTGCCATCGTAGCTCTCAATCGGGAAGACCTCCGTGAACACGGCCTGCAGTCCGGTGTTCTTGCGCTTGGACTGCGAGACATCCGCCTGGAGGAACTCCTTGTAGGAATCCAGCTGGATCTCGATCAGGTTGGGAGGGGCGATAACCTCCTTGATCTTACCGAAGTTGATGCGCTCCGTGACTTTCTGTGGCATGGCGACCTTGTTTTCAATGCGACCGGGGATGCCGGTCGTTCAGTTTCGTCAAAAGACAATAGGACGAACCCGGATGACTTCCTGATTTGGAAATCACCCGGAGTCGTCTTACCGCCGGTTCTGTTGTTGCAACGTTCCCAGAGGCTAACATCCGTTTGAGAACCGGCAATCTGGACTGCCGATTAAAGGAACAAGGGGTGGCGGAACACCGGTTCCGCCACCCGTGAAAGCAATGATTACTTGAGCTCGACCTTGGCTCCCGCCTCTTCGAGCTTCTTCTTCGCAGCTTCGGCCTCGACCTTGGGGGCGCCCTCGAGCACCACCTTGGGAGCGCCTTCGACCAGGGCCTTCGCCTCGGCCAGACCGAGTCCGGCCTTGATCTCGCGAACCGCCTTGATCGCCGCAATCTTCTTGTCCGCCGGAACCGACGCCAGAACGACGTCGAAGGTTTCCTTGGCCGCCTCTGCCGCCGGTGCCGCAGCCCCGCCGCCAGCCGCCGCCGCTACCGCAACCGGCGCCGCCGCCGTCACGCCCCACTTGGTTTCCAGCGCCTTCACCAGCTCGGCTGCTTCCAGCACGGTGAGCTTGCTCAGGTCTTCCACAATTTGATTAATGTCTGCCATAGTCTGTTTG
This sequence comes from Verrucomicrobiota bacterium, assembly GCA_039796255.1. GTDB lineage: Bacteria > Verrucomicrobiota > Verrucomicrobiia > Limisphaerales > UBA9464 > UBA9464. The sequence goes on along the minus strand of JBDKKE010000301.1, from coordinate 17,537 downwards.
TCCTTACGTACGTTCAGTCTCGTCGGCGGGATGGCCATCCCGGATTAGTCCGCGGCCTGCGGACTGACGATGCACTCTTGGTTTGGTTTTCTGAGGGTGGGTGCCGGACAGCGCCCGCGCCTCTGAAAGGGATTAATTGGCCGGAGCGGCCTGATCTGCCTTCGCCTTGATGACCCGCGCCAACTGGGTTCCCGGGGTGCCAATGATGGCGGCGAGCTTCTGCGCCGGAGCCTGGAGCAATCCCAGGATTTTGGCCTGCAACTCGCCGAGGGGCGGCAGGTCGGCGATCGTCTTGACCTCATCAGCCGAGAGCCGCTGGCTGCCGAGATACCCAAACTGCAGCTTGGGCTTATCGAACTCAGTCTGAAAGGCCTTCACGACCTTGGCCGCCGACGCTACATCCTTCTTGCCGGTCACCACGGCCAACTGTCCAGCGAGCACGCCGGAGAGGTCCGCGAGTCCTGCCTCCTTGGCAGCGATGCGGAAAATGGTGTTCTTGACGACATGAATCTCCGCGCCGGCCTTGTTGAGGCGCTTGCGAAGTTCGGTGAAGCGGGAAACGGGCAGGCCGCGATAATCGACCACCAGGAAGAACGGGGAGGCGTTCAGCTTGGCGAGATACTCGGCGGAAATGAATTTCTTTTCGGCACGCATGGGAAGTCAGGTCTGGAGGTTAGTTGGCGCCGAATTCCTTGAGATCCAGCCGGACCGGCGGACTCATCGTCAGCGACAGGGTGCAGGAGCGCACGAACACTCCCTTGGCACCGGACGGACGGGCTTTAATCACGGCTTCAATGACGCCCCGGGCGTTCTCGGCAATCTGCACCGGAGTGAAGCTGGCCTTGCCCACCGGCACATGAACGTTGCCCGCCTTGTCGATTTTGAATTCCACGCGACCGGCCTTGACCTCCTTGACCGCCTTGGCGACGTCGTCGGTCACCGTACCGGTTTTCGGATTCGGCATAAGCCCGCGGGGTCCGAGCACTTTGCCCAGTTTGCGAACTTCAGACATCGCTTCCGTGGTCGCCACGGCCACATCGAAGTCCGCCCAACCCTCCTGGCACTTCTTGATGAAGTCCTCAAAGCCCACATGCTCGGCACCAGCGGCGCGGGCCGCTTCCGCCTGTGCTCCGGGCTTGGTGAAAACCAGCACCCGGACGAGCTTGCCCGAACCGTGGGGCAGCGGACAAGTACCGCGGACCATCTGGTCGGATTGTTTGGGATCGACTCCCAGTCGGAAAGCCAGGTCCACCGTTTCGCTAAATTTGGCTTTGGGAAACTTGGTGAGGACTTCGACCGCCTGGGTGAGGGGGTAACTCTTGGCGGGGTCGACACAACCCAACGCCTTTTGATATCGCTTGCTTGGCATTTTTGTATGCGGTGCTGACGGGCTGGGCCCTCCCGCGAAAAATTCCTGCGTTGGAAGATGGAATTCCCCAACGAAAGAGCGGCAACCTATGCGGGGTCCGCTCCGATGTGTCAAAAGCATTTTATAAAATTCTGGGTCCCCATGATCGCTGAGGTTGTCCTTTTCGGCCGGACCACCCAGTTCAGGCGGTCCATTTTCCCGAAACGCCGGATTCTGATTGCGGCATGAAACCACTCACGTTTCTGGTCATTGCCGGTGACCCCAGCGGCGATCTGGCGGCTGCCGAGTTGGTCGCGGCGCTGCGGAAAGCCACCGTCCCGGCGCCTCCCCGCTTCCTCGGAGCCGGCGGGCCGGCCATGGCCGCGGCGGGCGTGGACCTTCGGTTCGAGTTGACCCGACATTCGGTGATCGGACTCGAGATTCTCGGACGACTCCGCTGGTTTCGAGAGGTGTTCCGGCAACTGCTCAGCCTCGCCCGTTCCGAGCTTCCGGATGTGATCGTCGGAGTGGACTACGCCGGGTTCAACCTCCGCTTTGCCTCGGCCATTCGCCGACAGGTTCAGAGACAACTGGGCCCCTTCTCCAACTGGAATCCACGCATCGTCCAGTTCGTCTCGCCCCAGGTCTGGGCCTCGCGTCCCGGACGCGCCCTGCGCATGGAAAGAACCCACGATCTGTTGTTGAGCATCCTCCCCTTTGAAGCGGAGTGGTATGCCCGTCGCGCTCCCCGACTCGACGTGCGTTTCGTCGGACATCCCATCGTGGACCGTCATGCCGGATCCCCCCTGCCGCTCGAGGAGGAACCGCCCGCCGGTGCACCAATCACTCTGCTGCTGTTGCCGGGAAGCCGCCCCGGGGAGCTTCGCCGTCACCTGCCCGTGATGCTGCCGGCCGGAAGGGAGGCAGCGCAATCCACCGGATGTCAGTTGGAAATGGTCGTTCCCCGGCAAGAACTGCGCGAGATGGCCGAGGAACTTTGCCGTGGCTTCCCCGAGGTGACCCTTCGCGTCGGTGGACTCGACAACGCCCTCCGGCGGGCCACCGTCGCCCTGGCCTCCACCGGGACAGTCACCCTGGAATGCGCGTGGTTTGGGGTTCCGACAGTGACGCTCTACAAGACTTCCCGGCTCACCTTCGAGATCGGACGCCGCATCATTACCGTTCCCCATCTGGCCATGCCCAATCTGCTCGCCGGCGGCCCGCTTCTGCCGGAATTCGTCCAGCACACGGCCACCGCACCGGCCCTGGCTGCCGCCGTGCGGGAACTCCTCCAGGATCGGGACCGCCGGAGCCGGATGCGCACGGAGCTGCGGAAAGTCGCACGTTCCCTGGGCCCTCCGGGAACCGCAGATCGCGCCGCCGGGGCCATCCTATCGCTGTTCCACCCCTAAACCACCGGGGCCGCCGCCTTGGCCCGGGCGGCGCGGACTTTTTCGGACGGCACATAGCGCGCCGCAAATTCCCGCCGGTACTCCGCAAAGGTCCCAGCTTGGATGTGGCGGCGGATGTCCTCCATCACCTTGAGGTAGAAATGACTGTTGTGGATGCTCACCAGGCGCAGTCCGAGAATCTCATGTACATTGAGCAGGTGCCGGATGTACGCCCGGGTGTGGTGGCGGCAGGCGAAGCAGGTACAGCCCTCCTCCAGCGGACCGAAGTCCGCCTTCACCGCGCCCCCTTTCGCCGCAAAGGTGCCGCGACTGGTGAAGGCGGTGCCGTTGCGGGCCACCCGCGTCGGCAGGACGCAGTCAAACAGGTCCACCCCCCGCGCCACCAATTCCACCATCTGGGCCGGAGTTCCCAACCCCATGGCGTAACGAGCCTTTCCGGCCGGGAGATGAGGCTCGGACAACTCCACCGCCCGCATCATCTCCGGCTCCGGCTCACCAACACTCACCCCACCAATGGCATAGCCATCAAACTCCATCGCCACCAGGGCCTCGGCGCACTGCTGACGCAATTCGGGATAATGGGTGCCCTGCACGATGCCAAACACCAACTGCCCCGGGGCGCGGGGCTGCTGACGGCACTCCTCGGCCCAGCGCAGGGTCCGGGTGACCGCGCCGACGACCTCCTCCCGTGACGCGGTGTGCGGCGGACATTCGTCGAACACCATGGCGATGTCCGATCCCAATTCCCGCTGGATGCCCATGCTTTCCCTGGGCCCCAAAAATACCGCCGCGCCATCCAGATGGCTTCGAAACTCCACCCCGTGCTCCTTGATCTTGCGAATCTTGCCCAGACTGAACACCTGGAACCCCCCGGAATCGGTGAGGATGGGACCCGACCAGTTCATGAACCGGTGCAGACCGCCGGCCTGGCGGATGATGTCCATTCCCGGGCGAATGCTGAGATGGTAGGTGTTGCCGAGAAGGATCTGGGTGCCCATCTCGATCAACTCGCGGTTATCGAGGGCCTTGACGCTGGCCTGCGTCCCCACGGGCATGAAAATCGGGGTCTCCACCACGCCATGCGCCGTGTGGAGGCGTCCGCGCCGGGCCCGGGAAGAGGGATCGGTCTGCAACAGTTCAAACACCGGCTCACCATGCCGCGCCCGTCACCCCGATGGCAATCGGCGTCCGCTCACCGAGTCTGCGATTGACAAGCCGACCTCTCGCGGCCAACTGTATGGCAGATCACACACAACACGCTCGATATGATCGCCAGCCCACCATCCTCCGCCGTCCGGAATCGCATTCGCTCCGGGTTCACCCTCATCGAACTTCTGGTGGTGATTGCCATCATCGCCATTCTTGCCGGCATGCTGCTGCCGGCTCTGGCCAAGGCCAAGACCAAGGCCCAGGGAATTCTGTGCATGAACAACGGCAAGCAGCTCATGCTGGCCTGGAAACTCTACTCCGGGGACAACAACGACGTCACGGTGTCGTCGCTCACGATGAACCCCAACCCTCTGAAGCGGACCGTTTGGGTCGGCGGCAACCTCGACTTCACCAGTGCTGACAGCACTAACACCAGATTCATCACCAACGGACCCCTCTTCAAGTACGGCGGTGGGTCCCTGGCAATTTACAAGTGCCCGGCCGACAAGGCGGCCATGGGCAAGATTGCCAAGTCGAGGTTCACCCCGCGCATCCGGAGCATTTCCATGAGCCAGGTGTTTGACTTCGGTGGATGGCTTCCAGCCAACAAGTACCGGACCTACGAGAAGGACGGCGACATCGTCAGCCCCTCGCAGACCTTCGTTTTTGTGGAAGAGCATTCGGACAGCATCAACGACGCCGCCTTCGCCGTTCTGATGGTCGAGGACAACGCTACATCTGGAAACATCATCGACATGCCGGCGGCCTATCACAACGGCGCCTGCGGATTCTCGTTCGCTGACGGCCACTCGGAGATCCACCGCTGGGTCGGCAAAACCATCAAACCGCCGGTGAAGTACGACGGTTCGGTGGCGCTGAACATCCCCGCCAAGGATTCGCTGAACGACGCCAAGTGGATGTCGCGGAACACCACTGTAAGGAAGTGATCCCACTGGTCTGAAACCGGACGCCTCCGGTTCAGTTCAGTCCTTTGCAAACTGCCGCCTTCGGGCGGCAGTTTTCTTTTTGATGACCCGCTCCGACTACCCTCATCGCCGCCTGGCCGCGCAGATGCTCGTGATGTGCTGCGCCTTCTGGGCCTTCAGCTTTCCGGCAATGAAGTCGCTGGAGTTGATCGGACAACACCAAGTTCCGGGCAACAGCAGCGTCTTCTTCGCGGCCTGGTGCATCACCCTACGCTTCGCCGCCGCGGCCGCCCTTCTGGCCCTTTATGGCCTGCGACAACTCCGGGGAATGACACGGCTGGAACTGAAGCAGGGGCTGGGACTGGGCGGCTTCGGAGCGCTTGGATTGCTCCTGCAAATGGACGGAATGTCCTACACCCAGGCCTCCACCTCGGCCTTCCTGACCCAGGGATACTGTGTCTGGTTGCCCCTGTGGCTGGCCTTAAGTCACCGACGGCGCCCTCCCTTCGCGGTGGTCGCGGCCTGCGGACTGGTGTTGATGGGGGGCGCGCTGCTGGCGGGGGGCGATTGGCGGCGTCCCCACCTCGGTCGCGGCGAGTGGGAAACCCTGGCGGGATCCGTGGTCTTCACCGCACAGATTTTGTGGCTGGACCGGCGTGAATTCCGGGGCAACAACGTCCTGCGGTTTAGTGTGGTCATGTTCACCGTCCTGGCCCTCAGCACCCTGCCGGTGGCCTTGGCGACGGTCCGTCAGATGGGCGACCTGCCCCTGGCCTATTCCTCGCCCGCCGCACTCACATTGCTCGGGGTCCTGGTCGGTCCCTGCACCCTGGTCTCCTTCGTGCTGGCGAACCGCTGGCAGCCGGAGGTCCCGGCCACCGAGGCCGGACTGCTCTACTCCACCGAACCCGTGTTCACCGCGCTGCTCGCCCTGTTCCTTCCAGCAGTGATCTCGCGCTTCTCCGGAATCGACTATCCCAACGAGCAACTGACCTGGAATCTCCTGGTGGGTGGCGGCCTCGTCCTGGCAGCCAACACCTGGCTCCAATTGCGCCATCCGACCGGCGAACCGGCGGCCGCCCCCACTGCCAACGAAACCCCAGTCAGCCCACGGTGAGCCGCGGTGAACCCATGCCGGTGGCTCCGCACTGCCGTGCCCGGGAGTCCTTGATTTCGTCCTGAGCCGCTCCCCTTGCCGGACTCACCCCTTGACCGCCAGCGCGAGATCCCTTCCCCGCGGGAGGCGTCCCCAGTTCTGCTGAAATTGGGATTCCAACAGTTGATTGAGGCTGCGCACTTCGGCCGCTCCGGGATTCAGCCCAGCGAGCGCCGTCCAGTCCTCATCCCGGAGCGCTGAGGCGAGATCACGGGACTCCGGCGGGAGATCCCGTCCTGCTTCCACCGGATCCAGTCCGCCCAGCGCCAGCAGGCGAACCTCCAGGGCGTAAATTAGACGGGCCTGGCTGACCGCACTCTCCAGGTGAGCGAGAAACCCCCCAAAAAGGGCATGAATCTCGGGAACAGGCGTATCCACCTCGGTCACCAACTCCACCAGGGCCACGGCATAGCTGGCCTGGGTCAATCGCCCGTAATCTGCCCGAACCGCCGGGAAGGTGCGGGCGACATTCACCTCCCGCAGCGCGTGCAGTTCGGAGCGCTGGCTGCGCTGGAAACTGATCCCGGCATCGAAAAACAAATCCAGGCGCCCGAAAAACGCTGACTTCGGCTGCCGCGCCCCCCGGGCCACGGTCGCCAGTCGTCCGTGACCGGCCGTCAACCAACGCACCACCAGGCTGGTGTCCGTCAGCGGATGCACCCGCAAAATGAAGCCCTGGTCCGTTTCCGCGCTCATGTCCGGGAACGACTCCGGGGACTTCCCGCCGCCCGGGCCTTCGCGGTGCCGACCGGCGCGCCTTGAATCCGGGGGTCCCGAAGACACCGGGCCACGAGTCGGTTCTCCTCCCGCTTCATGATCCGCCGGCGCGGCGGATCCAGGTCGTCATATCCCCGCAAATGCAACAGTCCATGGATCACATACCGCAGAACCTCAGCCTGCCAGGTGGTGCCAAACTCCTTCGCCTGTCGCACCGCCTCCGCGACACAAATGAAGAGTTCCCCGCACAACCGTTCCGGGGTGCTGCCGTGATCGAAGGTGAGGGTGTCCGTGGGCCCTTCATGCTGCAGGTGACGGTGATTCAGCAGGGCGGACCGACGGGCGGTGACGAAATGAATTCCCAATTCCGCATCCAATCCCGCGTCGTCGAGCACCTCCATCACCACCCGGAGGACCACGGCCCGGGAGACCGGTCGGTCCCGCTGTCCGTTGACGATGAGCACGGTGCGGTCCGGTGGCTTCACGCGGCAGGGGCGGTGGGACTGGCCGGTGCGGGCGGCAGGTTCACCCCGCCCCGATGCTGTTCGTAGGCATGAACAATCCGCTGCACCAGCGGATGCCGCACCACATCGCGCTTTTCGAAGTGCACCAGGGACACGCCCTCCACGCTGGCCAGAGCCTGTTGCGCTTCGAGCAGTCCGGAGCGGCGACTGGACGGCAAATCAATCTGCGTCGGATCCCCGGTGACCACCACCTTGGATCCAAAGCCGAGGCGGGTGAGAAACATGAGCATTTGCTCGGTGGTGGTGTTCTGGGCCTCATCCAGAACGATGAACGACTGGTTCAGGGTGCGTCCGCGCATGTAGGCCAGCGGCGCGATCTCAATCACTCCGCGCTCCAGATGCTTCTCGATGTCCTCGGCCGGCAGCATGTCGTGCAGCGCGTCGTAGAGGGGACGCAGGTAAGGATCGAGTTTCTGGTAGAGGTCTCCGGGAAGGAATCCGAGCGCCTCCCCCGCCTCCACAGCGGGTCGGGTGAGGATGATGCGGCTCACCTTCCCCTCCTTGAGCGAGGCGACGGCCATGGCCATGGCCAGATAGGTCTTGCCCGTGCCGGCGGGACCGATGCCAAAGGTCAGGTCATGATCCCGGATTGCATTCACGTACCGCTGTTGACCGACCGTCTTGGGCGTGACCGGCGCCTTCTTGGACGAGGTTTGCACCCGGTGATCAAACAACTGCTCCAGGGCCTCCACTCCCTCGTTCTTGATCACGTTGAGGGCGTAGGAGAATTCGCGCGGACGCGCCCCGGTGCCCTCCTGGTGCTGCCGCTGGAGCATGAGGAAAAGCCGGCGCGCCTGATCCACTCCGGCAGCCTCGCCCTCGAGCTTGATCCAGCCATCGCGCGACGTGGCCTTCACGCCCAAGTCGGTCTCCAGCGTCTTCAGGTTGCGGTCGTCGTTCGCGTAAAGCGCCCGGGCCAGGTGCGCCGAGTCAAAATGAAGCGTTTCAGTCATCGCCATGGGAACTCATTGCCCCGGAAATGCGGACGCAACGATGGGGAACTCTCAGTCAAATCCCCGCCGCTGGCCAGCCTTCGCCCGCCGGTTCGCTGGAAAATTTGCCCCCAGCACACGCCGCATTACCCGAAATTTCTGAACCGGAAACCAGATTGGAAACTACTTATGGAAAGTAATTTAAGTGACATTGACTCCCCAAAGAATTCCCACACACCCATCGCAGGCACCCGAACATTTTCGAAACCGAGGCTGGAGTTCAAATAGCCGCATGCCAAACTGCGTCTGCTCATTGGAGTCGGTTCCCCGTTGGACCGACCTGATCGCCCTGCCATCGGTGGACTTTCTGCCGATTGCCCCGAAGGTCAGGCACTCGCTCCAATGGACCCGAGTTTTGATACGCCTGCCATGTCCGATACTGCTACTGCTGGTTCCAACTTCATCACCCGCATTCTGAGCATGCTGGTCAACTGGTTCGACGCTGACTACCGCTCGGAAGACCTCGCCACGCTCAAAGCCCGACCGGACCGGATTGAATGGGTCCGCTGCATTCCCTTCGCCATCCTGCATGGCGGTTGCCTGGGAGTTTTCTTCACCGGCTGGAGCTGGTTCGCCGTGGGATTCGCCGTGTTTCTCTACTTCGTGCGGATGTTTGCGGTCACCGGATTCTTCCACCGCTACTTCTCGCACCGGACCTTTTCCACGTCGCGCGCCTGGCAGTTCGTCCTGGCCGTCTGGGGTGGCGCCTGCGTGCAACGGGGGGCGCTCTGGTGGGCCTACACCCATCGCCACCATCACGCGCATTCCGATGAACAGGAAGACAAGCATTCCCCGCGGCAGCACGGTTTCCTCTGGTCGCACATCGGCTGGATCACCAGCTCCAAGAACTTCCCCACGGACTATCGGCGCATCAAGGATCTGGCCAAGTATCCTGAGCTGGTCTACCTCAACCGCTTCGACACCCTCATCCCGATCCTGTTTGCCGTCGCCATCTTCTTCTTGGGTCACTGGCTCGGAAAGGCCTTTCCGCAACTCGGCACCAATGGGTTCCAACTGTTGGTCTGGGGATTCTTCATCAGTACCACGTTCCTATTCCACGGAACCGCGTGCATCAACTCCATGGCCCACGTCTGGGGACGCAAGCGCTACGAGACTGGGGACGACAGCCGCAACAGTTTTCTCCTGTCGCTGATCACCCTCGGCGAGGGCTGGCACAACAATCACCACCGCCATATGGGCTGTGTCCGACAAGGGTTCTACTGGTGGGAGATCGACATCACCTATTACCTGCTGAAAGTGATGTCCTGGACCGGACTCATCTGGGATCTGCGCCCGATTCCCAACGACGCCTACGATCCGGCCAAGCAACTGCCTCCTGATCGCCGCGCGTGAGGCGGTGACGTCCGCTTGGACTCCCTGCCCCGGCGCGGATCCCCCCGCCGCCGAGACAACTCCACCTCATGGGCACGGCCCCGGCTTCCCCTAAACGGCCCCGGCTGGCCATCGTCGGCACCGGTATTGCCGGATTGGGCTGCGCCTGGTTTCTCCGGGACCGATTCGACCTGACGCTGTTCGAACAGAATGGCTACCCGGGGGGACACACCAACACCATCGACGTGGCCCACGCCACGCATCCGGTCGCCTTCGATACCGGATTCATGGTGTTCAACCGGGTCACCTATCCCAATCTCTGCCGTTTCTTCGAAGAACTGAAGGTCCCGGTCAAGCCGACCTCCATGTCCTTCAGCGTGCAGCATCTTCCGGCGGGCCTGGAGTTCTGCGGGTCCGGATGGAACCATCTGTTCGCCCAGCGGCGGAACCTCGTCCGCCCCCGATTTTGGCGGCTCCTTTCGGCCATTCACCGGTTCAATCGTGACGCCGTCGCCGCCCTGTCCGATCCACGATGGGAACCGGTCACGCTCGGTGAGTACGTCCGCCAGCGGGGATACGGAAACGATTTCCTTGACCTGTACCTGGTTCCGATGAGCAGTGCGGTCTGGAGCACGCCGCCGGACCAGATGCTCGATTTCCCCGCCGTTTCCCTGCTGCGGTTTTTTCACAACCACGGATTTCTTGGCCTCCACACCCAGCATCCCTGGTGGACCGTGGACGGTGGCGCCCGGGAGTATGTTCGCCGTCTGTGGCCGATCTTTGGCGACCGCATCCGCCTGCAAGCCCCTGTTCGCCAAGTGACCCGATCTGCCGCCGGGGGCGCCGTCCTGCAGTTCGAGGATGGGCGGACGGAATCCTTCGACCGGGTGGTGCTGGCCTGCCATGCCGATCAGTCCCTGGCCCTGCTGTCCGATGCCGACGACCACGAACGTCGTCTGCTGGGGCAATTCCAGTACCAGCCCAACCTCGCCACCATTCACACCGACGAAGCCGTCATGCCTTCCCACCGACTGGCGTGGTCGGCCTGGAACTACCGGGTGGAAGCCTCGCCCGAGGGCGGAAGTCGGGCGCAGACCGTCTACTGGATGAACCGCCTGCAGGACCTGCCTGGTCCGACCCAGTATTTCGTTTCGATCAATGGCGGCGGGAGCATCCGTCCGGATCGAAAGATCCGCGAAATCGCCTACGAGCATCCGCTTTTCAGTCTCGGCGCCGTTCGAGCGCAGGCGGAACTTCCCGGACTCAACCGTCGAACGCCCACCCAGTCCGTGTTCTTTGCCGGAAGCTATTTTCGCTACGGATTCCACGAGGACGCCTTCACTTCCGCCCTGGATTGCGCCCGGGCGGTGCGGGAGGCCGCGGACTCAACGCTCCTGTAAGACCCGGCGAAAGATTCAATAAGCGTGAAACCGCCTCCGTCCCAAGCGGGTCCTAACGCCGGTAGTAAAGTCACGTTTGACCGTCACTGCCAAACTCCTCAATCTGGTCCCAGAATGAAATCCTGCACGCTGATGGGGATAGTGTCCCTATCCCTGGCCCTGATGCCCGCGATCCAAGCGGCCACCCCGACGACGCGCCCCATCTCGCTGGATGAGTGTCTGCAGACGGCGTTCAGGAACAATCTGACGATTCAGATCATCCGGTACTCTCCCGAACTGGCCGAACTGAATCTCACCGCCAGCTACGGCGCCTACGACCCCAATTTCAACTTCGCCTACGGCACGGACAAGGCCACGCGTCCTCCCCAGACGGGCGTGGGTCAGATTCCGGTTCCAGGCAATGTGGGCTGGTCCCAGGATGGCGCCATGGGACTCAACGGGCTGCTGCCCACCGGGGCTGACTACCGGTTGACCAGCTCCCTGCTTTCCCAGCGCAGCAAATTTGCCACCGGCACCAACCTGTTTGGGGATCCGTTGTTTGGCTACCAGGCCATTGCCCCCGCCGCCGCCGGCATCACGCTGACCCAGCCCCTGCTGAGGGACTTCTGGATCGACAACGCCCGCTGGGCCATTGCGCTCAACAAGAAAACCGTCCTGCAGGAGGAGCAGTCCATCCGCGCCCAATTGATCACCACGGCGGCGGACGTGCAGCTGGCCTACTACGATCTCGCGGCCGCCATCAAGGGCGTGGAGGTGCAGCAGCAGGCGGTGGAACTGGCGGAGCGGTTGCTCATGGAGAACAAGAAGCGGGTGGAGGTCGGTGCTCTGGCCCCCCTGGAGGAGAAGCAGGCGGAAGCGCAGGTGGCCCAGAGCCGGGCTGACCTCATCAGCGCCCAGCAGGTGTACAACGTCGCGCAGAATACGCTGAAGCGGCTGTTGACCTCGGACTTCGCCGATCTCGTCGACACCACCTTCCAGCCCAGCGAAACCTTCAAGCCGCAGCCCTACCCGTTCAGCCGACAGGAAAGCTGGTCCCGCGGACTGACCCTCCGACCGGACATCATCCAGTCGCAACTGGAGCTCGAGAAACAAAACGTCACCATCCGGTTCCGCAAAAACCAGATGTATCCCTCGCTGGACCTCCAGGGAACCTTTGGCGTTGCCGCCCAAACCCAGGCCGGGGGTGCGAACTACGACAGCCGGAGTGGACTGGTGGACAGCTCCCTGAACGACATCGCCAACACCCAATACAAGAACTACGGCGTAGGCGCGACGCTGAGCTTCCCTCTGGGAAACCGGACGGCGCGCAGTGGCCTGAAGGCGGCCAAAGTCGAGCGGGAACGCCTCATCCTGCGGCACAAGCAACTGGAGCAAAGCATCATGGTTGCGCTGGACAACGAGATCCTTGCCGCGCAGACCTCGTACGAGCGCATCGGCGCCACCCGACAGGCCCGCATCTACGCCGAGGCGGCGCTGGATGCCGAGCAGAAGAAACTGGAGAACGGCAAGAGCACCACTTTCGAGGTGCTGCGACTCCAGCGGGATCTCACCACCGCCAGCCGGGATGAAGTCCGCGCCGTGGCGGATTACTTCCGGGCCATGAGCGTGCTCTTCCGCGACGAGGGTTCCACCCTGGACCGACTCGGCGTCAAGGTGAACACCTACTGAGGGACGGTTCGCAGCAACCGGGCGATCCACGCGGTATCGCCGCAGATCTCAGCCCTCCACGGGCAGGTGCCGCCGCAGGGCGGCGCAGATCTTCTCGGACCAGGCATCCATCACCGCCTGATCCGGACCTTCCACCAGCAGCCGGACTTTCAGTTCGGTGCCGGAGTAGCGCAGCAGGACCCGACCTCCCTTCGGGCCCAGTTCCGCCTCAGCAGCCCGCACCTGATCCATGATCCCCCCGATGTCCTCCAGCGGACGATCCTTGGTCTGGACGCGCAGGTTGACCGTGAGCTGTGGATAGCGGGTCCAGCACTTCACCAATTCAGAAAGCGGCTGGCTCTGGGTCTTCATGGCGCTGAGAATCTGGAGCGCCGCCACCAAGCCGTCCCCGGTGGTGCTGTGTTCGCGGAAGATCAGGTGTCCACTCTGCTCGCCACCCAGGTTGAATCCCTCCGACAACATGGTGTCGATCACGTGCTTGTCGCCCACCTGGGTGGCCACCACCTCGCCGCCCGCCGCCCGCACCGCCACCGCCAGCCCCGCGTTGCTCATCACCGTGGCAACCACCGTCTTCCGTTCCAGGGTTCCCTCGGCCAGCATTTTCAACCCGGCAATCGCCAGGATGTCGTCGCCGTCGATCAACCGCCCCGCTTCATCGCACAGCAGGACCCGGTCGGCATCGCCATCATGGGCGATTCCCAGATCAGCACGATATTCCCTGACCTTGGCGCACATCAGATTGGGATGCATCGAGCCGCAGTCGGCATTGATGTTGGTCCCGTTGGGTTGATTGCCCATCACCACAATTTCCGCCCCCAGTTCCTGCAGCACCTCCGGCGTCGACTTGTACGCCGCGCCATGGCCGCAATCGACCACCACCCGCATCCCGTCCAGCGTCAACCCGCGCGGAAAGGAAGCCTTGGCATGCTCCACATACCGGCCCAGCGCGTCGTCCACGCGGAAGGCTTTGCCGATCTGACTCGCCGTGGGCCGCACCATCTCGATGTCCCCGCTGAATACCAGATCCTCAATCTGCTGCTCAATCTGATCGTCCAGCTTGTAGCCGTCGTGGCGGAAGAACTTGATGCCATTGTCGTCGTAAGCGTTGTGCGAGGCCGTGATGACGATTCCCGCGTCCGCGCGCAGGGAGCGAGTCACATAGGCCACGCCCGGCGTCGGCAAGGGCCCGATGAAGATGACGTCCACTCCCATGGACAACACCCCCGAGGACAGGGCGTTCTCCAGCATGTAACCGGACAGCCGGGTGTCCTTTCCGATGACGATGCGATGCCGGACTCGATTGCGGGCGGTGGCATTGAGGTTCTTGAAAACGTGCGCCGCCGCGCGGCCCAGCTTCAGGGCCGTCTCGGCGGTCACGGGTTCCACATTGGCGCGGCCACGAACACCGTCCGTGCCGAAGATGCGTTTGGGGGCAGGCATGAAAGTGACTAGGGGGTGGAGCCTTCCGGCAGGCGGTCCACCAGAACCCGGGTGGGCGCCACGGAGACCAGGTCGGTGCCGGGGGGCGGATTGACGTGGAGCAGAACCGTCTGCGGTGTCGCCTTGAGATCCACCAGATTCACGTAGGCTTCCAACTCCGAAGGCGGGAGCCGTTCCAGCACCTCGGGATCGCCCCTGAGTTCAACCTGCACGAACTCCGGCGATACCCGGTAACGCCCAAGATCGGCAGCACTGGAGAGCACCGTGATGGAAATCCGCTCAAAAGTCCGCGTCCGGCCGGCTTCCAGGCTGGACATGCGCAACCCCTCGGTGGACCGCACGGTGAACCAGATCAGCACCGCCAGGCCGGCGGAGAACAGCTTCTGCCACCGGTTCTCACGAAAAAAAAGATGCACACTCATGTCAGGACTCCGTGGAACCCGAGGCCCTCAGGGCGGTGCGCCTCAGGCGTGCAATCCAGGCCGCCCACCCCCGTGGCTGGATGCGCGGCACCAGCACCGAGGTGAGAAAGGCGCGCAGTTCCTCGATGGTGACGCCGCGGGTCAGTTGGCCCCGCTGCGCGTAGGCAATGCTGCCGGTTTCCTCGGACACCACCACCGCCACGGCGTCCGTTTCCTCGGTCAGCCCGATCGCCGCCCGGTGACGCGTGCCCACCGATTTGGCCAGATCCTGCCGGGTGGTCAGCGGGAAGATCGCCGCCGCCCGGAGAATTCGGTTGTCCCGGACCACCACCCCGCCGTCGTGCAGGGCGTTGTTGGGAAAAAAAATGGTCTCCAGCATCTCGGGCGTCAGTTCGCAGTTGATAGGCACCCCGCCCTCGATGACCTCGGTCAACTGCTGGTTGCGCTCAATCGCGATCAACGCGCCAATCCGGACCGGTGCCAACCGGTCCACGGTCTGGATGATGTCCTCAATATTCTCCCGCTGCTGCCGCGTGCTGACAAACACCGGCAGTGTTCCCAGTTCGGCCAGCATCCGGCGCAACTCCGGCTGAAAGATCACCACCAGGGCCAGCGCGAGAACCCCAAAGAACTGGTTCAACAGGATGTTGAGCACCTTCAGGTCGAGCAACCGCGTCACGATGGTCAGGAACAGCAGCAGTGCGAGCAGTCCGGTGAGCATCTGCGCCCCGCGGGTGCCGCGCACGAACTGGAAGGCGGAATAGATGCCGACCGCGAGGATCAGGATCTCCACTGCGGGACGCCAGCCATGCTCTATCCACACCCAGACGTTCACGTTGATTCGGGTTTTCGGGCCACCAGGGCTTCGGCAACGCGCAGTGCCTGCACCGTCGCCGCCACATCATGGGTGCGAAAAATCCGCACCCCCTGCAGCGAGGCCCACACCGTGAAGGCCAGCCCGGCCGGAAGGCGATCCGCAATTCCCGCCCCGAGCATGGCGCCCAGGAAGGACTTGCGTGACACCCCGAGAACCAGTGGACGGCCCTGCCTTGTAAATTCCGCCAACCGCGCGAGCAAATCCAAAGTGTGATCCAGCGTCTTGCCAAAGCCGATTCCCGGATCCAGCGCCACCTGCTCCGCGGAAACCCCTGCCGCCACCAGCGACTTCAGTCGGGCGTCAAAGAAGTCACCGACCTCCTGCACCACATTCCCGTAAACCGGCGCGCGCTGCATCGTCTGGGGCGTCCCCTGCATGTGCATCGCCACATAACCGGCCCCGGTGTCGGCGACGACACGGCTCATGAGGGGATCCGCCTGTCCGGATGCCACATCATTGATCACCGCCGCCCCCGACGCCACCGCCGCCCGGGCCACCGCGGGTTTCACGGTGTCGATGGACAGCGGCACCGTCACCCGCGCCGCCAACCCCTCCAGCACCGGCAGCACCCGCCGCAATTCCTCCGCTCCAGAAACCAGCGCCGCCCCCGGACGCGTGGATTCACCCCCGATATCCAGCAGGTCGGCGCCTTCAGAGACCAGTCTCAGTCCGTGCTCCACGGCCGCCGCAGGATCCAGAAAGCGTCCCCCGTCGGAAAACGAGTCCGGAGTGACATTCACGATGCCCATGACCAGCGCCGGACGCGGGAACACGAAGCGAAACTGGCGGCACCTCCATTCCATGGGCCCGATTCCTAATACTAATAGGTGCCCGCACCCGCCTGGGCCGCCGGACTCCGCTGGATCAATTCAATCTCGTAGCCCTCCGGCGCGTCGATGAAGGCAAACCCGCCGGTGCCGTCCGGCTTGTAGGTCGGGCCGTCGGAATACTTCAGCCCCATCGATTCCAGGTGTTTCCCGAAGGCTTCCAGCGATTCGACCTCGAAGGCCAGATGAGTGAGATCCGTCTGCACCACCACCGGTCCCGAGGAGGGAAAATGGCACAGCTCAATGGTCTCCTCGCTTTGCGGCGCCTTGAGGAAGACCAGTTCGGATCCCCGGGGCGACTTGTGACGGCGCACCTCCTCCAACCCCAAAACCTCCCGGTAAAAGGCCACGGATTTCTCCAGGTCGTTGAGTCGATAACGGGTATGCAGCAGCCGGGTCACCTTCATGATGAATCGATCCTAGCCCGACCCTCCGGACAGGCCAACAGGCAAACGGGTGATGGCACCGTCAACTTCGGCCTAGCCCGGTTCAGGCCTCTTCGCCTAGATTCCGCGTTCCGATTTGATGAACAACGAAGACGCAAAGACGCAAAGATTTGGAAGAATTCCTCGCTTCCCGGTTTCCCTTTGCGCCTTCGCGCCTTTGTTGTGATCCCTCTTCCGTCCACGATGACCTCCACCGAGATCCGCCAATCGTTCCTCGATTTCTTCCGCTCCAAGCAGCACACCGTCGTGCCCAGCTCGAGCCTCATGCCCGACAGCCCCAATTTGCTGTTCACCAATGCCGGCATGAACCAGTTCGTGCCCATCTTCCTGGGAGAGCGGAAGGCGGACGTCTCCAAGTGGGGCGGCGCCATCCCGGGCAGCGACACCCGGGCCGCCGACACCCAGAAGTGCATCCGCGCCGGCGGAAAGCACAACGATCTGGATGACGTGGGTCTCGACACCTACCACCACACCTTTTTCGAGATGTTGGGGAACTGGTCCTTCGGTGACTACTTCAAGAAGGACGCCATCGACTGGGCCTGGGAACTCATCGTCGAGACCTGGAAGTTCCCCGCCGAGCGGCTCTACGCCACCATCTACCATCCGGACAAATCCAAGGGCGATCCCAGCGAACGCGACGAGGAGGCCTGGGGCTATTGGGCGGAGAAGTTCCGCGCCCGCGGACTCGACCCCGCCGTCCACATCGTCAACGGCAACAAGAAGGACAATTTCTGGATGATGGGCGAGACCGGCCCCTGCGGTCCCTGCTCTGAACTCCACGTGGACCTCACCCCCGCCGGCGACACCCGGGGCGCGCTGGTCAACAAGGGTTCCGCCGAGTGCATCGAGATCTGGAACCTGGTCTTCATCCAGTTCAACGCCAATCCCGACGGCACCTTCT
>JBDKKE010000300.1:0-17609 GCA_039796255.1 Verrucomicrobiota bacterium | reverse complement strand
CGCGCCCCACTTCAGATCCGCTGCGTGCGTGGGCATTCCCTTGCGGGAACGCGGGAAGTCCCGGCGCATTGGGGCTATCCCCGATCCCTGTGGTGTGTCCACGGGCCAGGCGGGGGACAATGGGGACGCGGGTGGAACGCATCCGTACCGATGGGGGTGGGCAGGATAAGCGACGCTCCGGTGATCCTGAAATTCTCCGCCGCGTTGCATTCAGGGGATGCACGTGCGATAAACTGTCGCGGCACAGCCATTCAGAGTCCGTATCATGACCAGCCCCGTCCCTGGAAATCTCGTCGAGCTCCTTGAAGCAGGCATGGACGTTCATCAGGACGCCCCGGCCCTTGAACAGGACCAGCAGCGCCTGAGCTTTGGGGCGTTGAGGCACGCCTATGACCGCCTCGCTTCGGCCCTGGCGGCTGAGGAGGTCGGACCAGGGACCCCGGTGGCCCTGTGTTTGGACCGGTCGCCGGGGCTGGTGGTGGGAGTTCTGGGCATCCTGAAGGCGGGCGGAGCCTATGTGCCGGTGGATCCGTCCTATCCGGCGGGACGTATCGCCGCGATGCTGGAGGATGCCCGGCCGCCGGTGGTGGTCACCGACCGCGACCACGCACCGCTCTTTCAGGGGAGGGTGGCGCGTATCCTGGTGATGGAGGATCTGGAGTCCGCTGGTTCCCCTGCATCTCCGCGTCCCTGCCCCGCCGGGCCGTCGGATCCCGCCTACGTGCTGTTCACCAGCGGCAGCACCGGGCGTCCCAAGGGCGTGGTGATGTCCCATGGCGCCCTGGTGAATTTGATCCGGTGGCAGGCCCGCACCTCGGTGCTGAATCCCGGGGATCGCACCCTGCAGTTTGCGCCGATCAGCTTCGACGTCAGTTTTCAGGAGATCTTCGCCACGCTGGTGCAGCGCGGGACGCTGGTGCTGATCACCGATGAGGACCGGCTGAACTCCACCCGATTGCTGCGCAAGGTCCGCGAGCAGCAGGTGAATCGTCTGATCCTGCCCTTCGTGGCCCTCCAGTACCTCGCGGAGGCGGCGGCGCGGACGGGCGAGGTGCCGGCCTCGTTAAAGGAAATCTTCACCAGCGGTGAGCAATTGCGGATTACCCCGGCCATTGCTGACCTGTTCCGCCAGTTGCCCGGATGCCGCTTCTGCAATCAGTACGGGCCCACCGAGGGTCATGTGGTGAGCGAGTTCGAACTCACCGGCGATCCGGCTGGATGGGACGTCCTGCCCCCCATCGGACGTCCCATCGAGGGCGTGATTCTCCGCGTGCTCAACGAGACGCTGCAGCCGGTGACGCGCGGTGACGAAGGGGAATTGTATCTGGGCGGCGCGTGCGTGGCGTCCGGATACCTGAACCGGCCCGACCTGACGGAAGCCCGCTTCCTGGCCGATCCCCTGTTGCCCGGAGGACGTTTGTACCGCACCGGCGACCGGGTGGTGGAGCGTGCGGATGGGGCCCTGGAGTATCACGGCCGCATGGACGGACAGGTGAAGGTTCGCGGATACCGGATCGAACTCGGGGAGGTGGAGCTGGCCCTGGAGAAGCATCCGGCTATTGAGCACGCGGTGGCGGCGGTGCGGGAGGATCGTCCCGGGGTGAAGCGGCTGGTGGGCTATTACGTGGCGAAACAGGAGGTGGGCACCAACGATCTGCGCCGGCATCTGGGATCGCTGGTTCCGGACTACATGGTGCCGTCCGCCTTCGTCGTCGTGGACCACCTGCCGCAGACTCCGAGCGGCAAGATTGACCGTCTCGCGCTGCCGGCACCGGACGTGCGCCGGCCGGATCTGGATGTTCCCTACGCCGCGCCGCAATCCGCCGTCCAGCGGACGCTTTCCGAAGTGTGGGCGGATCGTCTCGGTCTGGACCGCGTGGGTCTCGACGACAACTTCTTCGACCTGGGCGGCAACTCGCTGCTCAGCATCCAGTGCATCGCCCAGTTGGAGGAGCGGGGACTCCGCCTGCCCATCGTGAAGCACTATCAGCACCCCACCATTCGGGCGTGTGCGGCGTTTCTGGAGCGGACGGTGGATACTTTCGAGCCTGCGGAGATGGCCCGGGCGCGCCAGGCGCGGGTGATGTCTGGACGCCGATCCGACGTGGCCATTGTCGGCATGAGCGGACGCTTCCCCGGCGCGGAGTCGGTCGAGCAACTGTGGGAGAACCTGCTCGCCCGCCGAAACAGCGTCACGCGCTGGAGTCCCGCTGAACTCGACCCCTCCATTCCTGCGGAGATTCGGAATCATCCGGATTACGTGCCCGCGCGCGGCATCATCGCCGACGCCGACAAGTTCGACGCCGCCTTTTTCGGGGTGAATCCGCGTCTGGCGGACCTCATGGATCCGCAGCAGCGCGTCTTTCTGGAGACCGCCTGGGCCGCTCTCGAGGATGCCGGGTGCGATCCGGCCGGGTTCTCCGGTCTCATCGGCGTCTATGCCGGGATGGGGAACAACACCTACTACACCCGCAATGTGATTGGGCATCCCGAGCTCATTGAGCAGGTGGGTGAGTTCCAGGTGATGACGTCCAATGAAAAGGACTACATCGCCACCCGGCTGGCGTTCGAGTTCGACCTGCGCGGCCCGGCCCTGAGCATTCACACCGCCTGCAGCACCTCCCTGGTGGCGGTTGCGCAGGCGGTGCGCGCACTGCGCGATGGCGACTGCGATCTGGCCCTGGCGGGCGGCGTGGCCATCACCGTCCCGTTGCAGAGCGGCAGCCTTTACAACGAGGGGGGGATGTACAGTCCGGACGGCTCCACCCGCGCCTTTGACGCCCAGGGCAGGGGCACCTGTTTCAGCGACGGCGTGGGCCTGGTGGTGCTGAAGCGACTAGAGGACGCCGTGCGCGACCGGGATCCCGTGTACGCGGTGATCAAGGGGGTGGCGCTGAACAACGACGGCGGCGAGAAGGGCAGCTTCACCGCGCCGAGCGTGCGCGGTCAGGCGGAGGTGATTGCCCTGGCCCAGGCGGATGCCGGCGTCTCGCCGGACGACATTACCTACGTCGAAGCCCACGGCACTGCCACCCCGCTGGGGGATCCGATCGAGGTGGAGGCGCTCTCACTGGCCTTTCGGCAGGGGCGTCCGGCGTCGGGGGTTCCCGCGCACTGCGCGCTGGGATCCATCAAGAGCAACCTCGGCCATCTCACCGCCGCGGCAGGGGTGGCCGGACTGATCAAGACCTCGCTGGCGCTGCGGGAGGGTGTGATTCCGGCGAGCCTGGGATATGAGCGTCCGAATCCGGCCATTGATTTTGCCAGCAGCCCGTTCCGCGTCGCGTCCGAAACCCTGCCATGGCCGCGGAGCGAGCGTCCTCGCTTGGCTGGTGTGTCGTCGTTCGGGGTCGGTGGCACCAATGTCCACGTCGTCCTTACAGAGCCTCCGCCGCGTCCGGCGTCCGGCCCTTCGCGAGATCAGCAGCTGTTCCTGCTGAGCGCCCGCAGCCGGGCGTCCCTGGAGGCCATGACCGACCGGTTGCGGGACTGGTTGGCCGCGCATCCGCAGGTTTCGCTGGCGGATGCGGCCTACAGTCTGCAGACCGGACGCCGCCGCTTTGCGCATCGACGGACGGTGGTGGGGTCCTCGGTGGCGGAACTGACCGCTGCGCTGGCGGACCGGACGCCTCCGCAGGTCACCACCCGGGAGTTGGCCGAGCCAGCGCCCGGTGTGGTGTTCCTCTTTCCGGGGCAGGGATCCCAGTACGTGAACATGGGACGGGATCTCCACGGGCGGGAGCCGGTGTTTGCGCGGGAGTTCGACCAGTGCTGCGCATTGTTCTCTGAAGCCTTGGGCGAGGATCTGAAGGCGGTCATTTTCCCGGAGCCGGGCCACGAGGAAGCCGCCGCCGAACGGCTTCGGCAGACCCGCTACACCCAGCCGGCCCTGTTTACCCTGCACTACAGTCTGGCCCAGCTCTGGAGGCATTGGGGCATCGCGCCGGCGGCCATGCTGGGACACAGCATCGGCGAGTTCACCGCCGGCTGCCTGGCGGGTGTGTTCTCGCTGGAGGATGCGGTCCGCCTCGTCGCTGCCCGGGCCCGGATGATGCAGGACCTGCCCGCCGGCGCCATGCTGAGCATTCGCCTGCCCGAGGAGGAGGTGCGGCGGAGGCTGCCGGCCGATTGCGACATCGCGGCCAACAACGGACCGCAATTGTGCGTGGCCAGCGGACCCGATCCGGAGATCGAGCGGTTGCAGTCGACGCTGGAGTCGGAGGGCGTGGTTTGCCGGCGGCTGGTCGCCTCCCATGCGTTTCACAGTCCCATGATGGACGGGATCATTGGGCCGTTCCGCGGGGTGGTGGAACAGATTCGTCTGAGCCCGCCGCGGATCCCCATCATCAGCACGGTGACGGGCACCTGGCTGAAGGACTCGGAGGCGACGTCCGCGGATTACTGGAGTCACCATCTCCGGACGACGGTGCAGTTCGCGCCGGCGGTCCGCTTCGCCTGGACGGACGGCGACCGGGTCCTGCTGGAGGTCGGTCCACGCACCACCGCCACCACCCTCGCCCGTCAGCAGAGTGCGGATCCCATGCGCCAGGTGGCGGTGGCCTCGCTGTCCGATCAGGCCGGTGGTGGCGCCGAACTCGCCGCGCTGCTCCGGGCGGTGGGGGCGTTGTGGCAGAGCGGCATCGAGATCGATTGGGCGAAGTTTTACGAAGGTGAGCAGCGGTGTCGGATTTCCCTGCCGACCTATGCCTTTGAACGGGTGCGTCACTGGGTGGATCCGGTCGCGTTCCCGAGGCCCGCGGCTTCCGGAGGCACCGTACCGCCGGGAATGGCGGCGGCATCGGTCGTCGGAGACGCGGGCACGGGAACGCCCAAGGAGCGGCTGATCCTCCGGATCAAGGAACTGCTGGAGAGTTCCAGCGGACTCGACCTGGCCGCGGCCAAACCGGAGCAGACGTTCCTGGAGATGGGGCTGGACTCGCTGTTCCTGACCCAGATCGCCACGACACTGACCAAGAAGTTTGGCGCGAAGATCACCTTCCGGCAGTTGAACGAGGAGTATCCGAATCTCGACCGCCTCGCGGAGTTCCTGCTGCCGCACGCCGGAACGGGAAGCGTCCCCGCCGGGGGGCCGGGGGCGACGGGGGCGAAGCCGACGATCAACGCGCTGGAGGATGCGCCGGATCTTCAGAAGACCTTTGGCGCGCAGGCGAAGATTGTGCGCGAGCGGGTGGACGATCTGACGCCACCCCAGCGCGCGTGGCTCGATGCGTTTATCGCGCGGTACAATCGCAAGACGGCGAAGAGCAAGGCCTTCACCCAGGAGCACCGCGGCCGCATGGCGGATCCGCGCGTGGTCACCGGATTCAAGCCGCAACTCAAGGAGCTGATTTATCAGCCGGTGGTCGAGCGCAGCAGTGGCAGCACTCTTTGGGACATTGACGGCAACCAGTACATCGACGTCCTCAATGGGTTTGGCAGCTCAATGTTTGGGTACATGCCCGACTTCATCAAGGAGGCCTGCCATCGGCAGTTGGATGCCGGCATCGAGATTGGACCGATGCACCCGCTCGCCGGAGAGGTGTCCAATCTCCTGTGCGAACTGACCGGCCACGACCGGGCGGCGGTGTGCAATACCGGATCCGAGGCGGTGCTCGGCGCGCTGCGCATGGCCCGCACTGTGACCGGACGCAGCCTGGTGATCGCCTTCAGCGGCAGCTATCACGGCATCAATGACGAGGTGATCGTCCGCGGCAGCAAGAGCCGCCGGAGTTATCCTGCGGCGCCCGGCATCATGCCCGAGGCGGTGCAGAACATGCTGATCCTCGACTACGGCACCCCGGAGTCGCTGCAGATCATCCGCGAGCGCTGCTCGGAGGCGGCGGCCGTTTTGTGCGAGCCGGTGCAGAGCCGCCGACTGGAGTGGCGTCCGGTGGACTTCCTGCAGGAGGTGCGGGAGATCACCCGGCAGCACGGGACGGCGCTGATCTTCGACGAGGTGATCACCGGTTTCCGCATGCATCCGGGCGGCGCGCAGGCCCTGTTCGGGGTTCGTGCGGACATTGCCACCTACGGCAAGGTCATCGGTGGCGGCATGCCCATCGGGGCGATGTGCGGCCGCGCCCACTTCATGGACGCCCTGGATGGCGGGTCCTGGCAGTTTGGGGACGACAGCGTGCCGGAGGCGCCGGTCACCTACTTCGCGGGGACCTTCGTGAGGCATCCGCTGACCCTGTCCGCAGCGCGCGCCTCCCTGCTGCGGATGAAGAATCATCCGGAGCTGTACGAGCAGTTGAACGGGATGACCGAGAACCTCCGCGCACGGGTCAACGCCCTCTTCCAGCGGGAGAATGTGCCGTTCTGGCTGGTGAACTTCGGCAGTTGCTGGAAGGTGAAGTACGACGACTCGGTGCCGTACATTGAACTCTTCTTCGTGGCGATGCGCGAGAAGGGCATCCACATCTGGGACGGATTCCCCTGCTTCATGACCACGGCCCATACTCCGGCGGACATGGACCGGGTGGTGGCGTGCATGGAGGAAACGGTGCGCGAATTGAAGGGGGTGGGATTTCTCCCGGCGCGGGCGTACGTGCTGGAGCCGGTCAATCGGACTTTGGGACGGAGTGAGACCTCGGCGCCCGCGGAACGTGTCATCCGTGCCGACCAGCCCCCGGTGCCCGGGGCGCGACTCGGCCGGACGCCCAAGGGGGAGCCTGCATGGTTTGTCCCGGATCCCCAGCGGGCCGGGAAGTACCTGATGGTGTCCGCTGGGGGCCGCTGACCGGGCGGCGGGGGCGCCGTCCGGAGCACGCGAGGCTCTCTCTCCCCAATCCTATTGTATCGTTACGGCTGTCCCGTGTGCCCTGCTCTCCCTCGAGAAATCCCTACTCTGGGTGTCCCTCGGCCATCTTGCCCTCCGCGATTTTCTGGCCCGGCGCCTGCTTGTCAGACTTGCTTTCGCTGCGGTGAGCGCGGGAACTTCCCGCCTTCCGCCGCATGTTGCCATGAAGCCTGTCTATTCGGTTGATCTGCATTCCAGCTCATGCTGACTCCCGCCAACGCCAGCGAGGAACCTGTCGAGTTCGACCCCTTCGCCGGGCCGGAGATCGACTGCACGATTCCGACCACCGAGGCACAGCGGGAGGTGCTGTCGGCGTCGGAGATGAGCGTCGAGGCCTCCTGCTCCTACAACGAAAGCGTCACGCTGGAACTGGTGGGTGGCCTCGATCGGTCCGCCCTGGAGCGGGCGCTGCAGGAGTTGGTGGGACGGCATGAGTCCCTGCGGGCCACCCTGAGCGCGAACGATCTGCAGATGATCGTCTCCCGCGAAACCCGGCTGGAGACCGTCGTGCTGGATCTGTCAGGACTGGACGAATCGGGACGGAACCGGGAGCTGGCGGCGATGGCGGATGCGGACATGACCACTCCGTTCGACCTGAGGACGGGACCGCTGTTCCGCGTGCGACTGATCTGCCTTGCCCCGGATCGCCACTGGCTGCGCCTGACCGCCCATCATGTGATCTGTGATGGCTGGAGCTTCGGGATTCTCCTGATGGAACTGGGTGCGCTCTACAATGGGATTCGTCGCGGATCCCCGGTGGCGCTGCCGCCCGCCGTCCCCTTCAGCCAATACGCCGCGTCGGTCCTGGAGTTCTCCGCGAGCGCCGACCACGCCCGGGTGGAGCAATTCTGGATGGAGAAGTTTGCGGGGCCGCTGCCCCGGATGGATCTGCCCACGGATCAACCTCGGAAGGGGCGGCATACCTTCCGGGGAAACCGTCTGGACATGGAGCTGCCCCCGGATCTCGTTCGCAGCCTCCGCGAAACCGCCACCCGGCACGGGGTCAGTTTTGTCACCCTTCTGCTCGCCGTTTACGAACTGCTGCTGCACCGGTTGACCGGGGCTTCCGATCTCGTGGTGGGTCTGCCGGCCGCCGGCCAGAGCGACCAGGGCCTGAAGCACCTGGTCGGACATTGTGTCAATCTGCTGGCCCTGCGCAGTCACGTGGACGGGGAGCGGACGTTTCTGGAGCATCTCAAAGAGCGGCGCACCGCCCTGCTCGACGCGTTCGATCATCAGCGATACACGTTTGGAACCCTGATTCGAAAGCTGCGGGTTCCCCGTGAACCGGGCCGCCTGCCCCTGGTACCGGTGGTGTTCAACATCGACATGAACATGGACGACGGGGTGGCCTTCGACGGTCTCACCCATCGCGTCATCAGCAATCCGCGCCGCTTCGAGAACTTCGACCTTTTTCTCAACGCCACCGGAAACGAGCGACGGCTGGTGCTGGAGTGGAGCTACAAATCCGACCTGTTCCAGGAGAACACCGTTCGCGGCTGGATGAGCGAGCTCATGCGTCTGGCGGAGCGGGTGACCCGCGCCCCGGAGTCCACCATCGAGGAGCTCCTGGGAGAATCACCGCTGACCGGTCAGCCCGCCCTTCCTCCGATCGAGTGGACAGGCACTGCCACTCCCTACCCGCGCGATACCCCCATCGGAGTCCTCTTTGACGAGATCGCTTCCCGCCACGCCACCCGGGTGGCTCTGGAGGTGGACGATATGCGGATGGACTACCGGACCCTGCATCAGCGGGTCGAGGCCCTGAGCGTCCGGTTGGTGGCTCTTGGGGTCAAACCCGGGGACCCAGTGGGTCTGTGTTTCGACCGCAGCTTTGGCCTGGTCATCTCCATGCTGGCGGTTCTCCGGTGCGGCGGATGTTTCGTCCCCCTCGATCCGTCCTATCCGGTCAAGCGATTGGAATTCATGCTGGAGGACACCCGGGTGGCGGTCCTGCTTACCCAGCGGCATCTGCAGGATCGCCTGCCGGCGCACACCGCGCGGGTGGTGCTGCCGGAGGAGGATCAGGGGCCTGAGACGGGGGCTGCCGCCGGCGCACGGGTGTCCATGCCGGTGGTAACCGCCCAGCACCCGGCCTACATCATGTACACCTCGGGCAGCACGGGGACGCCCAAGGGAGTCGTGGTGCCGCATCGCGCCATTGTGCGGCTGGTGCGCGAGCAAAACTTCCTGCCCTTTGGTCCGGACCTGACCTTCCTGCAGATCTCCAACCTCTCCTTCGACGCCTCCACGCTGGAGATCTGGGGAGCGTTGTTGAATGGCGGCCGGCTGGTGCTGCAATCCCAGCCCCGGCCGACGCTGCAGGAGATTGTTCAGACCATCCGAAAGCACGGGGTGACCACCGTCTGGTTCACTTCCGGACTATTCAACCTGATGGTGGACCAGCATCTGGACGATCTGCGCGGACTCAAACACATCCTGGCCGGCGGCGACGTCCTGAGCGTGCCTCACGTGCGCCGGGCATGGAAGGCCCTGGGACCCGGGGTGCTGATCAACGGGTACGGTCCGACGGAAAACACCACCTTCACCTGCTGTCATCCGGTGGTGGAGGAGATTCAGCCAGGAACGTCGGTTCCGATTGGACGTCCCGTCCATCACACCACCGTGTACGTGCTCGATCCGTCGGGACAGCCGGTGCCGGTGGGACGCAAGGGGGAGTTGTACACCGGCGGAGATGGCGTGGCCCTGGGCTACTGGCGGCGCGAGGAATTGACCCGGGAGCGGTTTCTTCCCGATCCGTTTCGTCCTGCCGAGGGCGCCCGGATGTACCGCACCGGAGACCTGGTGCGCTGGCTTCCCAACGGCATCCTGGAGTTCATCGGTCGTGCGGATCGCCAGGTGAAGGAGCGGGGATTCCGGGTGGAACTGGGGGAGATCGAGAGCGCGCTGGATGAGCTTCCGTGCGTCAAGGAGCGCGTGGTGGAGGTGCGTCAGGGGCCCGGGGACAAGCAATTGGTCGGATACCTGGTGCCCGTGGATGCCCGCGATCATTCCGATCCGGAATCACGCGAGGCGTGGATCGCCCGGGTGCGCGCGCATCTGCGGGACCGGCTGCCGGCGCACATGCTTCCCACCGCGTTCGTGGTCCTCGACGCCCTGCCGCTGACCCCCAATGGCAAGCTTGACCGTCAGGCCCTGCCGGCCCCGGGGTCCCAGGCGGGTCCGGGACCGGCCCGGTACGTGGCGCCGCGGGACGACCTGGAGCGCGGACTCACCGCGCTCTGGGAGAAGTTGCTGGGGCGCGAACGCATCAGCATTCATGACGACTTCTTCGATCTGGGCGGACATTCCATGATCGCCATCCGGCTGCTGGCGCAGGTGGAGCCCCTGTTCGGGCGCTCCCTGCCCATGGAAACCCTCTTCGAGGCGCCCACCATCGCGCGGCTCGCCGGAGTGCTGCGCCAGAACGAACCGCGTTCGCGCTGGCCCACCATGGCCCTGCTCCAGTCCGAGGGGGAGGGCTTGCCGTTGTTCTGTGTGCACGCCAACGAGGCGAGCCACTTCATTCCCCGGCACCTGGGGCCCACCCGTCCGTTCTACGCCCTGATCCACCAAGGGCAGGAAGGGGATGAAATCCACCTGCGTACCGTGGAGAACATCGCCGCTGAATACGTCCGGCAATTGAAGGAGGCCCGCCCCCGCGGACCCTATTTGCTGGCCGGGTATTCCTTCGGGGGAATCGTCGCCTACGAGATGGCCCAGCAGCTCTCGGCGATGGGCGACACCGTGCCGCAGTTGGTCATGTTGGATACGTATGCCCCCGGGCTTTATCAGGAAGCCCGCAAACTGGACTGGCGCTTCTACCAACCGGTCCTCAAGCCGCTGAAGCGCTTCCTCACCCGCTGGTATCTCCGGCGGGGTCGTCCGGTGCCCCTGTGGCTGCGCTCGTTTTACCTGATCGACATTTACGACCACGCGGCCATGGCGTATCAGCCCCGGCCCTACGACGGGCGATTGACCGTCTTCAAGGCCCGGGAGGCCTGGGGGCCGGCAGACCTCGGATGGCAGGCAACCTGCGGGCGGAAGGTGGATATGGAAGTGGTTCCCGGCGACCACTACAGCATGATCCAGGAGCCGCAGGTGGAGCAGCTCAGCAGGAAGCTCGATCGCGCCCTGCAGGCTGCGGACAACGTCCAGTATTTCGACGGCGCCTGAGAGGCGTTCGGGCCGGAGTGGGTCCCGTAGCGCTCACCACCAGGTGAAACTCGGATCTGGCTTGGGTCCGGTGTAGTTCCACTTGTAGGCCTCATTGGGGAACGCGAAGAACTCGGTGTGGCCGTCGCCAAAGAGCACGTTGAACCGATACTGGTTCTTGTAGTTGTGCCACTGGCTCGCCGGATCCTTCTTGTCGCGGTCCGCCCACCAGGGCCAGTCGCCCTGAATCAGCTTGTTGGAGGCACTCAGGGCGATCTCACTGGATTTGATGGGCGTCGCTTCTTTGGAGCCCTTCGGCGCAGCGGTGTCACCCGTCACGTGCTTTACCCGGAGCGTCTCCACCGCCCAGACCGTCAGGTAGCTGTTGCCCCAGGCGTCGTAACAGGTCTTGACCCCCTTGGGAAACTGGGTCTTCACGTACAGGGAATCTCCCTTGTCCGCCGGGCAGCGCCATGCCTCGAGCGCCGGCACGTATTTGTTCATCGGCCGATTCGTCGCGGCGGTAAGTCCAGTGTGAAGGTCTATGGCTCCCTTCTTCCCACCCATGGTACCCCAGCCATTGTAAGCCGGATACGAATCGCGGTTGTCGTCGGCATACAGGTGCAGTCCAATCCCGATTTGGCGGTGGTTGCTGTTGCAGCGAATGGTCAGCGCCTTGGCCTTGGCCCGACCCAGCGCCGGCAGGAGCATGCCGGCGAGAATGGCGATGATGGCGATCACCACCAGGAGCTCGATCAGGGTGAAGCCGCGCGGACGGCGGGTGCGCGATTGGGGTGCCATGAAGAAGAGATAACCGCCAACCGCCGGCGCAAGACAAGCCTGGAGTGGGTTGGATTCGCTTCGGGAAGGGAAACGGGGTCGCCTTGGCGACGGTGTCCGGATAACCATCGTCGCCATCATGAACTATCGTTCCTGGTGGATCCTGCTGGGTGCCGTCGTGACAGCCCTCGCCGTTCGGGCAGCCGAGCGTCCGAACATTCTGTTCATCATGACCGATGATCACGCGGCCCACGCGATCAGCGCCTACGGCAGCCGGGTCAATCAGACGCCTCAGATGGACCGCCTGGCGCGGGAGGGGATGCGGTTCAAGCACGCGTTTGCGGTCAATTCGATCTGCACCCCCAGCCGCGCCACCCTGCTCACCGGCAAGTACTCGCACATTAACGGGGTGCCGGTCTTCAACCGCTTCGACGGATCCCAGCCCACCGTTGCCAAATACCTCCAGGCCGCGGGGTATCACACGGGCATGGTCGGCAAGTGGCATCTGGGCAGTGATCCGACCGGCTTCGACGACTGGAAGGTGCTTCCCGGTCAGGGGGACTATTTCGACCCGGCCTTTCTCACGCCGAGCGGACGCCAGGTCTTCCCGGGATACGTCACGGACATCGTCACCGATCTGTCCATCGAGTTTCTCAAACAGCGCCCGACCAACCGTCCCTTCTTCCTGATGAGTCATCAGAAGGCGCCGCACCGTCCGTGGGAACCGGATGCCAAGCACCGCGCGCAGTTTGCCGACAAGGTCATTCCCGAGCCGGCCACGCTGCGCGATGACTATGCCACCCGCACCGACGCCCTGCAGGAGAACCGCCAGAGGGTCTTTGACGACCTCACCCGCCGTGACCTGAAGCTCGAACCGCCGGCGGAACTCCAGGGCCCCGCCCGCGGGCAGTGGCTGGGGTCCGTGCCCCGGGAGGTGGAGATCACGGTCGGGGGGCTGAAACAGACGCTCACCGGCGAGGCGCTCAACGCCTGGAAGTATCAGCGGTACATGCAGGACTACCTGGCCTGCATCCAGTCGGTGGATGACAATCTCGGTCGCCTGCTGGACTGGCTCGCCGCCAACGGACTCGCCGAGAATACCGTGGTGATCTACACCAGCGATCAGGGCTTCTTCCTGGGCGATCACGGTCTCTACGACAAGCGCTTCATGTACGAACCCTCCCTCCGCATGCCGCTGCTGGTGCGCTGGCCCGGACAGATCCGCCCGGGCTTGGTGGAGGAGGCCATGGTCATTAACCCCGATTTCGCGCCCACCTTCATGGACTTGGCCGGACTGGCCGTGCCCGCCGACATGCAGGGTCGCAGCCTGGTGCCCCTCTTCCGCGGACAGCGTCCGTCGGACTGGCGGACCAGCATGTACTACCGCTACTACCACGATCCGGGACACCACAACACGCGCGCGCATTACGGCGTCCGCACCCCAACCCACAAGCTGATCCATTACTGGAAAAAGGATCAGTGGGAGCTGTTCGACCTGACGAAGGATCCCGACGAGTTGCGCAACCTCTACGGGGATCCGGACCAGCGGGAGACCGTCAGTCGGCTGAAGATGGAACTGGCGCGGCTGAAGCGCGAGCTGAAGGACGACGATCAGTTCGCTGATCAACAGCCCGGTGGTCCGGGTGTGGATGGACCGTTTCCCGACAAGCCCGCACCCCGCTGAGAAACTCATGAGACTTTCTTCACGATGGAGGTGGATTGGGTGGGCGCTGGGCCTGGGGTGGCTGGCTGCCACGACGGGGTTCGCCGCCCATCGTCCGAACGTCCTGCTGCTCTTCGCGGATGACCAGCGGGCGGACACCATCAGCGCGTGGGGGAATCCGGCAATTGAAACGCCAAACCTGGACCGTCTGGTGGCGCGCGGATTCAGCTTCCGGAGGAACTACTGCTTCGGCTCCAACAGTGGCGCGGTTTGCGTGCCGAGCCGGGCCATGCTGATGAGCGGCCGGACCTGGCTGGACGTGAAGGCGGATCTCTCCGGGACGCGCCTGCTGCCCGAGGTGCTTCGCGAGGCGGGCTATGCGACCTTTGCCACCGGGAAGTGGCACAACGGCGAGGCGTCCTTCGTGCGCGGCTTTCCCGAGGGGCGTTCGGTCTTCTTCGGCGGCATGGCCGATCACACCCAGGTGCCGGTGAGGGATGTCACCCATGGGGTCGTGGGGCCGAAGCGGACGGCGTCCAAGTTCTCCAGCGAGGAATTCGCCGATGCGGCCATCGGTTTCCTGACAAATGCGTCCGTTGCGAACCCCTTCTTCTGCTACGTCGCCTTCACCGCGCCGCATGATCCGCGCAATCCACCCGAGGCCTTCCGCGAACGGTATTACCGGCGACGTCCGCCGCTGCCGGAGAACTTTCTACCCCTGCATCCGTTCGATCAGGGATTCGCGCGGGACCTGCGTGACGAGAACCTGGCGGCGTATCCGCGGACGCCCGGGACAGTCGGGGACCAGTTGTGCGAGTACTACGGTCTGATCACTCACCTCGACGAACAGGTGGGGCGTATTCTCGCCGCCCTCGCCGCCTCACCCCAGGGCACCAATACGGTCGTCATTTATGCCGCCGATCATGGCCTGGCGCTGGGCAGTCACGGACTGCTGGGCAAGCAGAGTGTCTATGAACACAGCATGCGGTGTCCGCTGATTGTGGCCGGCCCGGGAGTTCCGGCGGGAGGAAGTACCCACGCCTTTACCTACCTGTTGGATCTCTTCCCGACGATCACCGGACTCGCCGATGTGCCACCCTTGCCCGGACTGGCGGGAGAGAGCCTGCAACCGCTGTGGACCGGCGCTCGGGAACGAATCCGCGACTCCGTCTTTCTTCCCTTTACCGACACCATGCGGGCGGTCCGGGATGAGCGCTGGAAACTGATCGTGTATCCGCAGATCGGACGCTCGCAACTGTTCGACCTGCAGGCCGACCCGTTCGAGAAACGGGATCTCGCGGCGGACGCCAGTTTTGCCGACCAGCGGACGCGTCTTTTGACCCTGATGCGGGATTGGCAGCAGCGGGTGGGAGACCGGCAGGCGCTCACCGTGCCGGAGCCGAAGTCCGGAGTCCTGAACCTGGACGGCTACGTCCGAAGGCCCGACGAGTGGCAGCCACGCTGGATCGTGGAGAAGTATTTTTGAATCCCCTGGGCCAATGAAGCGACTCCTGTTTGCGGTCCTGCTGATGGCCGGATGGGGAATCCTTTCCGCGACGGCGGCAACCCGCCCCAATGTGATCGTCATCCTTGTCGACGACCTGGGCTGGACCGATCTGGGCTGTTACGGGAGCCCATTTCACCAGACGCCCCATCTCGACCAGCTGGCCCGCGACGGACTGCGGTTCACCCAGGCGTATTCGGCCTGCACGGTGTGTTCCCCCACGCGGGCGAGCCTGCTCACCGGACAGTACCCCGCGCGTCTGCACCTCACCGACTGGATCCCGGGTGATGGACGCACCCATGCGCCGTTGAAGTCGCCGGTGTGGACCCAGCAGTTGTCCACCAACCAATGGAACCTTGCCCGCGCGCTGAAGGGATCCGGCTACGCCACTGCCAGCGTGGGAAAGTGGCATCTGGGCGGACCGGAGTGTTCTCCCGAGCAGCAGGGGTTTGACCGCAATGTGGGAGGCACCCATCGGGGACAACCGCCGAGCTATGTCTCGCCCTATCGGATTCCAACGCTTGTGGACGGACCTGCCGGTGAGTTCCTCACCGACCGGGAGGCGGCGGAGGCCTGTGCCTTCATTGAGTCCCATCGGGATCGCCCTTTCTTCCTCTACCTCGCCCACTACGCGGTCCATCAGCCCATCGCCGGAAAGCCGGAGGTCGTCGCACGCTATCGGGCCCGGGCGGATCCCTCCGCGCCGCAACATCACGCCGCCTACGCCGCGCTGCTGGAGAGCGTGGATGATGCGGTGGGAAGGATCCGCTCCACACTGGATTCCCTGCAGCTCGCCGAACGCACGCTCATCCTTTTCACCTCCGACAATGGGGGCCTGGTCCTGGGCGGCACCAACGCCCCGACGAGCAACGTGCCCCTGCGCTCGGGCAAGGGCTCGCCTTACGAAGGTGGCGTGCGGGTGCCCCTGATCGCCTGTTGGCCGGGAGTCATTCCGTCCGGACGGACGAACAACACTCCGGTCATCACCCCGGACCTGTACTCCACCGTGCTGGAGTTGGCCGGGGTTGCGGACGCTCCCGGCCATGTGGTGGACGGCATCAGCCTTGCGCCGCTGACGAAGGGCAGGGGTTCGATCCGTCGGGAAGCCATCTATTGGCACTATCCGCATTACCATTCCGGCGGCGCCACGCCCTACGGCGCCGTGCGGTCGGGAGATTGGCGGCTGATCGAGTTCTTCGAGGATGGCCGGCAGGAATTGTACGATCTGCACCGGGACCCCGGGGAGAAGACTAATCAGGTAACGCTGAAACCCTGGGTGGCGGATAAACTCCGAAACGATCTCACGCGATGGCGTGAGCGGGTTGGGGCGCAGATGCCGGTGAGGAATCAGTAGGGGTGGTGGTCAGTGGTCGGTGGCCGCGGTGGAGCCACCGCCCCGGTGGGGCGAACCTCCCGGTGAGCCGTGCGCCTGTGGAGACCCCACCACGTCAACCGCGGTTGCGCGAACGGCTCGGCAGGAGCCTCGCCCCACCCGATCGAAGCGGTCATCCTTTACTCTTCATTCTGCCTTCTGCCTTCTGCCTTCTGCCTTTCCACAAAACCCTGTGAGCCGTGCGCGTGTGGAGTCCCCACCACGTCAACCGCGGCTGCGCGAACGGCTCGGCAGGAGCCTCGCCCCACCGGATGTGAGTCGTCAGGAGGAGTGGTTGGGCGTCGACGAGGGGGTCTGTCGCATCCTTAATCGGATTCTGCCATGGAACTGAATCCTGAAACGTTGGGTGCGCGCGATATGTATGAGTGGATGACCACCACCATTCTGCCGCGTCCCATCGCCTGGGTGTCCACAGTGTCGCCGGAGGGGACGACCAATCTCGCGCCGTTCAGTTTCTTCCAGGGCGTTTGTGCGCGTCCGCCGACCCTGCTCTTTTGTCCAGCCAACGACCGTCATGGGCGTCCCAAGGATACCCTGCGCAACGTGGAGGCTACCGGGGAGTTCGTGGTGAATCTGGTTCCCTTGGCCTTGGTGGAGGCGATGAACGCGACGGCGGCCACGCTCCCCTACGGTGAGAGCGAGTTTGAGCGCTTCGGAGTGATCCCGACGCCGGCGCACTCGGTCCGTCCTCCGCGGGTGGCGGCAGCGCCGGTGGCGTTCGAGTGCCGTTTGGACCGCATCATTCACGTCGGTGAGGGGCCGATCGCCGGACACGTCGTCCTCGGACGGATTGTTCATTTCCACGTGGCAGACTCGGTCCTGGCATCCGACGGCAAGCCGGATCCCCTCAAGCTGGATCTGGTGGGCCGGGCCGGACGCAATGACTACCTGCGCCTCGGAGAACTGTTCCGCTTGGAACGTCCCGCTTAACCCACCCCGGTAGGGGCGCGTTCCACCCGCGCCCCATTTCAGATCCGCTGCGTGGGTGGGTATTCCCCTGCGGGAACGCGGGAAGCCCCGGCGCGTGGGAGCTGCCCGCGATCCCCGTGGTGTGTCCACGGACCGAACGGGGTAATATGGGGACGGGGGTGGAACGCATCCCTACCGATGGGGAGGGTGGTAGGGGCGTGTTCCACCCGCGCCCCACTACAGATCCGCTGCGTGTGTGGGCAATCCCATGATGGAACGCGGGTAGTCCCCACGCGTTGGGACTACCCCCGATCCCCTGAGGGTATCCACGAGCCAAACGGGGGAATATGGGGACGCGGGTGGAACGCATCCCTACCGATCGTGTGGGTGGTAGGGGCGTGTTCCA
>JBDKKE010000299.1:0-18648 GCA_039796255.1 Verrucomicrobiota bacterium | reverse complement strand
CTGCGTTGGCTCGGCCGTTACAGCCCACTAAGGGGATGCGCCGGCCTCCCCGCCTTGGCCACCACCAAAATCCCTCGCCGCAGGACCCCTCTGAGTTTTCGGACGGGCTCTCAGCCCGGTGAGAAATCCCGGGGCTCGTTCACTTCGCCCCCTGGTCAATCCAGGCGCGGATCAAACCCACCTGGGCGGCGGTCAGCGGATCGCCCTTGCCGTCCGGGGGCATGGCGGCATCCGGATCCAGACGGGCCACGGAGTGGACGAGCGGGCTCTTGGCGCTGTCGCCCTTCAGAATGGATTCGCCGTTCTCACCGGCCTTGAGCGCCGCCTCCAAAGTATCCAGGCGGTATTTGCCCTTTTGCTTCTCGGCGCCGTGGCATTTGAAACAGGACTTCTCAAAAATGGGCTTGATGTCCTTGTCGAAGGTGACGCCCTTGGCCGCGGCGGCGGCAGGAAGCTTGCTGACATCCACATCCGCCCCGCGAAGGACGGGGAGGGCCATGGCGGACACTACGGAGACGACGGCGAACGAGCGAAGGAGTGTTTTCATGTGCAACAATCTGAAACAGGCTGCGAAAGGACGCCCACGCCGTCAAAATCATTCAGCAGTAACCCGGATCAGGAACGGAAGACGCAGCCGTTTCCTGTTCGGCACAGCGTCTGCTTAGAACATCTCAGTCCTGACAGCACCGGTCCTTTAGTGAATTCACACCATGCGCCCCAGAATTTCTTTGAGAAATCCGTCACAATTCAGTGTCATCTGGGTGCCGTTCCGGTGATTCCAGGCGAGTCTCCGGCATAGGTTTATGGCTGACGACAAAATGCAGCTTCAGCGGTGGGAGCTGAAGTACGTAATTCCCGAGGAGCTCGCCCTGGCGGTGCGGGAATTCGTGCGGTCCTACCTGGAGCTCGACGAGTACGGCGCCAAGCGTGCCGACCTGAGCTATACGATCCACAACCTGTATCTGGATTCCGAATTGCTGGCCATCTACTGGGGCACCATCAACGGGGATAAAAACCGCTACAAACTCCGGCTTCGCTTCTACGAGGACAATCCCAACGCCCCGGTCTTTTTTGAGATCAAGCGGCGGATGAATGACGCCATCATCAAGCAACGCTCGGGGATCAAGCGCCCGGCCGTGGAATCCATTTTGGCTGGCCACCTGCCAAACCCGTCCGAACTGGTCTCCGGTGATCCGCGTCAATTGGTGGCCATTCAGCGATTCATTGAGCTCATGACCCGTGATCGAGCCTGCCCGGTGGCGCATGTCCGCTATGATCGGGAGGCCTGGATCAGCGTCGCGGATAATTCAGTGCGGGTGACCATGGACCGCAATGTACTGATTGCGCCGGAATTCGTGACCCGGTTTACCGAGCAACTGGACGATCCGACCTGCGTGTATGGCCGACTGGTGGTGCTGGAGCTGAAATTCACCGGCCGGTTCCCGGACTGGTTCAAGGAGATGGTAAGAATCTTCAATCTGCGGCAGGGCTCCGCCTCCAAGTTTGCGGACGGCATCGCCCGCAAGGGAGAGCACTTTTTCCACCCCAGGGGGGCCGCCCGGTTCCTCACCACTTCGGCCGCCGAAGGCGCTAAACGACGCGATGCGCGGCTCAGCAGACTCGACAACCTCCTGGCCAGGGCGGCATAAATCGGCGTTCCCATGGGCAATTTTCTTCTGCGGGGCGATTACGGTTCGGGGCCGGATGATTTCATGGGCATGGCCCTGGGATTGATGCTCGCCTTTCTGGGCGGCCACGTTGTTGCCTGGGTGTACATGGTCTGCCACAGCGGCCTGAGCTACTCCCGCTCCTTCGTCAATGCGCTCGTCGTCCTCTGCCTGATCGTCGCGGTGGTCATGATGGTGATGGCCAACAACCTTCTCATTGCCTTCGGACTGATGGCGGTATTTGCCATCGTCCGGTTTCGCAACGTCCTCCGCGACACCCTGGACACCACCTACATTCTTGCCTCGATTACCGTGGGCATGGCCTGCGGCACCCGCAAATTCACCACCGCCATTGTGGGAGCGCTGGTGTTCGCGGTGCTGATGCTCTATCTGCACTGGACCCATTTCGGTTCCCGCCACCGGTACGACATGATCCTGAACCTGCACTGGGGTCGCCCCCTGACCGATCTGCCCGATCTGGTAGGACTGCTGGACCGTCACGCGCGCAAAGCCACCATCGCGAGCCAGCGGTCCAACGTGGGATACGAGGGAACCGACCTGAGCTACCGCCTGCTCCTTCGGGATAGCGGTCGGATGGATGATTTGCTAGGCGAGCTGAAATCGTTGCCGGGGGTTTCCCGGGTCACCAGCCTGAAAGCCGAGGACGAGTCCGAAGTCTGACCCATGGAGAAGCTTCCACACATTCCGTCGCCGCCAGGAGCTGCTTTTCGGGAGTTCCGCATCGCGGTGGTGCCGGGACTGGTCTTTGCCGCAGTTTTGGTCCTGGCCATCCTTACCTGGCGAAACTACGTCGGTCCGTCCCAACTCGTGGGCGAAGTGGAGGCCATCCGATCCTTGGTATCCGCCCCACAGGCCGGACAAATACTCGATCTCCGGGTCAGCTTCCTCCAACGGGTCTCCCAAGGGGAAATCCTCGCGATCCTGCACCCCTCCGATCCCCGCGCCCTGGCGGCCAAACTCGAGCTGAGCCGATCCCGATTGGAACTGCTCCGCGAAAGCCTCGATGCGCGATTGCGCCAGCAGAACAACGACATTTCCTACCTACAACTGCGGCTCGACTGGATGAGCCAGCGGACGGAACTGGCCTCCCTGAAGGCCCAGCAGGCGTATTTCCGGTCAGAGTTGACGCGCCAGGAACAGCTCATGAATTTTCGGCAGCAACCGGCGATTCCATCCACAGAGGCCAGTCCGGCGCAAGTCCCCTCCTCCCGATCCCCAATCAGTGTAGCGGAGTATCAGATTGCCCAACGCGACCTCGACAGCCTCAACGCGCAGATTGAGGAACGAGGACGCCTGGTGCAGGAACTCGAAGAGGGGATTACCCGACTTCAACCCGAGGAAAGGCGCCTGGAAGTGGAGATTCCATCTGCGGTAAAGGTCGCCCTGGATTTCGAAGAAAAGGAGCTGCAACTGCTGGAAACCCAGGTGAAGCCCCTCTCCGTAGTCGCCCCCATGGACGGCGTTGTTTCCAGCATTCTTCGCCGATCCGGGGAGAACGTCGTCGTCGGTGAAGCTCTGTTCACTCTAAGCGGTGATCGTCCGGAACGTGTCATTGCCTATCTGAGGCAGCCTCTCAACCTGGAACTTCGGACCAATATGGCGGTCGAGATTCGTTCCCGGGCCCTGCACCATGATGCGGGTTTAGGCCGGATCCTGGCGGTCGGAACCCAGTTGGAGCCAATCCTGCCACAACTGCTTCCTCGTGGAACAGCCTCCAACACGCTCGAATACGGTCTGCCGGTGCTGGTAAGTCTGCCGGTCGGACTGCGTGTCGTCGGCGGCGAAGTGGTGGATCTGTATCCGTCCGACAATTGATTCGGAGGGCTCGCGGACCGCATAATTCTCACTCCGAACGAAAAACCCGCTTGCCGCCCGGCGGGCATCGTCCCAAATATCACGCGCTGCTTTTTTAACCGAGCTCTGCCATGGCCGATATCGCTAACAAATACTCAGAAAACGTCGCTGGTCTCTTCTTCGTGGACAACCAGTGCATCGACTGTGACCTGTGCCGCGAGACGGCTCCGAACAACTTCACCCGTTGGGAGGACGGCGGCTACAGCTACGTGAAGAAACAGCCGGAATCCCCCGAAGAGGAAGCCGCCTGCAAAGAAGCCATGGAAGGCTGCCCGGTCGAGGCGATCGGCAACTTCGGCGACAAGGCGTAACCCTCCATTGATCGCCCCCCTGAGGTGCTGAGGTAACCCGGCGACGCTCGTCGCCCACGTTATCGGTTCCCCTGGGACACTGCGACACTGCGACAAGCCCGCCGCTTTGGCGGGCTTTTTCTTGCGCAGATCCCTGGGACCTCACGGTCCGAGAGAGTCGCGGCGTCACCCCGCAAGAAAACAGCCTCAGAACCCATGCTTGCGTTCCCGCGCCGGGTCTGCCATCCATCCGCCCGCATTTTTGGGGAACGGGGTCGTAGCTCAGTTGGTAGAGCGTCTCGTTCGCAATGAGAAGGTCAGGGGTTCGAATCCCCTCGGCTCCACCACCCCAAAACTTCGCG
The DNA here is from genome assembly GCA_039796255.1 of Verrucomicrobiota bacterium. GTDB lineage: Bacteria > Verrucomicrobiota > Verrucomicrobiia > Limisphaerales > UBA9464 > UBA9464. The sequence goes on along the minus strand of JBDKKE010000299.1, from coordinate 14,454 downwards.
GCCCCTCGGCGCAGTGTGCCCCGACTTGTTTCGGCATCCGCGCCGCCCCGGCCAGGCCCCTCTTCTCCGTAACCTGTCCGCAACTTTTCCTTCGCCCCCCGGCCGCTTCCGGTAACGTCGCCGGACACGACGGTGAAGCGATTCCTCTATAATTTCCTGCTGAATATCGGCTTTGCCCTGAGCGCGCCGTTCTACTTCCTCAAGATGTACCGGCGCGGCAACTGGGTGGCCGGTTTCGGACAGCGCTTTGGGCAGTACGACGGCAAGCTCAAGCAGGCCCTCACCAATCGGCGAATTCTCTGGATTCACGCGGTGAGCGTCGGCGAGGTCGCCGTCTGCACCCGCCTCATTGCCGCTCTAGAACCCCGCCTGCCCAATCACAAATTTGTGGTGTCCACGACGACGTCCACAGGCATGGGGGAGTTGCACCGCCGCCTGCCCTCCCATGTTTCCAAGATCTATTACCCGATTGATCGACGGAAACACGTGCAGCGAGCCCTGGGCTCGATCCATCCGGAGGCCCTGATCTTCGTGGAGGCGGAAATCTGGCCCAACATGATTTGGGGACTGCAACGCCGGGGGCTGCCCTACTTTCTGGTCAACGCGCGCATCTCGGATCGCTCCCAGCGCGGATACCGCCGCGCCGGTTTCCTTTTCCGTGACTTGTTCGCCGGCTTTACGGGCGTCGGGGCCCAGAGCGAGGCGGATGCCGCCCGCCTCACGGAATTGGGGGTCCAACCCGAGGCGATCCACGTGGTCGGCAGCCTCAAGTTTGCCGATGACGCACCCGCCGCCGGCCTCCGTCTCGACGTCGCCGGACTTCTGGCCCAACTCGGTGTGGACGGATCGGCCCCGGTCCTGGTCGGAGGGAGCACCCACCCGGGCGAGGAAGCCATCCTGGCGCGGGCCATCCGCCAGCTTCGGACCCGATTCCCCAAACTCTTCCTGGTGCTGGTTCCCCGCCACCATGAGCGCGGGGCTGAGGTGGGTCGTGAACTCACCGAACTGGGGGTGCGCTTTGCCTATCGCAACGAGATCACCCCGGGACTACAGCGCGCACCGGGCGAGATCGACTGCCTGCTGGTCAACACCACGGGCGAACTCCGGTATTTCTACGATCGAGCGGACGTGGTCTTTGTGGGTAAGTCCCTGACTGTGGGTGGCGGACAGAATCCGATCGAACCAGCAGCCCTCGGTAAGGCCGTCATTTTCGGGCCGCGGATGGAGAACTTCCCGCAGGTTGTGCCCCAGTTTCTGGCCCGCGGCGGGGCGGTAAGCGTCGCCGACGCCACGGAGTTTGAGCGGGTGCTGGGCGACCTGCTGTCCCGTCCGGAAAGGCGTGCCGAGCTGGGCCGGATCGCCCGGGAAGTCGTCCGCGACAACCAGGGTGGGCTGGAGAAGACGGTGGAAATGATCGTAGCGGGATTATGCGGCACCCCCCGGGGGAAATAAATCGGCGGGAAGGCTACGACGACGGATCGGGCGGGTGCATGACGAGACGGCTCCCGAACGCCGGGAATGAGATATGCGGGGTTCCGCAGTCACGCGGAGGATCGGCCCATAAATCTGAACCGCCTGAAGGCGGGACTACCAACGGGGGCTATCCAGGTTGCGCCTGGATCGGGATCGGCGGCGGAAGGGATTTTGACCTTCTCCCACCTTTGGTCAGACTATCGGAATGCGTTCCCCCCTCCGTCTCCTGACGGAACTTGCCGCCATAATCGGGCTCTGGATTCCGGTCGCACCGGCGGCCACGACTCTGATGCCCCTGGACGGCGAGTGGCGCTTCTTCCGCGGCAGCAGCCATCCCTCGCCGGGAAATCCCGTCAGCTGGACCGGATCGACATTTGACGATGCCGGGTGGGAACGAGGGTCGGCGATCTTTGTGTACGGGGAACCGGGATTTTCGGGAACCGACCTTACCGGTATGGGAGGCGCCTACTCGACCCTGTTTCTGCGACGAACGTTCAGCGTGGCAAATCCAGCCAACCTCTCGCAGGTCGAGCTTCACGCCATTTGCGACGACGGATTTGTCGCCTACTTGAACGGCGTGCGCGTCGCTTCCGCCAACGCGCCTGCCGGAAACCCGGGCCACACGTCCCTCTCGACCGCCAATGCCGCGGAACCCGTCGTCTTCACCCCTTATCCCATTCCGGACGCCGCCTCCCGCTTGGTGCCCGGAGAAAACATCCTGTCCATAGTGGTCCTCAACGCCAGCCTGGGCAGCAGCGACCTGGTCTTCGCGGCCGAGTTGTTGGCGGAGGAAGTGACCCCGGATCCTCCAGCCATCGTCTCCGTTTCCCCCGCCCCCGGGGTCATCAGCGATCTCCGACAGATTGAGGTCACCTTCAACAAACCAGTCACCGGTGTGGCAGCCCTGCACTTCCTGGTGAATGGTGAGTCAGCAACGGGCATGACCGGAAGCGGTGCCCGCTACACCTTAACCTTCCCGCAACCCACCTACGGCACGGTCGCCATCGGCTGGGGGGCGCTCCATGAAATCCAGGACTTCGGAACGCCGCCCCAGCGATTCCCGATTGCCGCCCCTGGCTCTTCGTGGTCTTACGAGCTGTTGGATCCCGACGGACCGTCCATCACGCGCCGACAGCCGCCGGCCGGAGCCTCGCTGCGCCACCTGGCCGAGGTTGAGATCACCTTCAATCGCGCCGTCACCGGCATCGACGCAGGGGATCTCCTGCTCAACGGAACTCCCGCCACAACGATGAGCGGACTGGGCGCCGGGCCCTATCGGTTCACCTTTCCCTCAGGGGCCACGACCGGAGAAGCCATCCTGTCCTGGAGCAACGGCCACGGCATCGCCTCCGGCGAGGCGGTGCCGCACGCGTTTACCGGAGGGGCGTGGACCCACGTCATTGACCCGGAATTGGCGCGTCCCCGAATTGTGATCAATGAGTTCCTCGCCGAGAACCTGGGAGGGAGAAAGGACGAGGATGGGGATCCCGAAGACTGGATCGAGTTGCACAATCCAGGGAGTACTGCCGCCAGCCTTTATGGATGGAGCCTGGGAAACAGCGGGGATCCCGGGGAGGCCTGGGTGTTCCCGTCGGTGTCCATTCCCGCCAACGGCTTTCGCCGGGTATGGGCCTCGGCCAAAGATCGCCGGACGACCACTCCGGGCCGGGACCTGCACACCGACTTCAAGCTGAATCCGACCGGTGACACGTTGCGGCTCTTCGGACCCGAGTTACCCCGGGAGGTGGTGGACTCGGTCACCTATCCGACGCAGGGGCCGGACTTCTCCTACGGCCGCCAGGGTTCGGATGCGGAGGTTGCCTGGCGCTACTTTGCGACTCCGACCCCGGGCTTCGCCAACGGACTCAGCGGGATCACCAACACCGTCGCCGACGTTCACTTCAGCGTGGAACGTGGCTTCTACGACACCCCGTTCGCGCTCACGCTCGCCTGTCAGACCCCGGGCGCGGAGATCCGCTACACAACCAATGGAAGCGTACCCCTGGGCACCAACGGATTTGCCTACACAGGACCGATTCCCATCAGTGCAAACCGGGTGATCCGCGCCGCGGCGTCGCTCACCAACCATCTGCCATCCGGTGTCCAGACCCACACCTACCTGTACGGTCTCCCGGCGCGACAACGGGCCCTGCCCGTGCTGTCGCTGGTGAGCGCCACCAACAACCTCTACGGGCGGACCGGCATCATGGAGTACAATCCCCGGAACACCGCCAATCACGGACCCGCGTGGGAGCGGCCGGTTTCCGTCGAGTACCTCCGTCCGGAAGACAACGGAGGATTCCATGTGGACGCCGGCCTTCGGCTTCAGGGCGGCGGATACATCCGGGGAATCTACAATTACCGCAGTTCCAGTCTGCCGGAGGGGAAATACTCCTTCCGTCTCTATTTCCGCGGGGAATATGGACAGGGGCGCCTGAACTATCCCCTGTTCCCCGGCACCACGGTGGAATCCTTCGACACCCTGGTCCTGCGCGCGGGCATGAACGATCCCAGCAACCCCTTCATCAAGGACGAGCTCTGCCGCCAACTTTCCTCGGACCTGGGTATGGCCGCGAGTCACGGAACCTTCGTCCAGCTCTTCCTGAACGGCGTTTACGAGGGATACTACAATCCGACCGAGCGCATTGATGACGATTTCCTGCAGGCCTATCACGGCGGCGGGGAGGACTGGGATCTCATCGCCTCATTCAGCGAACTGCGCGAGGGGGATTCGGTGTCCTGGGATCAACTGATGCAACTGGCGCAGACCACGCCCGCCACGAACACCGCGAACTACCTCAAGTATCTTGACCGGCTCGATGTCACCAACTTCGTGGATTATCTGCTGATGCCCATCTACGTGGACGCTGACGACTGGCCGCACAACAACTGGCGGGCAGCACGGGAGCGCAAGCCCGGCGGCCTCTGGCGGTTCTACAACTGGGACGTCGAATGGAGCTTTGGGGACCCCGACGGTCACAGCTCCAGCTTCAACACCATCACCGGACAGATCACCTCCAGCGGAGGCGAAATCTCCCGCGTGTTCAACAGCATCAAACGGAGTCCGGAGTTCCGCATGCTGTTTGCCGACCGCGTGCACCGGGCGTTTTTCAATGGCGGCGCGCTGACCGACGACAACATCCGGAAACGCTACGAGGAGATTAAGGCCCGGATGAAGACCTCGGTCACCATCACCGGATTTCGAAACAACATGATTGGGAACTGGATTAACAGTCGCCGGCGCAACGTCCTGCTGCACCTGGACCGGGCCGGATTCAACCGATCTACCAACGCCCCGATCTTCAGCCCCTTTGGTGGCAGTGTCCCCGCTGGGTACGAACTCACCCTGTCCAATGCGGTCGGGACGATCTATTTCACCACCGACGGCTCGGATCCGCGGATCCGCTTTACCGGCGAGGTGGCAACGACCGCCCGGCTCTACTCCGGGCCCATCCTCATTCAGGAGCCCCTCCTGCTGCGGGCCCGTTCCCTGGACGACACCAACTGGAGCGCGCTGGCCGAAGCCACCTTCCAGGTTGCTGAACCCGGCGTGCCCCTCCGCATCACCGAACTGATGTACAACCCGCCCGGCGGCGACGCGTTCGAATTCGTTGAACTGCTCAACACCGGTTCCACGCCCCTGGACCTCTCGGGATTTACCTTCGAGGGCATCAACTTCCGGTTCGCCACCCCGTTTCCGCTGCTCGCCCCGGGCGCCCGCCTGGTGCTGGCCAACGACACCCGCCCCGCCGAGTTTGCCAGCCGCTATCCCGGGGTGACCGTGGACGGATACTTCTCCGGAGCGCTGTCCAACGGAGGCGAGCGAATCGCCGTGCTGGATCGCCGGGGACGCGTCGTCGATTCGGTGGCTTACGGGGATGATGGCGCCTGGCCGTCCGGCGCCGACGGAAGAGGCGCCTCCCTGGAACTGGCGTCCCTCGCCGGGGATCCCAATGCACCGGCTACCTGGCAGGCGAGCCCGCGCGCCGGCGGAACCCCCGGTGCCGGTAACGGGACGAACGAACGGCCCAGAATGGAAATCCATGAAATCGCCGCCGCCTTGGCCGGGAACGACTGGATCGAACTTCACAATCGCGGCACGGCGCCCATCAACCTCGCGGGGTGGAGCCTCACCGACGAGGTCTCGGCACCCCGAAGGTTCGTCTTCCCCTCCTCCACAACAGTGCCGCCGGGGGGCTATCTTCGGGTCACTGCCGATGCCACGGCGACGGGAACCGGATTGATCGCCCGATTCGGTCTGGACGAAGACGGCGAATCACTTTCGCTGTTCGACGCCGCCACCAACACCGTCGATTCCATCGCCTTCGGTCCGCAGGCCCGCGGATACACGACCGGGCGCGTGGGTGCGGACGGCCATTGGGCGGTCTGTGACCCCACGCCGGAGAGCGTCAATGAGCCCGCGGCCCTCGCCCCAGTTTCGGCAATCCGGATCAACGAGTTCCTGGCCAATTCGGACGCAGGCGACGACTGGATCGAGCTCCACAACACGAGTGAACTGCCCGCGATGGTCACCGGGTGCTTCCTCATCACCAGCAACGCGCTCTTTCAGGTGCGGGCACCCGTCTCCCTCGCGCCGGGAGGTTTCGCGGTGCTGAAGGCCGATGAGCAACCCGGCCCGGCGCACCTGAACTTTAAGCTGTCCGCCGCCGGGGGGCTCATCGCGCTGGCGGATCCCTCCGGCCTCCCGCTGAACGAGGTCCGGTACTCCAGTGTTCTTCCCCAAGTGACGGTGGGTCGTCTGCCAGACGGAACCGGCGACTGGACCTCCCTGCCCTTCAGCGCCACCCCCGGTTCCAGCAACTACCTCGCGTCACCTGGGGCGACCCTCCGCTTCAGCGAATTGATGGCCCGCAACCTCACCGCCCTTCCCGCGCCCGGGGGCGGCGTGGCGGACTGGGTGGAGGTCGAGAATGGCGGCACCAATACCGTGGACTTGGGCGGGCACATCGTGCGCCTCGATGATGAGGTCCAATGGACCTTTCTTGCCGGAACCCGGCTGGCACCGGGAGAATGGCGACTGGTTTGGGCCACCTCCAACCGCCTGCCTGTCGGCACCGACCATCTCGGATTGGAGCTTCCAGACACGGGCGGGATCCTGGAGCTCTTTGACCCGCGCGGGCGCCTCCTGGACCGCCTCACCTTCGGACTCCAACTCGCCGACCGTTCTGCGGGCCTGACGCCGGAGGGGTGGCGGCTGCTGTCCACGGCCACACCCGGCACCCCCAACGCGGATGCCGCGCCCTTGGGGAATCCGGCCTCCGTCCGCTTCAACGAATGGCTCGCGGTCAGTTCCCGGCAGACCGAATGGTTTGAACTTATCAATCCTGACCCGCTGCCCGTGGATCTGGGCGGATACTTCCTCACCGATGATCCCTCCCTGGGCGGGATCACCCAGTTTCCGATCGTTCCCCTCAGCTTCATTCCCGGGGGGGGATTTGCCCGCTACTTCGCCGACGCCTCCCCGCAACGGGGTCCGGATCATGTCAGCTTCCGACTGGATCAACTGGGGGAAACCATTCGTCTTTCCGGTCCGGACCGGGCCCAAATTGACACCGTCCATTTCGCCATTCAGGTACCGGAGTTCTCCGAGGGACGCCTTCCGGACGCTTCCTCCCGCATCATCCGGCTCCCGGTCCTCTCGCCGCTTGCTCCCAACGCCACGGCGGACCTGGACCTCGACGGCGACGGACTTCCCGACGTCTGGGAATTCGTCCACCAACTCAACCCCGATGATGCATCGGATGCCCGACTCGACAGCGACGGAGACGGCCTCACCAATGCGCAGGAGTTTGCCGTCGGCACGGACCCCAAAAATGCCGCCAGCCTCCTGGGTCTGGACCTGGACCTGTCGGCCGCGGGAGCGGTCCAACTCCGCTTCAATGCGACGTCTGGCCGCCCCTACCGACTGTTGTTCCGCGACGCCGGTGCAGTCGGGGAAGCCTGGGAAACCCTGGCCACCATTCCCGCCGCCGACACCGCCCGGGCGGTTGAGATTCCCGATCCGACGCCGGCTGCGGAACGTCCCATCCGATTCTACCGGGTGGTCACGCCTTAGCCGTCAGCGCCTCTGCAGACCGAAGCCTTAGTCGAAGATCTCCACCCGCAGACCCGTGCGCCCGCGGATGACCGTAGCCACGGATTCCAGTTCCTCCCGGCCCAGGCGGGTGGCCCAGGCCTCCGGCGTCGGACGGGCAATGGTGTAGGCGTGGACCTCGCGGATCTGTCCGCCTCCCGCCACGATCTCCTTCAGTCGATCACAGTAGGCATTCAGTTCCTCTGCCGGCATGGGCTCGCCACGAATCTTCAGAAACAGCGACTGAATGATGACCGGACGCACCTTCGCCGTTTCCAGAATGTTGCGAAGGATGCGGTCCAGACGCACGAAGGACCGGTTGACCAACCGAAAATAGAGCTCGGTACCGGCGTCCAGTTTGCACCAGAACTCGCCGTGATTGGCATCCATCAACATCAGCCCGCGCTTGACGCTGCCCTTGTCGAGACCGGCGCTGTCGGTAATGAGCACCAGCTTGGTGTCGTCGAGACCCAACTCGCGCTTCACGTCCACTACGGTCTGCACGCACTCCTCGAAGTTGGGAATCATCGTCGGCTCCCCATCGCCGCTGAAGGCGATGTCGCGGATCTGCCGCGTCAGTTCGGGGACTTCGCAGAACTTGGGCTGCTGCGCCAGCGTGCCGTCCCTCGCATGCTGGACGAGCCACACCAACTCCTCCCGCAGCTGATCCAATCGAACCGTGGTGGCGCGTCCCGGCGTCTTCCGGTCCACCTCACAGTACACGCAGTCGAAGTTGCAGCGCTTGTCCGGATTGAGGTTCACCCCGATGGAGAGTCCACGGGAGCGGCGTGAAATGACCGGATAAAGGTACACCAGGTCCTGGAAGACCCGGCGGTGATCCTGGACAACAGCCCAGGAACTCTGGATGGGAAGGGGCGAGGTCGCCACAGGCGCACTGTAGGACCTGCCGGCCTCGCGGCCAATCCGGGAGTGATGAGGCTCTGATGAGCCCCGTTACATCCCCATGATCTGATAGCCGGCGTCGACGTAGAGCACCTGGCCGGTCATGGCCGCGGCGCCATCGCTGGCCAAAAACGCCCCGGTGGCCCCGAGTTCATCCGGCAACACATTGCGCTTGAGCGGAGCGTGCGCCTCGTAGTGCTTGAGCATTTCACCAAATCCTGCGATGCCCCGTGCGGCCAGAGTATTCATTGGTCCCGCGCTGATGCAGTTCACCCGAATCTTCCGTGGTCCCAAGCTGTGGGCGAGATAACGCGTGCTGGCTTCCAAAGCCGCCTTGGCCACGCCCATCACGTTGTAGTGCGGAATCACCTTTTCCGAACCGTAGTAGGTCATTCCCACGATGCTCCCGCCCGCGGTCATCAGCGGCGCAGCGCCCCGGGCCAGGGCGATCAGGGAATAGGCGCTGATGTCGTGAGCCACCTTGAAGGCCTCCCGGCTGGTATTCAGGAAGTCGCCTTCCAGGGCCTCCTTCGGCGCAAAGGCCACCGAATGCAGGAGCAGGTCCAATCGACCGAACTTCGCCTGCACCTCGGCAAACACGGCGTCGATCTGCGCATCCTGGGTGACGTCGCAGGGTAGGATCAGGGTATCCGGACCAAACGTCCCGGCGAGTTCCTCCACATTGTCCTTCAATCGCTCCCCCTGATAGGTGAAGGCGAGGCGTGCCCCCTCGCGATGCCAGGCTTGGGCAATGGCCCAGGCGATGGAACGTTTGTTTGCGACCCCGAAAACGAGTCCCAGTTTACCTTGAAGCAGTGACATGACCTGCCGAGCAAAGGCGATGTCCGTTCCGGGCGCAAGCCGGGTGTGACGAGGGGCAGGAGGCCAGTGCCGGCGATGGCGATTGCGGAATGGACTCGCGGCAGGAACCCGCGAACGTATCCCCCGTGAGCCGCGACAAGGTGACCATCGGACAACTTCAGGCCATGAAGGGGAAGCAGCGGGTCGGTGCGCTCACCGCCTATGATTACCCCACCGCACGCCTCCTCGACGAGGCCGGTGTGCCACTCCTGCTGGTCGGGGACTCCCTGGGCATGGTGATCCTCGGGTTTCCCGACACCACCCACGTCACCATGGCCGACATGCTGCACCACGTCCGGGCGGTGGCCCGGGCCCGTCCCGCGGCACTGCTGGGGGCGGATCTCCCCTATGGCAGCTATGACACCCCGGAAAGAGCCCTAACCCATGCCCGGGAGCTCCAGGCCGCCGGAGCCGACTACGTCAAGGCCGAGGGTGGGGCGGAGATTCTTCCCCAGATCCGGGCCATCCGCACCGCCGGCATCCCGTTTTGCGGACACCTGGGCATGCTGCCCCAGCATGTGTTGGAGGAGGGCGGAAAGTACCGCATCAAGGGACGCGATGAGGCCGGACGCCATCGCCTGCTGGCCGACGCTGCCGAACTCGAGGCGGCCGGGGCCTTTGCCTGCGTCCTGGAACTGGTCACCCCTCCGGTGGCCGCGGAAGTCACTTCGGCCTGTCCCCGGATGCTGACCATCGGCATTGGCAGCGGACCCGACTGCGACGGCCAGATCCTGGTCACCCCCGATCTGGTGGGGGGATTCCCCTGGTTCACGCCGCGATTCGTCACCCCAAAGACCCAGACCGGAACCGCCATCCGGGGTGCTGTCACCGACTGGCTGGCCGCCCTCAATCCACCGGACTGACCCAACGACCCGCCACCCCGCCGTCGGGTCTTCGTTTGCCTCCGGCCCGCGAACGTGCACCCTCCGGGCGTGGCGTACGCTTTGCTTCAAACCAGCCTCTCGAGGCCCAATGTGGAGGCACTTGAGCGCGCCTTTGCCACAGGACGCGGCCTGACACCTGCCGATGCCCGGTTTGTCGCGGACGACGCCTTCGGGATTCTTGCCCGCGACCTCTCCATGGAAGACGCCCTCTTCCTCCAACAGTCCCTCGGGGGAGAGGGCATCGAAATCGAGGTGACGCCTGAGTCCGATCTTCCGCGTCTGCCGGACCCCCAGTTGTTCGACTTCCTCGAGTGCGCGCCGGACGCCCTGATCATCTACGATCCGCTGGAACGAACCGTTCGCGTCCCCTGGGCCGCCATCAGCGTTATTGCGGCGGGATTCGATCAGCGAGAGCTCAAGGTAGAACTGGTGATCGGCGACGCGGAGACCCGGTATCAGTCGAACCTCGATCGCCTCCGATTCGACCGCATGCCGCAGTATATTGATCCGTCCGAACCCGAGAACACCGGGGAGAGTTATCGGAAGCTCGTGCGCGATCTCATCCAGCACAGCCCCATCGCCCTCCAGAACCAGGCCGCCCATGTGCTCGGCCAGCGCAATCTGGAGGGGGACGTCACCGGTGCCATCACCTATCCGCGCACCATGGCCTACACTGAGGAGCTGACCTGGCTCCTGTGGCGCGTCCGGATCGCCCTCGCCAATCAGGAGGGATGAGCCGGTAGCACACGATCGAACCCGCGTACGTTTTGACACGGATTACACCGATTTTCACGGATAGGAAGGATCCTACCGGGACAGTAAGCCGGAGAACGGATGGGTTCGCTCACGGCCCCGCACTTCACCATGAACCACAGGGTCACACTCGTCTCGTTGCTGATCGTGGGCTCCCTCCTTGGAGATCCGGCTCCCGTTGACGTTTTCCGGCTTCCCCCCGGCACCCTGCAGCCGGTCGGGGTGACCGATTCCGGAGGGACCGTTCACTGGGTGTGGCTCCAGGGCGAGCCTGGAGCCTGCGACGTGTACTACCAGCGTTGGCCGGACGGAAACCCGGTAAACACCCCGGCCCTGCGCGTCAATTCCCAGCCCGGCTCGGCCGTCGCCGTCGGCACGATACGCGGTGCCCAAATCGCCCTGGGGCGCGAGGGATGGGTCCACGTGGTGTGGAACGGCACGTCCAGGGCCGAGACGGCACCTGGAGACGGGGCGCCCGTCCTTTATTCCCGCCTCTCCCGCTCCGGAACTGCCTTTGACCCTTCCCGGAATCTGCGCGGGACCACCGCATTTCTGGATGGCGGGGCCTCCGTGGCAGCCGATGCCTCCGGCCACGTCACCGTGGTCTGGCATGCGGCGACCCAACGCGACGGGGCCACCGAGAAGAATCGACACGTCTTTGCCGCCCGCTCCGTGGACGACGGAACCCACTTCCTTCCCGCCGAGATCCTCGATCCTGAAGGCGGCGTCTGTGGGTGCTGCGGCCTGCGCGCCTTCGTGGACCCCGCCGGCCACCTGTCCGTGCTCTATCGCGCCGCCGGAAATTCTTCGGGACGACCCATGGTCCTTCTGGAGAACTCGGAAACCCGGGGCCCCACCCGCAAGGTTCTCTCCGATCCCTGGCCGATCGAAGGCTGCCCCATGAGTACCTCGACCTTGGTCGCGGGTTCCCACCGGGTCTTGGCGGCGTGGGAGACCGAATCACACATCCGGTTCGCCTCCCTGGCCGCCGGATCACCGACGACGCCTTCGATGACCACCGTTTCGGGAGACACCCCTGCCCGTCATCCCGCTCTGGCCGTGAATGCAAAGGGGGAGATCCTCTGCGTTTGGGCCGAGGGAACCGGATGGCAACGCGGAGGCGGGGTCGCCTGGAGAACGCTGTCCGCCTCCGGCGCCCCCACCGGCCCCATCCAGCGCCGGGATGGCCTCCCGGTCTGGAGTTTTCCCGCCGCCTACTCGCGTCCCGACGGATCCTTCGTCGTCGCCTACTGAGGCGACTCTGACGTCACCGTTCGTTTCTCACGCCCCCACCACACGGGACAGCAGGGTGTTCATGCGGGACAGCATGGAGCGGGGATCCTCAAGCCGCCCGGCCGCCAGACGGGCCTGATCGAAGAGTTGATGCGCGACCAGTTCGGACAGCGTCGCATCGCTCTGCCGAAGCTGCTGCAGCTTCACCACCACCGGATGCCGCGGATTGAGCTCCAGGTCGGGAGCCGCGTCGGGCATCTCGCTGGAATCGCGGCCCATCATCTTCAACGTCCTGCGCATGGATCCGGTGAGGAACTTGTCGCTCTCCACCGCCACCACCGGACTGTCCACCAGACGCTTCGAGGGACGCACCTCGTGCACGGAATCACCCAACGTGGTCTTCAGCCATCCGGCGAGCGCGGCAGCGTCCTCGTCCGACAGCGCCCCTTCGGATGTCTGGTCATCGATCTTCAGATCCGCCTTCTCTGCGGCGACGATCTTCTTTCCCTCAAACTCCCGGAGGCGGTCCATGACGAACTCATCGACGGGATCCTCCACGAACAGCACCTCGAACTTGCGCTCACGGAACACCTCAAAATAGGGACTCGCCTCCGCAGCCGCACGGTCGCGGGCCTGCAGGTAGTAGATCTCGGTCTGAGCCTCGGGCATCCGCTTCACGTAGTCGGCGAGTGACGTTCGCTTGCCGGCCTCGGTACCCGAGGACGCATACTGCAGAAGCTTGGCGAGGGTCGCCTGATGCTCCCAATCGCTCAGCACACCTTCCTTCAGAAAGCGGTGGTACTCGGTGTAGAATGCCTCGTAGGCGGCCGGATCCTTTTCCGACTCCTCACCCAACTGCTTCAGGAAGCGACCGGTGAGGGCCTTGTTGAGTTTGCGCAGGAGACTCGAATCCTGCATCCGCTCCCGCGATACATTCAGCGGGAGGTCCTCACTGTCCACGACGCCCCGCAGAAAGCGCAGCCATTCGGGCAGCAGCCCCTTGGGCTTCGCATCGATCAGGACCTTGCGGCAGTAGAGGTGGACTTCGGATTCCTGCCGGACAACGCCCGGCAGCTCAAGACTGCGGGACGGAACAAAGAGCAGCGCCTGGATGGCGATCGGGGCGTCCGTTGTGAAATGCAGCCGATAGCGGGGCGGTTCGTTGTCGTGGGCCAGATACTCGTAGAACTCCTTGTACTCCTCCTCCTTCACCTCGGACTTCGACCGGGCCCAAATGGCCTGCACGGTGTTCACCCGCGTGCCGTTCAGATCGAGCGGGAAGGCCACAAAGTTGGAGTAGCGCTTGATGATGTGCTCCAGGTGCTCGGGCTTGGCAAAGTCCGTCGCGTCCTCCTTGAGGGTCAGCACAATCCGGGTGCCCCGCGGAAGATCGGGCGCCGCTTCCAGGGTAAAGCCATTGCCACCCTCGCTGGTCCACTTCCATCCCTCGGAGGTGTCCGGATGCGACCGCGTAAACACCGTCACCTGTTTGGCAGCGATGAAGGCGGAATAGAACCCAACGCCGAACTGTCCGATCAAACGGGCGTCCGGCTTCTGCTGCTCGGCCAGCGCCTTGAGAAAGGCCTTGGTACCCGAGTGGGCGATCGTCCCGAGATTCTGAACCAGTTCCTCCCGGGTCATGCCCACGCCGGTGTCGGCGATGGTGAGGGTCCCGGCGGCTTCGTCGGTGGTGAGCGCGATGGCCGGGGGGATCTCCCCGCCGGTCGCCTGTCCGCTGGCCTGCAGAAACCGGAGCTTCTCGCAGGCGTCGGCGGCATTGGAGATCAGCTCGCGCACGAACACCTCACGATCGGTGTAGAGCGAGTGGATGACGATGCTGAGAAGCTGCTGAATCTCGGCTTGAAAGGAATGCTGTTCGGGCTGGCTCATGATGCGATGGATCTCGATTGGCCTGCGAACCCGGTCGAACCGGGCCGAAGGCGGACAGGAGGTGTACTCGATCCTGTCCTCTCCCTGTCAAGAGCCGCGCGACCTAACCCTCCCTTCCTGAAACCACGCGCCCCCGTCATCGACGCAGGTCCGGCATCTTCTTGAACCGCGCCAGGGCATCCTTGCGCCAGTCACCCGTTATCACCGGCGCCGGATCCGAGGACGCCGTCTGCGGACGCACCCGGGACGGGGTGGGTGTCGGAGGCGCGTCGAAATCCACGGAGGGGGTGGTGGCGATCTCCGGTGCGGGCGCCGCGGGAAATTTGGACCGGGTGCGGTCGAAAAAGGATTCCGAGCCATAAC
>JBDKKE010000298.1:0-20167 GCA_039796255.1 Verrucomicrobiota bacterium | reverse complement strand
CAGTATGGGGAACAGATGGCGCGCCACTGGCTGGACGTCGCACGCTACGGCGACACCCACGGGCTTCACCTGGACAACGAACGCTCCATGTGGCCGTACCGGGACTGGGTGGTTGGTGCCTTCAATCGCAACCAACCCTTTGACCAGTTCACCATCGAACAGATCGCCGGGGACCTGCTTCCATCGCCCACTCCCGATCAACTGACCGCCACCGGATTCAACCGCTGCAATGTCACCACCGGCGAGGGCGGGGCCATAGATGCGGAGTTCATCTTCCGCTACGCCGTGGACCGCACCGCCACCACGGCCGAGACGTGGCTGGGACTCACGGCCGGCTGCGCGGTCTGTCATGACCACAAGTTCGACCCGCTCTCCACCCGGGAATTTTATTCCCTCTACGCCTTCTTCGTCAGCGCCGCCGATCCGGCCATGGATGGCAACACCCTGCTGACGGCCCCCACACTCAAGCTACCCCGGACGGATCAGCAACAGCGCCTGGAGGCCATGGACGCTGAGATCCGGACGGCCGAGCACCTTGTCCGCGAAGCGCTCAGCACCCTTCAGTACACCGATCCGTCCACCCTCGTTCCACCTCCGCCGGTGGAGGAACTGGAGACGGTGTGGCTGGAGGACGACTTTCCTGCCGGCGCCAAAGTGAGTGCCCTCGGAGCTCCGATCCAATGGGTGGAAGTCGGATCCGGTCCGGTGTTTTCCGGACGGCGAGCGCTGCGACGCCAGGACAAGGGTGTGGCCCAGGATTACTACGAGGGCGGGGCAACCCCCTGGGTGATACCCCAGGGCCCGACACTCTTCGCCCATGTCTTTCTCGACCCGGCAGACCTTCCCAAAGCGATCATGCTTCAGTTCAACAAGGACGGCTGGGAACACCGGGCCGTTTGGGGGGATGCGGACGCCATTGCGTGGGGCGAGAAGGACAAACCCAGCCGCGCACGCATCGGCGATCTACCCCGAGCCGGCGAATGGGTACGACTCGAGTTCCCGCCCGAGAAGGTGGGTTTGAAACCCGGCGACTCGGTTACTGGACTTTCCTTTGCCCAATCGGGCGGCACGGTGACCTGGGACAAGGCGGGCCTAAAGGGCCGGGTGGATCCGGCCAACGATCCCCTGCATTCCCTTGCCGTCTGGCAGCGCCAATATGAAGGCAAGGAACCCGGGGAGTTGCCCGACAGTCTCAAAGCCATCTTCAAGAACACCTCCCCCACCAACCGCTCGCCCGCCGACGTTGCCAAGCTGCGCGATCACTATCTGTCCA
The DNA here is from genome assembly GCA_039796255.1 of Verrucomicrobiota bacterium. GTDB lineage: Bacteria > Verrucomicrobiota > Verrucomicrobiia > Limisphaerales > UBA9464 > UBA9464. Next base: position 18,894 of record JBDKKE010000298.1, on the reverse strand, counting down.
AGATCTGTCGCGACACCCGACCCACCCTGGATCCGCTCAACGGCGAGGTAGCCCGCCTGAAGAAGGCGCGATCCGACTACGATAACTCCATCGCCGCCACCTTCATCTTCCGCGACCTGGAAAAGCCCCGGGAGAGTTTTGTCATGATGCGCGGGCAATACGACAAGCCAGGAGAACCAGTAGTTCCCGCCATGCCCGCCGCCCTGCCGGCACCGCGTTTGGAGACAATCCCTAATTCGGATGCTCCGCCCCGTCTGAATCGACTGGACCTCGCCCGCTGGCTGGTCAGCCCGGATCAACCTCTCACTCCCCGGGTGACCGCCAACCGGTTCTGGCAGCAGTTCTTTGGCATCGGATTGGTCCGCACTGCTGGGGACTTCGGATCCCAGGGCGAACCCCCGACTCATCCGGAGCTGCTGGACTGGCTGGCAGCCACCTTTCGCGACTCGGGTTGGGATGTGAAGCGTCTGGTGACCCTGATGGTTACTTCTGCCGCGTACCGGCAATCCTCCCAGGTCACCCGCGAACTCTGGCAGCGGGACCCCGAAAACCGTCTGCTCGCCCGCGGCACACGGTTTCGGCTGGATGCTGAGCAGATTCGGGACAACGCCCTCTTCGTCAGCGGTCTGATGGACGCCACCATGGGAGGCCGCGGCGTAAGGCCGTATCAGCCGCCCAACATCTGGGAACCGGTGGGATTTGTCGGATCCAACACTCGCGAATACAAGCAGGACACCGGATCCGCCCTCTATCGCCGCAGTCTCTACACCTTTTTCAAGCGCACCGCACCGGCTCCCGCCATGGCCACCTTTGATGCGCCCAACCGGGAGCAGGCCTGCACCCGACGCGAGCGCAGCAACACCCCCCTTCAGGCCCTGCAGTTGCTGAACGACGTCCAGCACTTCGAGGCAGCCCGGGCACTGGCGGAACGCATGATGACTGAGGGCGGTGGGACGCCTGCGGAACGTATCCAGTTCGCCTACCGCACCGTGCTGGCCCGCCCCCCCTCGACGGAGGAACTCGCCATCGTTTCCGCCAGCCTGGACCGGCATCTGATCCGGTATGATCAGGACGCTGCGGCCGCAAAGCAGGCCGTCACTTTCGGCGAATCCCATCCCCTCCCCAACCTGTCGGAGAGGGAGCTCGCTGCGTATACTCTGACCGCCAACCTGCTACTCAACCTGGATGAAACGGTGACCCGAAACTAGCCCTGGGGGCGCAGATCGATGCCCCGCCTTCCGCACCCGTGCTTAGGTACCTACCCCGCTACAAGCCCACTCTCCCCTCCCCTTCCGATGCGACCCCTCCTCGACTACCAGATCCAGCAAACCCGCCGGCAGTTCTTCGGCAACGTCGGCCTGCGCATGGGCGGTATCGGACTCGCCATGCTCGGTGCCCAGGGAGTTGGCGGACGACTGATGGGCTCCACGGATCCCGACCGGGTCCACCCTCCCCTGCCGGGACTGCCGCACTTCGCGCCACGGGCCAAGAGCGTGATCTACCTGCACATGAACGGCGCGCCATCCCAACTGGATCTCTGGGACTACAAGCCAAAGCTTCAGGACCAGTTCGACAAGGACCTGCCGGACTCGATCCGCATGGGACAGCGCATCACCACCATGACCAGCGGACAGTCCCGCCTTCCGGTGGCACCCTCCATGTTCAAGTTCTCCCAGCACGGAAAGTCCGGCATGTGGGTGAGTGAACTTCTGCCACACACGGCGGGCATCGTGGACGACCTGGCGTTGATCAAAACCGTCCATACCAACGCCATCAACCACGACCCCGCCTGCACCTTCGTCATGACCGGCAGCGAGGTGCCGGGCAAGGCCAGCCTGGGCTCGTGGCTGGCGTATGGACTGGGCAGTGAGAACAATGATCTCCCGGCCTTCGTGGTACTCACCCCAAACTGGTCTTCCAAAGCCAGCGCCCAGGCCCTGTTTACCCGCATGTGGAGCAGTGGTTTTCTGCCCACCAAGTACAGCGGGGTCACCCTTCGGGCCGTGGGCGATCCAGTGCTCTTCCTGCAGAATCCGCCCGGCGTGACCCGCGACGACCGCCGCACGCTGCTCGACAGCCTGAATCGTCTCAACGAGGCCAGCTTCGGCCGCATCGGAGATCCCGAGATCGAGACCCGCATTGCGCAGTACGAAATGGCGTTCCGCATGCAGACGAGCGTACCGGATCTGGTGGACTTCACCTCCGAATCGCCGGCGACGATCGAACTCTACGGTCCGGACGTGAAGAAATCCGGTTCCTTCGCCGCCAGCGCCCTGCTCGCCCGCCGCATGGTCGAACGCGGCGTCCGCTGCGTGCAGATTCTCCATAGAGGCTGGGACCAGCACGGCAGCCTGCCCAGTGAGATTCGGGCTCAGTGTCAGGACATTGACCAGGCCAGCGCCGCCTTGATCAAGGATCTGCGGCAGCGTGGGCTTCTGGATGAGACCCTTGTGATTTGGGGCGGGGAATTTGGGCGCACCGTCTATTCGCAGGGAACGCTCAAGCGCGACGACTACGGACGCGACCATCATCCCAAGAATTTCTGCATGTGGATGGCCGGCGGCGGCATCAAGGGTGGTGTCGTTTACGGGGAAACGGACGACTTCAGCTACAATCCGGTGGAGAATCCGGTCCACATCAACGAACTCAATGCCACCCTGCTCCACTGCCTTGGCATCGATCACCGCCGCTTCACCTTTAAGTCCCAGGGCCTCGACCAACGCCTCACCGGCGTCGAGGAATCCAATGTGATCAAGCCGTTGCTGGCCTGATCCCCACCCGATCGCTCGGAGCTCCGGAACTGTTGGTGCACCGGCTCCCAAAGCACTGCAGCGGGAGCTGTGGGCCGATGCTTGCAGACACTTCCGCGGCCACCCATAATCAGCACTTTACGTCTCTCACTCATGAAGCCCCCGATTCGCATCGCAATCACCGGCGCCGCCGGCCAGATCGGCTACTCCCTGCTCTTCCGCATCGCTTCCGGGGCGATGTTCGGTCCGGACCAGCCCGTTATCCTGCACCTCATTGAGATCGAACCGGCGCTTAAGGCGCTCAACGGCGTGGTCATGGAACTCGACGACTGCGCCTTTCCGCTGCTGAAGGGAGTGGTCCCCACCGCCAATTTGGACGAGGGCTTCCGCGGGGTAAACTGGGCGCTGCTCGTGGGCAGTGTCCCGCGCAAGGCGGGCATGGAGCGCAAGGATCTGCTGGGCATCAACGGCAGGATTTTCATTGGCCAGGGCCAGGCCCTGGCCCGGGTCGCGGCGCCCGATGTGCGGACGCTGGTGGTGGGCAATCCCTGCAATACCAACTGCCTAATCGCCATGAACAGCGCCAGGTCCATTCCCTCGGACCGCTGGTTTGCCATGACCATGCTGGACCAGAATCGCGCCAGCACCCAACTCGCCCGTAAAGCCGGAGTCGATATTTCCGAAGTCCGCCACCTGGCCATCTGGGGCAATCACAGCTCGACCATGTATCCGGATTTCCCCAACGCGAAAATCGGGGGGCGTCCGGCCACCGAGGTCATCCCCTCGCCGGAATGGTTCGCCGACACCTTCATCCCCACCGTGCAAAAGCGTGGGGCAGCCATTATCGAAGCCCGCGGACTGAGTTCCGCCGCCTCTGCGGCCAATGCCGTGGTGGATACCGTCCGGGCCATCAACTCCCCGACGCCCGCGGACACCTGCTTCAGCGTGGCGCTGTGCTCCGACGGAAGCTATGGGATCGAGAAAGGCCTAATCTTCAGCTTCCCCATGCGATCCAACGGAAACCAGCCCGAGATTATCCAGGGACTGCCGGTCAACGACTTTAGCCGCGCCCGCATCACGGCGACGGAGAACGAATTGAAGGAGGAGAAGGCGCTGGTGAGTGAACTCCTTCAAGCGAGTTAGACAGGCCCACGGCTTTGATGTTTAGTCTGTGCACGTCCCCCCACGGACGTGTCATGAATCCCACGCTTCAGACCGTCCGGTCCAGCCTCTCCCAAGCCCTTGGTCTATTTCTCGTCGCCGGCGCGGTGACCGGGCCTGCCCTCGCGCAAACCGGGAACGTTTCCGCCCCGAGGACAGTCCACTTTCGGGAGCCTCACTCCACCGCCTATGTGGTGGAATCTCCTCCGGCGGCATCGGCGCGGGCATTGGCAACGGCGTCCGAACCCTCCCGGGAATGGATCCGCGCAACGGCGTCCGGAGATCCAGAAAACACCGTGGAACTCGGGAGTCGGGTGGTGCTGCAATTGGAGCCTGGGCGATCCTTGGAAAGCCTGAGCAAGGTCTTGGGCCCACTGGAACTGCGTGCAGACCGAACGGTTTCGCCGAACCTCCACATCCTTCAGGCGCCCGACAGTGCCCGGGCGATCACCGCAGCAGAAATACTCTCCGAAACCCCGGGCGTGGTGGCGAGCTACCCCGTCATGCGCCGCGCCTGGCGGCGATCCGGTGGATATGCCCCCCTGCCCAATGACCCCTATTTTTCGGAACAGTGGCACCTGGACAACCGGGGATCGCATCGAAACCGCATGGGACCCGATCTCAATGTCCGCTCCGCCTGGACCGTCACCCGCGGCGAGGGAGTGATTGTGGGGGTCGGTGACGACGGGGTGCAAACCACCCATCCCGATTTGTCCCCACGATTCACCAGCGGACTGAACTACAACTTTTTTCGCGAGATTCCCAGCGGGTCCCCGGCCTCGGACGAAGCCAACCACGGCACCTCGGTCTCTGGTCTGATCGCCGCCGAAGGAAATAACGCCAAGGGACTCTCGGGAGTCGCACCCGGCGCCCAAATGGCGAGTTGGGTCCTGTTTGGCACCTCCATTTCCGGATTCGAGAGTTTCGCCAGCGACGAGCAGATGCTGGACATGTTCCAGTACGCCTCCAATCGGGTTGCCATCCAGAACCACAGCTGGGGCAACGCCCTCATCTCGCCTCTGCCGATAGATCCCCTGGCCAGCGTCGGGGTGGGAAATGCCGTCACCAATGGCCGCGCCGGCCTGGGAGTGGTGATTGCCCGGGCGGCGGGCAACTCCCGGGCCCGACTGGTCAATGCCAACGATGACGGCTTTGCCAATGATCCCAGGGTCATGGCCGTGGCGGCGGTGCGCCGGGATGGATTGGTGTGCAGCTACAGCAGTCCGGGCGCGTGCATCCTGGTCGGGGCGCCCAGCGGGGATTCCCGGCCCGTGGATGGCGAAGGCGTGGCAACGGACGATGTCCAGACCACGGACCGCACAGGCGACGCGGGATACAATCCGGGAAGTTCGGACGCCGCCAACTACACGGGATTTGACGGAACGTCCGCCAGCTCTCCGCAGATTGCCGGCGTGGCGGCACTGGTCGTCAGCGCCAACACCAATCTGACCTTTCGGGATGTCCAGCACATCCTGGCCCTGAGCGCCCGGCAAACCCATCTGGACGATCCGGCGATGCAGACCAACGGAGCCGGCTTTCGGGTGAGCCACAATGTCGGCTTTGGCATTCCCGACGCAGGCGTCGCTGTGGAAATGGCCCGCACCTGGACCAATCTCCCGCCCCCCATCCGGGTGCGCGCTGAAAGCCGCACACGCCGGAACATTCCGGACGATTCTCTCCGGGTCGGATTGTCCGGAGCCACCACTCCGACTGCCCTGCGGTCCATCCAATGCCTGCCCTCCCTGGGCCGGCACCCCGATGAACCGACCGGGATTCGACCCCTCGTTTACGTGGGGGATGCCAATTCGCCCATCACCCAGGATCTGACTGGAAAGGGAGCCCTGATCCAGCGCGGCGGAGGACTGTTTGTAGACAAGATTGAGAGGGCCGCCAGCGCGGGCGCCGCGTTTGCGGTGATCTTCAACAATGTCGATGGAACCGAGATCCAGTTCATGGGACGCACCAAGTTCTCCCGCATTCCCGCGGTGAGCATCAGCCAGAACAACGGCGAAGCACTGCGCGACTACGTGGAGGCCAATCCGGGGGCCTCCGCCAAAATCCTGCTCATCCCTACCTTCTACACGCTGACCGTCAGCAATAGCATGATCTGCACCCATGTGGGTGTCCGCCTCAAGACCAGCCATCCGAGGCGCTCCGATGTGCGGGTCACCCTGATTTCTCCCCGGGGAAGCCGATCCGTATTGCAGGCGATCAGCAACGACGGCGGACCCGGTCCGGTGGACTGGACCTACTGGAGCACCCAGCATTTCTATGAGGGAACCGCCGGCGACTGGAAGGTGGAGGTCAGTGACGAGCGGGACACGGTGGTGATCGACCCCACCAACGGCGACCGTCCCGCCACGGGCGCTGTGACCCTGGTCGAATTGTTCGTGGACGGCATCCCCATCACCGACACCGACCGTGATGGCCTCGATGACGATTGGGAGCGTTCCGCCTTCGTCGATTTGTCGCAGGGGCCCCGCGACGATCGCGACAGCGACGGATACTCCAATGCCCGGGAGCAGCTCCAGCGGACGAATCCGAACAGCGCCAATCAGCCACTCCGGCTGGACTGGACGGAGTTTGAGCCCGGATACTGGCGCTTCACCTGGCCCTCGCAGGACGGCATTCCCTCGGCGTTTCGCACCAGCACGGGAATCGACCAACCCATGAGTCAGCGCGCATCGATTCCCGGTGAATTCCCCGCCTCTGAATTCGTGATTCCCGCTCCCGCCGATCCCCAACGATTCTTCGAAATCCGCACCGGCGCGCCCTGAGAACCTGTCCGTGGGAAACCAACTACCGGGTCGGCGGAACCGCAGGGCCCGGCGAACTGGCGGCCGGAGTACCGTGGGTAAGGTGGCGCCGAGCCTCAGCGGCCCGCCCCTGCCAGGCGGTGCTCTGGGTGGGCAATTCGCGGGCCAGCCGTTCATACAGCGTCGCGGCATCCGCCCAGCGTCCCTCCGCTTCCAGGAGTCGCCCCGCTTCGCGGCCGGCCTCCTTGAACCACCAGGGATCCGCCGTCTCCCCGGGCAGCAGAAGGCTTCCGTTGATGATCTCGAGATACCGGTTCAGGGCCTCGGTGAGCAGCGGGCCCGCACCGGTATCCCCCCGCGCCCCCGCCAACTTTTCCGCCACCACCCCGCGACCAAATGCCGCCTTGCTCCGGGCAGAGACATCCGCGAGCGCTGATTCCTGGACCCCCCGATAGAGCTCCTCGGCCTTGGCGTAATTGTTGGTGGATTGGGAGGCGAGCTGAAGATAACAATCCCCCATTTTTCCCTGAGCGGCCACCGCCACCGGCGAATTGGTGAACTGGGCCGCCGCAGTGAAGGCCTCCAGGGCCTGCTGAAAATGGAACAGGGCAGGCTTCCCAGCAACTGGAGGCTCCTCCAGGCGAATGTCGCCAAGGGCGAAAAGGGCGGAGGGAAAAAGATTGGTGGGGGTGGATCGATCATCCAGCAGCGCCACCAAATAGTCCCGGGCACTGGAGAGACTTTGTCGTCGATGGGCGGCTTCCGCGGCCCGCAGATGTGCCAAATACCAGCCCTCAGTTCCCTGCCATACCGCATTGGTGAGCACACTGACGCAGGCGGCTTCGGCGCGGGCGTAGTCGCCGATCGAGGCGTAGTGATCCGCAACCCAGAACAGGGCGGTCTGCGCAATGGCATTGGTCGGATAGCGGATCGCCAGGGAGGCGAACTGTTCCACGGCGTTGGTGGACGCACCCGCCTGGGCCGCGGCCCAGGCCCGGTCGAATTCGGCGCGCACCAGGGACGGATGATTGGTATGGATCCCGATCCATCGATCCAGTCGGGTCATGGCGTTGGTCCATGAGCCGGCGCGAAGGTCCAGGGTAATCAGTGCCAGTTGCGCATCGGGAACGACCGGTGATCCCGGATACCCGTTCAGAAACCGCTCCAAAACCGCGCGGGCCCCGGCCGCATTGCCCGAGCGGGAAAGCGCCCGCGCCACCTGCAGGGTGCTGTCCCCGGCCGCGCTGGCCGCCGGCTGCCGCGCCAGCAGCAGTTCCACCACGTGTGCGGCGGAAACCGTGTCGCGGGCCTCCACCGCCGCCAGCACGGCCTGCTGGAGTGCCCGCTCCACCAACTCCGACTGTACCTGGGCGTCCTGAGGATATCCCTGCGCGACGGCAAGGTAATTGGTCAGGGCCGCCGCCGGCTCCTGCAACCGCAGCTGGGCATCGGCCAGTTTAAAGCGGGCAGTGGCCTGGGACGCCCCCGTGGGGAGCAACGCCGCCGCCTCGGCAAACTGCGCGGCCGCGAGGCGAAACCGGTCCACGCTTCCCGCCGTCACGGCCACCCCTTCATGCCAACCCGTCCAACCCCGACCGAGGTGGAGCATCCCGGAGACTTCCGCAGTCGCGGTCTGGGCGAGACCCGCGTCGAACTCGACGGCGGCCAACCCCAGCAACGCATTATTCTCCGGAGACGAGTTGGTGGCTCCGCCGGCGGCGAGATACTGCCTCAGCAGCGCCTGACCCAGCCGAAGGTGAAACACCACGGCATCCGGCAACCCTGGATGCGCCGTGAGAAAGGCCTGCAGGCGTTCGCGCCCACCGGCGAAATCACCCCGGGCAACCGCCGCATCGGCCAACTGGAGCACCGCCTCCTGTTGCAGCGCGAGAGGCACCTCGGCCGCCGCGTTGCGCGCAAACATGGCCTGAGCCAAATCCGACTTTCCCGCCCGCGTCCACAAACGCCCGGCCAACGCCGCCGCCTCTGCCCTCCGCTCGGGAGAACCGCCCTCCGACAACGCCTTCCACAGCCCCTCCGCTGTCGCTGCCGCAGCATCCAACTGCCCAGCCTCCTCCTGCACGGCGACCAGCGCCTGCATCCGGGTCCACTGCTCCACCGGCTGTCGCGCCGACGCCGACGCCAGAGTCAACACCGCCTCCGCATCCGCCAGACGCTTCTCGCCCCGCAACGCCTCTGCCTTCAGCAGCAGCCCGCTAAAAACAATTCCCGGTTCCGTGCCGGCCTGTACCTGGGCGGCGAAGGCTCCTGTCGGGGAATCCAGTACCTGGATCGCCCCGGCCCGGTCCCCCAGCCGGAGCCGGGCGGACGCCTCTCGGATCGCGGCCAATGCCCCCCGGGGCTGGGTGGTGTAGTCCTTCCCATACGCGGCAAACGCTTCGGCTGCTTCGGCGAATTGTCCGCGGGCGAACGCCGCCTCGGCACGGGCGAAACGTTCGCGCTGGGAGGCATCGATTTTCAGGGGCGAGTCCGGATGCTTGGCCAGGAACTCCGCCAGAGTCCGGGCCGCCCGATCCCACTGGCCCAGCTCAAAATCCCGCAGAGCGGCATCATAGGCCGACTGATCCGCAGTCTGGGCTGAAAGCGCTCCCGATCCTCCCCAACCGGAAAACAGCAGAAAGAGACACAGCCCGCCCCAGAGAAGGTGCAGTCCCCTTCGCTCCCGCTTCCCGCAAGTCCGCCCCAACCAGCCGCACGCATTGCTCACCGATAACGCTTCCATTGCCTCCCTCCACTTCACGCGGACCCGACGGGCAGGGCGAGCCCGAAAACGACCCGTCATTCGGGCCCCCGATACAATCCCTCCGCAGCCACCACTTCGGCCACCGCGGGCGGCACCAGGTGTTGGATCGGCAGTCCCCCGCGCACCCGGTCCCGGATTCCGGAGGACGCCAGCCCCAGGGGCCATCCCTGCAGGATTCGGAGCCGAAATGGCGGTGGCAGGGTGGTCGACGGTGCGCCCGGACGCGGAATCACCACGAACTCCACCAGGCGGGCAAGAACCTCGGCCTCACGCCAGGCGGGCAGCGTCGGAACATGGTCAGCCCCGATCAGCCAGAAGAACTGGGTTCCGACGGACGACTCCCCGATAAATTCGCGAACCGTATCCAGCGAATAACTGATCCCGCCCCGGCGCAACTCCCGGTCGTCAACGCTGACTCGGGTCTCACCCGCCAGGGCCAGGCGGAGCATTCGCAGACGCCATTCCGCCGGAGCCGGAGCCGATCCAGGTTTGAAGGGGGAACGAGCTGCCGGAAGGAAGATCAGGTGGTCCAGGGACAACTCCTCCAGTGCCGCCCGCGCCACCAGCAAATGACCCAGATGCACCGGGTCGAAGGATCCCCCAAAGAGACCGACCCGCATCGGGGAGGTACCGGCAGACGCGGATTCCAATGCTGTGGCGGAAGTCGTCTTCATGCTCAGCAGCAACGTTGAATCCCCTCGAAGCGCTGTCCGGCGGCCTCCACATACGCGCGCTCGCGTTGTCCCCGTTCCACCGCCTCGCGTACTTCCGGAAGATCCAACACCACCGCGACCCGCGATCCCGCTGGATCGCAGGCGCAGGCCCGGACCCGGGCGCGGTCCACGGCAGCCTCGCCGGACCACTCCCGCAGCAGCGCCAGCGTCAGGGCGGTGGCGCCCAAGGCGACCGAGGGTCCGCGCTCCCGCACGGCATGACTGGGAAGCCACACGGCCTCCGTCTCGCTGAGAACCGTGGATCGCGTGCCCCGCAGCAGCCCAATCCATACCCAGACCGAAACCACCGTCAGGACCAGGCCCATGGCCAGGAAAAGTCCGGTGACGGCGAAATCAAACCGGTTGTTGCCGCGCACCAGGCCGTTGACCGCCAGCGCCGCCTCCGCGCGGGTCACGGCCCCGGCATCGGCTGAACTACGGGCATCGGCGAGCGTCTGTTCGAGTGCCGGACGCTTGTCCTCAGCCACCCGCAGGGCGGCGAGAAATCCGATGCGGGGCGACGGATGAAACATCTTCTGCCCACCGGCGGTCATCGTCACCACCAGCAGCCACACCAAGGGTAACAGCGTCACCAGCGCCAGCGCTGGCGACCGCGGCGAGCGGCGCAGCCCCATCTTGAGCAACACCGTGGTGGCAAGACACAGGGCGATGGCGGCGAGCAACTGATTGGCGATGCCGAATATGGGCCACAGCGCCTTGGTGCCGCCGTCCGGATTCCGCGCCCCCGCCAGCAGCACGAAGCCCCATCCCGACACAATCAATAGGCTCGCCAGCAGATTGGCGGGAATGGACTGCGTGTTGCCCAGTGGCTTCCACACATGCCCCAGGAAATCCTGCAACAGGTAACGTCCGACGCGCGTGCCGGCATCCAGGGTGGTCAGGATGAACAGCGCCTCGAACATGATGGCGAAGTGGTACCACAGATCCAGCCAACGGCCCTGGGTGAGCCGCGAGAAAATGCCCGCCATGCCCACGGCCAGGGTCGCGGCGCCACCGGTGCGTCCATACAGGGAATTCTCCCCGACGGCGGATGCCAGAAGGCTCATCTGCTCCGGATCGACCCGAAACCCGGTGGCATTCACCTTGGCGACGGTGTCGGCAGCGACAGCCACGGCATCCGCCCCGGCCCCCTTGATGTTCATCGCCAGGTACACGCCCGGCTCCAGGGTGCAGGCGGCGATCAGGGCCATGATGGCGACCAGTGATTCCAGGCACATGGCCCCATAACCAATCGGACGCGCGTAAGATTCCCGGCTCAGAATCTTCGGCGTGATGCCGCTGGCGATGAGGGAATGGAATCCGCTGATGGCTCCGCAGGCGATGGTGATGAAACAGAAGGGAAACAACTTACCCGGAACCACCGGTCCTGAGCCGTCGATGAACGGCGTCACCGCCGGCATGTGCAGCACCGGCAGAACCAATAGGACGCCAGCCGCCAGGGCCAGGATGGTTCCCAGCTTCATAAAGGTGCTCAGGTAGTCGCGCGGCGCCAGCAGGAGCCAGACGGGCAGCACTGACGCCGCCAGGCCGTACACGATGATCATCCAGGCCAGGGTCGGCGCGCTGAAGGTAAAGGCGGCCGATGCGGACGCGTGACTGTGGACCCACTGGCCTCCCCACACCGCGCCCATCAACAGCACCACACCCATCACCGAGGCCTCCAGAGTCCGGCCGGCGCGGATCCACCGCAGATAGCCCCCCATGAACATGGCGATGGGAATGGTGGCACCAACGGTGAAGACACCCCAGGGACTGTCTGCCAGCGCGTTCACCACCACCAGGGCGAGCACCGCCAAAAGAATGATCATGATGGCCAGGATGGCGACCAGGGCCAAACCGCCGGCAAAAGTGTTCAATTCTTCCCGCACCATCTGCCCCAGCGAGCGCCCGTCGCGCCGCAGTGAGGCGAACAGAATCACCAAATCCTGCACCGCCCCGCCGAGGACCACTCCGATCAGAATCCACAGGGCTCCCGGCAGATAGCCGAACTGGGCAGCCAGCACCGGTCCGACCAGCGGCCCCGGACCCGAAATCGCTGCGAAATGGTGTCCAAAGACGATCCATCGATTCGTCTTCACGAAGTCCCTGCCATCCTCATGCACCTCGCACGGGGTCGCACGCCGGTCATCCAGCATCAGCACCCGCACCGCCAGCCATTTGGAATAGAACCGGTACCCGATGGCATAACTGCACACCGCGGCGATGACTAGATGGGCGGAATTGAGGGGTTCACCCCGGTGAACGGCGACCGTTACCAGGGAAGCCAGTCCGGCAATGCCGACTCCCAGCCAGGCAGCCACCTTGAGGAAGGAATTCACGGACCGGCAGCGTAGGCATCAGCACCACTCCAAGTCCACCGCGCAGGAACCTCGGCGCGACACTCGGCGCGACAGCCATTGACGATTCAAATCTCGCCGCGGATTCTGCATAGACCATTTGCGCCAGTGATCCCCGCTCCAACTGATCGCCTGAGTGTCGGCCGGCTCCCCGCCAGGTTGGCATTGACCTCGGCCCTGGGGGTCGGCGGCCTGCTCACCTCGGGCTGTGATCCGGAGGTCAACGTGTACGGCTCTTTTTTTCCCGCCTGGGTGCTGGCGCTGGCCGTCGGAGGACTGCTGACGGCCGCTCTGCGATGGGTTCTGGCCTCGCTGCGCCTGGAACCGCATCTCGGACCGTTGTTGGTGATTTATCCGGCGCTGGCCTTCGCCGCTTCCTGCAGCGCGTGGCTGTTCCTGTTCGGCCCCTGAAAGCATGGAGAACACCCCCGAACCGGCGATCCGAAAGTGGATCGGACGCCTCCTCGGGGTGACGATCCTGGCGGCCGCCGTGGCGGCCGGATGGCGGGTCAGCCACGTCTCCTTTGAGTATCCGCGCACCGACGACGCGGAGGTCCGCGCCAACCTCATCGGTATGGCCCCGCACGTCAGCGGTCCATTGACCGAACTCCACCTGGTGGACAATCAGGAGGTCCGGAAGGGTGACCTGCTGTTCGTGATTGATCCACGACCCTATCAGGCGGCCCTGGACGCCGCTCAGGCCGACCTCCTATTGGCGCGCAGCGAACTCCTGGCGATGTCCAATGTGATCGGCTCTGCCACGGCCGAAGTGAAGGTGCGCGAGGCACAACTCGACCAGGCGAGCGACGTGGTGCGCCGGTATGAACCCCTGCTGAAGACGGAAGCCATTGAAATCCTGGCCGTGGACACCGCGCGCACCGCCCAACGGACCGCCGCCGCGCAACTGGAAGAATCTCGGCAGTCGTTGATGCGCCAGCAGAATCTGCTCGGGCAATACGGAAGCCTCAACGCACGCATTTCGGCGGCCGAGGCCAGCGTCACCGCCGCACAGCTCAATGTCGACTACTGCCGGGTCCAAGCGCCCTTCGATGGGCGGGTGGCCAATCTCAACATCGCAGTCGGCCGGTACGCACAGATTGGACAACCCCTCTTTGGCCTGGTCGACCTCCGACACTGGTACGTGGTCGCCAACTTCCGCGAAACCTTCCTGGAATCCCTGCGCCCGGGAGCCCCGGTCGATGTGTTTCTGATGGCCTATCCCGGACACACCTTTCGCGGAGTGGTCCAGGGCATCGGCTGGGCAGTGAACACTGGCGATTCACCATCAGGCGAGATCCTGGCGGAGGCTCGTCCGGACCTGAACTGGGTTCGACTGGCCCAGCGAATTCCCGTCCGCATCGAACTGGAACCCTCCGATCCACGGCACCCATTCCGCATGGGACTGAGCGCCGTCGTCACCGTGCGGCCCTCCGCGCCGGAACGACAGGCGCGTTGAGCGGGACGAGAACGGCGTCCGAAGGGAACCGCCCGAATCAGGGCTTGGTCCGGGAAGCCTGATACTCCACCTCCGCCTTGGGCATCAATTGTTGCAGATGCCGGATGCGGTCCTGGTCCGTGGGATGGGTACTCATGAACCAAGCGGTCGAGGCACCGCCGTTGGACTGGTTGTACGCAGCGAAGCGCTCCCAGAAGGCGACGGCCGCTTGGGGATCATATCCAGCGCGGGCCATGTAGAGGACCCCGATTTCATCCGCCTCCGCCTCCTGCGCCCGACTGTGGGGCAGCGCAACTCCGAGCTGGGCCCCCACCCCGTAGGCCTGGGTGGCCAGCGGCACCCAATTGGCGTATTTCGAGGATCCGAGGAGGGCCCCGCCCACCTGTCCGACCGTGTTCAGCGCCTGCGCCTGGGTCATCCGCTCGCCCCCATGACGCGCGACGGCATGGGCGACCTCGTGCCCCATGACGGCCGCCAGCCCGGCGTCATCCTTGCAGACGGGCAGAATGCCGGTGTAGATGCCCACCTTCCCCCCGGGAAGGCAGAAGGCATTGGCCTCCTTGCTTTCAAACACTACAAACTCCCACTGGGCGCCCGGCAATTGCGCGACCCCAGCGATTCGCTTGCCCACCCGCTGGACCATCGCGTTGGCCTCCGCATTCTTGGAGATCGGAACCTCCTTCTTCATTTTGTCGAACTCAGTCAGGCCCAGCTGAGTTTCCTCCTGCGATGAGTACGCGTTCAGTTGGGAGCGGCCGGTCTCAGGCACCGTGGAGCATCCGGCGAGACCGAGAAAAGCCGCCACCACGGCCAGACAGACCCAGGAAAGTGAGCAACATTTAGACATAGTGCCCACAAGCAAACACACCCGCCGCACACCGACAAGGCGGACAATGCCTTATGCGGGGGCCGCAGTGATTCCGGTATCGATTTGCCCGAGGTGGGTCTGGTGATACGGTGAGTTCGAAGTGAGAAGCGCGAAATCAACTCCGGCCCGAGCCCCGCGAACCAAGGCCGTCCTGCAGACTCGTCCATCACCGGTGCCGTTGACCGATAAACAAAACGAACCTGACCACCGTCGCCTCCGAATCGACAAGGTGGGCGTCCGGGGACTGCGGTTTCCCGTCCAGGTGCGGGACAAGCAGACCGCCAACCTGCAAAACACCGTGGCCACCGTCGGTCTGTTCGTCGATTTGCCCCAGGAGTTCAAGGGCACCCACATGAGTCGCTTTGTGGAAGTACTCAACGCCCACGGCAGCGTGATTCACGTGGAGAACATTCCGCTCATTCTGCGGGAGATGCAGTCCCGCCTGCACGCCCAGAATGCCCATCTCGAATTGGAGTTTCCCTTCTTCCTCGTCAAAAAGGCACCCGTTTCCCTCAAACCGGGGGTCATGGACTACACCGTCCGCTTCGACGCCGCCATGCTCGGCCAGGAGTATGACTTCACCCTGACGGTGAAATGCAACGTGACCACACTGTGCCCCTGCTCCAAGGCCATCTCCCGTTTCGGAGCCCACAATCAGCGGGGCGAAGTCACGGTGCAGGTCAAGTCGAGCGACACTTTCTGGATTGAGGACCTGATTTCGCTCATTGAACTGTGCGGCAGCAGCGAAATGTACTCCCTGCTCAAGCGCGAGGACGAGAAGGCCGTCACCGAGAGGGCCTACGAAAATCCGGTATTCGTAGAGGATCTAGTCCGAGCCGTGGCCGTGCGGCTGAACGGACGTCCGCACGTGACCTGGTTCAAGGTCGAGGCGGAGAACTACGAAAGCATCCACAACCACAACGCCTACGCCTGCATTGAAAAGGGCTGAGGGTTCCGTTGTCTTGTCGGGTCAAACACGATCCTTGGCGGGCACTGCGCGTCGACGCACTGGCCGGCGGATCAATTGGTCCACGTACTTGCCCAGCAGATCCGCCTCCAGATTGACCCGATCCCCGACAACGCGCTCCCGAAGTGCTGTCACCTTCAGAGTATGGGGAATGATCCAGAGGCGAAACCCGCCCCGGGTCACTGCCGCCACGGTGAGGCTGATGCCATCCACTGCCACGGACCCCTTGAAAATGAGATAGCGGCGGATCTCCGCCGGAGCCCGGATCTCCAGAACGTGATCGGATCCACTGCGTTCCCACCGGGTGATGACCCCGGTTCCGTCGATGTGACCGGTGACGAAGTGTCCCCCCAGCCGCGCACCCACCGCGAGCGCCCGTTCCAGATTCACCGCCGATCCGGGGATCAGCGACGAGAGATTGGTCCGCTCCCAGGTTTCGCGGAGCAGGTCAAAGCCCAGCAGATATCCGCTCCGGACGGCTCGGCGGGTCACGACGGTGAGGCAGCAGCCGTTGACAGCCACACTGTCTCCCTTGCGGACATCCCCACCCGCCACCCGGGCCTCCACGATCAGGCGGATGGACGCGGAAGACGGCTGCAGGCTCCGAACCGTACCCGCTTCCTCAACAATGCCCGTGAACATGCGCCCATAGTTTCCGGAAGGGGACTGGGGCGCGAGTCAAACGACGGGACTCCGTCGGCGGAGCCGCCGCTCTCCCGGCGACGGGAGCTCCGCCCCTCCGGTCCCTTCCCTGAAATCCGTCAGTCGAGCCTCCAGCAACAGATCGGCCCCCAGGCGCCGCCAGCGTACGTCCTCCAACTCCGGGAGACTAGACCGGGAAGCGAATCCGGATCCCGCCACGGCCCGGGATGCTTCGCGGCCGCCCAGCACCAGAGGCGCGTAGAAGAAGGCCAGGCGATGTGCCAGGCGGCCTTCCAGGAAGGACGCATGCACCTCCCCGCCTCCCTCCACCAGCAGGCTGGTGATGCCGCGCCCGCCCAGTTCCGCCAACAGCCATTGCAGATCCACCCGCCCGCCGCACCGGGGCGCAACCAGCACCTCCACCTGTCGGCGGAGCGCCTCGAGACGCCGGGCGGGGGCGTCCGGACCACACACCACCAGTGTCCGCGATGCCCAGGCATCGGCGACCACCTGGGCCGTCCGGGGAGTCCGGGCGCGGGTGTCGAGAATAACCCGCAGCGGAGCGGTGGTCCGCTTCCCGCGGCGGATGGTGAGCGCGGGATCATCGGCAAGCACGGTGTTAATGCCGGCCAGGATGGCATCGTGCCGTCGTCGAAGGCGTTGTCCGCAGGCGCGTGCCTTCTCCCCGGTCAGCCATTGGGATTCACCCGACACGGTGGCAATGCGTCCATCCAGGCTCATGGCGGCCTTGAGGGTCACCAGCGGGGTGCGATGGAGAATCCAGTGATTGAATCCCAAGTTCATCCGGGTTGCCTCGTCCGCCAGAACTCCCGTGAGCACCTCAATGCCGGCCTCCCTTAAGCGGTCAAAACCGCGCCCGGCGTGCCGGGGATTGGGATCGGTGGCGGCGATCACCACCCGCCGAACCCCCGCGCGCACCAAGGCGTCCGTGCATGGCGGCGTCCTTCCCTGCGTCGAACAAGGTTCCAGTGTGACGTAGAGCGTGGCGCCGGCCGTCCGACCGCCGCGCCGTTCGGCATCCCGCAGCGCCTCGATCTCCGCATGCGGTTCTCCCGCCCGGCGATGCCATCCCTCGCCCACGATTTCCCCCCGGCGCACCAGCACCGCGCCGACCAGCGGATTGGGGGAGGTATCCCCCAGGGCCCGGCGGGCGAGCGCCAGCGCACGGCGCATGAACAACTCGTCCGTCACGGTCTACCTCGCTTCAAACAGGGCGTCGGCGAACTCCCGGGCATTGAAGGGCTGAAGATCCTCCGGCTGTTCTCCGACTCCGATAAACTTAACCGGGATGCCCAGTTCCTTCTGGATGGCCACCACTGCGCCGCCCTTGCTGGTGCCATCCAGCTTGGTGATGACCAGACCGGTGAGGGCCACCGCCTTGTGAAATTCGCGGGCCTGGTTGATGGCATTGAGCCCGGTGGAGCCGTCGAGCACCAAGAGCACCTCGTGCGGCGCGCCCGGCATACGCTTGGCCATTACCCGGTGCACCTTTTGCAGCTCAGCCATGAGGTTGTTCTTGGTGTGCAGGCGGCCCGCAGTGTCCACAAACAACCATCGCGCTTCCCGCGCCAACGCCGCGCTGATGGCGTCATGCGCCACCGAAGCCGGATCCGCCTGGTCCGCACCGGCAATGACCGGAATGTTCAGGCGCTCGCCCCAGAGCTTCAACTGCTGCACCGCCGCCGCGCGAAAGGTATCGCACGCCGCCAGGACCGCAGGCTCGCCCCGCTGCTGCATGAGGTTCGCCAGCTTGGCGGAGGTGGTGGTTTTTCCCGTGCCGTTCACCCCGACCACGGAGACGACAGTCAATCCGCTCGACTGTTGCCGCAGAGCGGGATCCGCCGCAGCCAGCGAGGCGGCCACCTCCGTGGCGGCAATCTCAATGAAATCGAGTCCGGACTTTCCCTGGCTTTCAAAGGCCTTGCGTGCCGCGCCCAGAATCTGCTGGGTCATAGCAAAGCCAAGGTCGGCACGCAGAAGTGCCGACTCCAGTTCCTCCAGATTCTCTGCGGTCAGCTTGGGCGACCGGGATACGATGCGCCGGATCTCATGCGAGAGGGTGGCGGTGGTGCGACTGAATGCCGACTTGAGTTTGTCAAAGAAGCCCACGGTT
The DNA here is from genome assembly GCA_039796255.1 of Verrucomicrobiota bacterium. Lineage (GTDB taxonomy): Bacteria > Verrucomicrobiota > Verrucomicrobiia > Limisphaerales > UBA9464 > UBA9464. The sequence goes on along the minus strand of JBDKKE010000298.1, from coordinate 326 downwards.
CTTGAGGAAGGAAGGAGAAATCAGGGGGTGACAACAGCGGCCGCAATCGCGGGCCGGCGGGCTTTCAGCGCCACGACTCGCTCGTAGGGCAGGCGCACGCGTCCAATCAACGGCTCGCCCTTGGCCATGCCGTGACAGTCGCTGCCGCCGGTCACCGCCAACCCCATACGCTCGGCGACGCGCGCGTAGCTGTCCGCAGCCGTCAGGGAATGGCGTGTGTGCCAGCATTCGATTCCATCCAACCCGGCGGCGGCAAGTGCGGGGATCATCTCGTCGGCGTGGTACAGACCCGGATGTGCCAGCACCGCCACCCCACCGGCGTCATG
>JBDKKE010000297.1:0-8856 GCA_039796255.1 Verrucomicrobiota bacterium | reverse complement strand
TCGCCGTCGTCTTCTGCCTTTTCGCGGAGAGCGTGCAGCGACGGGAACAGGCGGTGCTGAGGAGACTGCGTCAGGAACGAATCCGCTTGGAGAGTCGTGAACGAGAACTGGAACCCAGGCTTGCCAGCATTCGGGGGCAGCGCTCCCTGTTGCAGGCTGTCGGGAATGAGCCGCCACCGGTACCCCTCTGGTTCATTGCCTATGTGGGGCGAATGGCGTCCGCAGACCTCCGGTTCACCAATGTGTCGGTCCAGATCTGCGAGGGCGGCTGGCGATTCCGTCTGGGAGGACACTTCCGCTCGACCCCGCATGCGGCAACCGACGGACTGACCGGACTCAGCAACGCGCTCTGCGGTGCCCCTTTCTATTCCCAATGGACTCCTCCTCCGCCGGCAGTCCATGGGACTGACGCCGAGTCGGCTCATTGGACCCGCCGGCTTCGGGGTGGGAGATCCGAGTCCCGTCCGGAACCTAAAGAATTCCTCGTGGAGGGACGTCTCCAATGAAGACCGACAATGTTTCCGGTCTCTTCCGGGCGACCGCTTGGACCCGGGCAGGCCTGTACCCGCGGCTGCGATTTGTGGCGCCCTACTGGATCGCTGCCGGGTTGCTCGCGACGGGCTTTGGGCGGCTGCGTCCGGTGCTCCGGGAATCCGCGGATCTGGCCGGGCACCTGGGAAACCTCGTGGGCCGGGTTGAGATGTCGGAACAGGTGCTCCGGGAGGCGGAGCGCGAAGAGGTGGATTCGCTGGTGGAACAGTTGAAAGAGCCGCTGTGGGGGGGCGAGACCGAGATTCTCGACTGGCTGGGGGACGCGGAGTCCATGGCCCGGGATCTCGGATGGAGTCTTGGCCATGAAGTTGGGGAAGCGGAGCGCCGGTCTGGCGAGGGTGTTGACCTGCTGGAGATCCCGGTCCGGATGGTCATGCGGGCCGCGACTGGCGGCAGTCGTTCCGGGGTTTCGCGTCGGGCCATTCTGCGGATGGGTGAATGGATCGCCCGGAGCGAGCGCCGCGCGGATCTGCTCGAAATGACGGTGAGTGTCCCGAAGGGGGGCATTCTCGAGGCAGCGTTCACCGTCCACCTCTGGGTGGCCACCCCACTTCCATGAAACCCAGCCGGACCTCAATTTCCGTCATGCTACTCTGCGTGATCGGCACCGCATGGGGTGCCGTGCGCCTTCGGAATCCAGTCCGTCTGAAACTTCCGCCGGCGGACGTGCGGCAGTTGTCGCGGCAGATGCTCGAGACTTCCGTTGATGGGTCCGTTCCGGATTCTGCTCCGGGGATGAACCGCGAGGAAGTCGTCCGGGAATGGCCGGGTTGGCTGGAAGCGGGGCTGATGAATTTCTTTGGAGACCCGACTCCGCCTCCGGTGGAAGCAAGGACGGCCGATCGAGCCTTGGTCACTAATGTTCTGATATCCGCCATCTGGCTTCAGGGAGATCACCGGATCGCCGTGATCAATGGGTGCCTTGTCCGCGAGGGATTCGAGATGTCGCCGCTTCGAGTCCGGCGCATCGAGTCCGATGCGGTGGTCTTCACCACACCCACGGGAATGTTATCGGTGCCGATTGCCGCGGGTGGAAAGGCTCCGGATCCAATGAAGCCCGCCCCCGCCCCAGTCCGGCCATCCGATGTCGCCCGTTCTGCCCGCGCTCCCGGTGGTTGAGAGGCCCTACTCATTATCTTGTTATCATGAAGAATTCTCGCCGACCGATTGTGCCTCTCCTGTTCCTCTGGCTGATCCCTGTTGCCTCGGCGCAGTCTCCCCGCGAGGCGCAGAGTGCTTTCTCCCGATCGGCGACCCCCCGAATTGAGCAGTGGCGAGCTCTGGAACGTGAACTGGAGGATGATCGTTGGAACATCCCCGAACCGACCAACGTACCGTCCCGTTCCGTGGGTGACCCCGTGGACGAGGTTCCCGCCGCCTCCATGTCTGCCGTGTCTTCCCGCCAGCGGCTGTACTCCTTTGCTGCCCGGGGACTGGACCTCCAGACGGCGCTGGCCCTCTTTGCCCAGGCCAATGAGTTGAACGTGGTTCCCGATGGAGACGTATCGGGTCAGGTGACCCTGGATGTTCGCGACCTGTCTCTAAAGGTCATGATGCGGGCGCTGCTGGAGTCCAGCGACTGTCTCTGGAATCAGGAGGAGGGATTAATTCGGGTCCGCACCTCAGAGACGCGCACATTCCAGATCGACTACCTTCGTCTGCAACGAAAGGGCACGGGACAGAACTCGGCGACCCTGGCGGCGGGGACTTCGGGTGGGGGAACATCCGTTTCCGGAACTGGCTCTGCGGCGGGATCCGGCGCTGCGGGTGGGGCTGGCGGAGCTGGCGGTTCCAGCATTCAGTTGACTGCGGAGAATACTGTCAATTTCTGGAGTGAGCTGAGGGAAGATGTGGTCCGGCTGCTGACACCTCTGGGACGCGATACGCTCGCGATCAATGCGACGGCGGGTCTGATTCAGGTCACGGACCGGCCGTCGGCCCTGAAGCGTGTCGCGGGCTACCTCAAGAGTCTTCAGCAGACCGTGCACCGGCAGGTGGACATCGAGGCCAGACTCTATGATGTGACCCTCAATGACCATTCGGAGTTTGGCATCGACTGGGAACAGGTCATCGAGACTTCCGGGGGTGCTCTCGGCATCGCCGGCATGTCCACCGTTGCGCGTCCGCTGGGCGGATTTGACCTCGCACCGGCGACCTTCACCCTTGCCTTTGAGAACTCCCAGTCCTCGGTGCTGATGAAGGCGCTTCAGGAGCAGGGGGAGGTCCGCGTGATCTCCAAGCCCCGCCTGCGCACCCTTAACAATCAGACTGCGCTGATCAAAGTGGGGACCGAGGTTCCGTTCTTCCAGAACCAGTCCACCATCGTTCCCGGCGGTGGCACCACTGCCGGGGCATCCGCGGTGATCGAGCAGGACAGCGTGATCAGTGTGACTGTGGGAACGATCCTCGCGATCACGCCGCAGATCTCCGACGATGATTGGGTGACCCTGGACATATCGCCAGTGCTCACCAGTCTGCTGGAAACAAAGCTTTCACCCAATCGCAGCACCACCGCGCCGGTTCTTGATATTAAACAGGCGTCGACTCTCATCCGGGTCCGCAGCGGATGCACCATCGCACTCGGTGGACTGATCCAGACGGAGTCGGCCCGCCACCGCCGCAAGATTCCGGGCCTCGGTGACATTCCCTGGCTGGGCCGGCTTTTTCAGGGGGACTTCGACGCGCGACGAAAGAAGGAGCTGGTGATGTTTATCACCCCCAGAGTTGTCTCAAACTGAGTAATGTATAAGCAACGTTGCGTAGACTGTCATTTCGCCACTTTTCCACGAGTTAGAGCATGTATTTCTAGACATTAAATGAGACGTGAACACACTCCGGTTTACCCCAGCCAATCGGCGTGTCTCACACGCCGACTGCGGCGCGCGAATCTCTTTTCGGTGCCGGCAATGCCGGCATTCATGGGACCCGTTCCTCCGCTGGCCGGGTGCATGCATTTTCCGTGAACACGCGGAAGTTTCATCATCAGTTCAATGACAACCCAAAAACTCACATGTCACTCAACATTGCTATCGTCGACGACAATGGTGGCCCCCGGGAGGGTCTCGCCGCCCTGGTGCGCATGAGCCCCGGACACAACCTGGTATCTGTTTGCAGGAGCGGCCGGAGCGCCCTGTTGGAGCTGCCCCGGACCCGGCCTGCCGTGGTTCTGATCGAAATGGACCTGCGTGATCTGCCCGGCCCGGACTGCATCCGCCGTCTTCGCCACCTGATCCCCGGGGTGGAGATCATCGTCTTCGCCGCGCGCCTTGAACTTCCCCGTATCGTGGCGGCCATGGCGGCCGGAGCGCATGGGTATCTGCTCCGGGATTCCCCACCGCAGCGGGTTCTGGAGGCGATCCAGGAGGTGGCTGCGGGAGGCGCTCCCCTGGCACCGGCCATCGCAAGGTGCCTGGTGGAGCATCTGTACACCGAGCAGCCCGGGGTGGCAGAACGGGCCCGGCTCAGCCAGAGGGAGCAGCAGGTGCTCTGGCGGCTTTCGGATGGCCTCCGGAACAAGGAAGTCGCGACCGTTCTGAATATCAGCACCTACACCGTCCAGACCCACGTGCGAAACATCTACGCCAAGATGGGAGTTCGCTCGATCGCCCAGGCCGTTGCCCGTTTCTTTCGGTCGGAGGGTCTTCCGCCGGTCGATGGCGGGTCGTGACGCTGACCCGCGGTTCCCATTGGCGGTGATGTCCGGGGGGCCTTCGCAGACTTGGGTGGCGCGGGTTCGTCCGTGCCAGGGTTCCCTGGTATGGCAGTTCCTTCAGGGGGGATTGGGGGCCCCTCCTCCGACTTTGTGAAAAGAATCACAAAAGCCGCTTGCGGTGAAAACGGGCCGAACCCAAAGTGCGCCGACTGCTCCGATTCACGGGGCAGCAAGCCCGCTTTATGGCTTCCACGACACCGCTATCCGGCACCGCCGTTTCCACCGAAATTGGCTACAACTCGAAGATCGAGGGAGAGGTCGTGCACACCCAGCTCGACTCCGCCATCAATTGGTTCCGCAAGAACTCGCTGTGGCCGATGCCGATGGGCCTGGCCTGCTGCGCAATCGAGTTGATGGCGGCCGGGGCGAGCCGGTTCGATATCTCCCGCTTCGGTGCCGAGGTGATGCGGTTTTCCCCGCGCCAATCGGACGTCATGATCGTCGCCGGCACCGTGACCTACAAGATGGCCCTGGCGGTCCGCCGGATTTACGAGCAAATGGCTGAGCCGAAGTGGGTTATTGCCATGGGTGCCTGCGCCTCCACGGGGGGCATGTACCGCAGTTATGCGGTGCTGCAGGGCGTGGACAATATTCTTCCGGTCGACATCTACGTTGCCGGGTGCCCCCCGCGTCCGGAAGCGCTGCTCGACGCGCTGATGAAGCTTCAGGGGAAGGTCAGCCGGGAACCCATCACCCGGATTCTCAAGAGGGACTCGGGTCCCGCCGAGTACGGCCGCATGGGAATGCGATTGCCCGGCGTCCCGGATTCCGGGAAGCCCACGGTTCACGTCTGACAGAACGCGCCCGACTTCTACCCCTTCTCCTCCTTCTCCCCCGTGGCTTCCTCATCAGAACTCGCCCGCCGGCTTCAAGACGCCTTTGGTGATCTGCTTTCCGCCCCCTCGGAGTTTCGTGGGGAGATCGCGCTGACGGTTCTGGACGCCGAGCGAATCGCCGAGGTGTGCGCCTTTGCCAAGAAGGAATGCGGTTTCGACCTGCTGCTCGATCTCAGCACGGTGGACAATTACGGGTCGGATCCCCGTTGGATGGTGGTGTATGAGCTCTATTCCATCAGCAGCGGATGTCATCTCCGCCTGAAGACGCAGGTGGGAGAGGAGCAGTCGGAGTTGCCCAGTGTTTCGTCGGTGTGGCGTGCGGCCAACTGGCATGAGCGGGAGGCCTACGACATGATGGGGGTCCGCTTCCGCGGACATGCCGATCTCCGCCGCATCCTGATGTGGGAAGGGTATCCGTATTTCCCGTTGCGGAAGGATTTTCCCCTGGCCGGCAAGCCGACCGATCTGCCGAACGTCGCTTTCACCCGTCCGGCCCCCTTGGAGGGTGGACCGTTCGTCACCTCGGCCGGGGGTAAGGACTCCGGTGTTCGTGAACCTCGGGCCCGCACTTCGGAAACCTAAACTTCGATGGCTGTTCAGGAACTCAGAATCCAGGACCCCGCTGCCCGCGTATCCACCGCGTCGGCCGACGAACTGCAGGATCTGCAGGGCGAGCACATGGTCGTCAACATGGGACCGTCGCATCCGGCCACCCATGGCGTGCTTCGGTTGGTCATCGAAATGGACGGGGAGACCATCACCAAGGCAGATCCGGACATCGGCTATCTGCATCGAGGGGACGAAAAGATTGCCGAGGCGATGACCTGGAACCAGTTCGTGCCCTACACGGACCGGCTGGATTATCTCGCGCCGCTGGCGAACAACGTCGCCTACGCCCTGGCGGTGGAAAAGCTGATGGGCATCGAGTCCCAACTCCCTCCGCGGTGCCAGTACATCCGGGTCATCTGCTGCGAGCTGGCCCGCATCTCTGCCCACATGCTGGGCCTGGGGGCCTTTGCCATGGACGTGGGGGCGATGACGGTGTTTCTGCACACCTTCACCGAGCGGGAGAAGATCTACAATCTGTGCGAGGCGCTGACCGGTGCGCGCTTCACCACCAGTTACACCCGCATCGGCGGGGTCACCCGGGATACGCCTCCCGGTTGGATTGGCGCGGTGCGCGAATTCTGCGAGGGGCTGCTGCTTCAGGTCGATGATTCGGAAAAGCTTCTCACCCGCAACCGGGTCTGGGTGGATCGCACCCGCAACGTCGGCATCATTTCCCGGGCGGACGCCATCGACTATGGGCTGACCGGACCCAACCTTCGCGGCAGCGGATGCGACTACGACGTGCGCAAGGCGCATCCGTATCTGTGCTACCGCGATCTGGAGTTTGATGTGGCGGTCGGGTCGGTGGGCGATTGCTACGACCGGTACCTGGTCCGCATGGAAGAGATGCGGCAGAGCGTGCGGATCATCCGTCAGTGCCTGGATCGGATCCCCGGCGGTGCCGACAATGCGTCGCGGGAACCGGTGCAGATTCCTGACGGCAAGGTGACGCTTCCGTCCAAGCAGGGGGTGCTCACCCGGATGGAGGAGCTGATCCACCAGTTCATGCTGGTGACCGAGGGGCCCAACGCGCCGGCTGGCGAGATTTACTTCGGCGCCGAGAATCCCAAGGGGGAACTCGGCTTCTACATCAACAGCCGCGGTGGCGGCACCCCGCACCGACTCAAGATCCGGGCACCATCGTTCTGCAACCTCAGCATCCTGCCGGTCTTGCTGCCCGGATGCCTGATGAGCGACGTGGTTTCCGTGCTCGGCTCGCTCGATTTCGTGATGGGCGAATGTGACCGCTGAGGGAGTGATTTGCGCATGAGTTTTACCGTTCCATCCCAACTGGAAGCCGAGCTCGACGAGCTGGCGACGCACTATCCGCAGAAGCGGAGCGCCTCGCTGATGTTCCTGCACGCGTTGCAGGAGCACTTCGGGGGCATCTCCCGCGAGGCCGTGGAATGGACCGCCGGGAAGCTCGGGTTGCAGCCGATCAACGTGTACGAGTTGGTCACCTTCTATCCGATGTTCCGGGAGCAGACGCTCGGGCGGACCCAGATCAAGGTGTGCCGCACGCTGAGCTGCGCCCTGGCCGGGGCCTACGAGCTTCGGGAACATTTTTGCGGGAAGCTCGGGCTCGACGCCGCCAAGCACGGGGCCCAGACCACGCCCGACGGAAAGTTCACCGTGGAATTTGTGGAGTGCCTGGCCAGTTGTGGAGCGGCGCCGGTGGTGATGGTGAACGACGAACTGTTGGAGAAGGTGTCCGTAGCCGATGCGGATCGCGTTCTCCAGAGCGGGAAAGGCGCCGCGTGAACGGAACCAGAGACCACGGAGTTCACGCAGTCGAAGGCGAACACCCGGTGAAAACTGCAGGGGAAACCCTGAAAAGCAGAGGGGATCTGCGGGATTGGCTGCCCGACATGGATTTGAACCATGACAAGCAGATTCAGAGACTGCTGTGCTACCGTTACACCATCGGGCAGGCCGGAAGCGCGCCAAAAGTAGTCAGGTGAACCGTCGAGTCAAGCACTGCCATGCCCGAAGAGTTTAAATTAATCACCCGCAACCTCGATCAACCCGGATTTACGCCGGACATCGGGTGCTATCGCCGCAACGGCGGATACGACGCCCTGCGCCAGGCGCTGGCGACACCGGCCCGCGAACTTCCGGACGGCAAGAAGCAGACGCCGCAGGAGGTCATCCGCGACGAGGTGTTGAAGTCGGGACTGCGCGGGCGCGGCGGGGCGGGCTTCTCCGCCGGGCTGAAATGGAGTTTCGTGGACCGCCGGAGTGGCAAGCCGATCTACCTGATCTGCAACGCCGATGAATCCGAACCCGGCACCTTCAAGGACCGGCAGATTCTGCATCGGGATCCCCATCAGTTGATCGAGGGGATGATCATCTCCTGCTGGGCCAATGACGTAAAACTGGCCTACATCTACATCCGCGGAGAGATGCCCAAGGCGGCCAAGCTGCTGAATCAGGCGCTGGCCGAGGCCCGTGCCGCCGGATTCCTCGGAAAGAATATTCTGGGTACCGGCTACGATCTGGAGATTTACGTGCACCGGGGCGCCGGGGCCTACATCTGCGGCGAGGAGACTGGCCTGATTGAGTCGCTGGAGGGCAAGCGGCCCTATCCGCGCATCAAGCCGCCCTACTTCCCCGCCGTGCTCGGACTGTATCTCTGCCCGACCATCGTCAACAACGTGGAGACGCTCTGCCATGTGCGGCACATCGTCACCATGGGCAGTGCGGCCTATGCCAAATTGGGAACCCCCAATAACACCGGCACCCGCATCGTCAGTCTGAGCGGGGACGTGCGGCGTCCCGGATACTACGAAATCGAGGTGGGCAAGGTCACCCTGGGAGAACTGATCCACCACGCCAACTTCGGCGGCGGACTTCGTTCCGGGCGGCAGTTGAAGGCCATCATTCCCGGCGGTTCCTCGTCGAAGGTTCTAAAGGCGGGCGAGAAGTTCAAACTCAAGCGCAAGGGTGCCGATGGGCAGATGACGGCCGTGGACGTCGAGTTGCTCGACCTTCCCTATGACTTCGACTCGCTGCAACAGGCGGGAACCATGTCCGGATCCAGCGCCATCATCGTCCTGGATGACTCGCGCAGCATGGTGGACACGCTGTCCAATCTCTCCGAGTTCTACGCACACGAGAGTTGCGGACAGTGCACTCCCTGCCGCGAGG
>JBDKKE010000296.1:0-4708 GCA_039796255.1 Verrucomicrobiota bacterium | reverse complement strand
CCATTGCCCAACGTGACCGACGTTGCGATTGACAACGGAGGTTAGCGGTTAGGTGACTGGTTTAACTGTGTTTCTCAGCCGAAAATGCCGCCACACAAGTGACGACCGGCAATGCGGACGGTGGAGATTACCCCAGAGGAGGCAAGCGGGTTTTTAAGAAAAGAGCACATTCCCACCGATCCGTGAGATTCAAACTGATAGGATTTTGGTTCCTCGTCACTTTCAGTGGATAGCACGCGCTCCCAGGATGGGGAGGCAGCTTGAAGGTTTCTTGCCACGCACGGAATGAGTCACCCGCGCCGACAGCAAATTGTTTCGGTGGTCGTGAGAGGGGTTAAGGTGTGTCTTAAGGTAGGAACAATCCTATAAAACCTTGAATTTCCGAGGGTCACTGATCGCAACTTCGGGGAATTCTCCTCACAGGCAGGGTCGTCGTTCCCACCTTCCAAACTTCCAAGCTTGCAGGCCTTCAAGGCAATGGGAACTCCCGGTTGCTGGGAGTCACTGGCTGTCGAAGACAACCGACCCTAAAGGTCAACCCGCTGAAAACAGCGAGGAACCAAATTAATTCTATGGACGTCAAACAAACTACTAGTGTAGTCATAAATAACAACAGATGAGTGAAAACCAAGCCGCCAGCAAACTGCCGCCCTCGTTGAGTGCCCAGGAGTGGAAGTTGATGGATCTCCTCTGGGCGAAGTCGCCGCAGCCGGCCTACGATTTGATTGAGTCCTTGGCGCCCCGGGAGAAATGGCATCCCAACACGATCCGCACAATGCTGGCGCGATTGGTCGGCAAAGGCGTGGTGGGCATCGAACCGTACAAGAACCTCTATCTCTATTCCGCGCTGCAGAGTCGGGAGAAATATGTGGCGGCCGAAAGTGGTTCCTTTCTGGAGCGGGTCTTTGGTGGGGCGTTGAGGCCCGCCTTGCTGCACTTCGCCTCCCGCCAGCGTCTGTCTCCGGAGGAGGTACGGGAACTGAAGCGAATCCTCGACGATAACACCGATCCCAAAGAATAATGAATCTAATAGCCAAACTTTCCGCCGTCTGGCCAGACGTCGCCGTCGCCAGCTTGCAAGGGACCGTGTTGATTGGCGTGGTGGTTGCGCTTCAGGGCCTGTTAAAACGGCGTCTCGGAGCCAATTGGACTTTCGCCCTTTGGTTCGTGGTACTGGTCCGACTCTCCTTGCCGTCCCTCCCCGTCAGTCCCTGGAGTTGGCAGAGTGTGGCGGCAGCGATTTCGGAGCGGATGTTCAGCCCGCCCGCCGCCACCGCCGAGTCCGGTAGGCCCGCCACGACGACACTTGGAATCCAGGATTCGAAGGCGGTCCACCCGGAACCCGCTGCAGTACCCGCACCGGTGCCATTGGAGCCAGCAACCGGTGCGTTCGATGCAACGCCAAGTCAGTTGCCCTTCCAGTATCCCGCTCTTCGTCCCGAGGGGACCGGCATAGCGTGGTTGGGTATTGTCTGGTTCATCGTCGCGCTGGGCTTGGTGTTCCAACAAACGGTGATCTTGTACTTGTTCCGGCGCCGATTGAATGGTTGGCCGGTGCTGGACGCCGGCCCGATTTGGTCCCTCGCCGAGACGTGTCGCGCGCAGATGGGGGTTCGGTCGCGCGTTCAGCTGCGCGTGGTTCCGGAACTTTCGGGACCCTGTCTCTTTGGCGTCTTCCGCCGGGTCATTCTCCTGCCGATGTCGATGGTCGAATCCATGAACCAATCCGAATGGCGCAACATCCTGCTGCACGAATTCGCCCACGTGAAACGCTGGGATCCGCTGACCAACCTGTGGATGTCTCTCGTGCGATGTGTTCATTGGTTCAATCCGCTGGTTTGGTGGGCCATCCGTCGGATGCGGGAGGATCGGGAATTGGCCTGTGACGCCGCGGTACTCGCCCGGGTGGAGGACTCAATGCGCCAGGCCTATGGCGCTACCCTGCTCAAGCTATCTATCGAGCCCGGGATTTGGCGTCCTTCGAGTGTCGGTGTCGGGATCCTGGAGAACGGGGCTTTGCTGAAAAAACGGCTGCAGGCGCTGAAGAATCGGCCTGTTTTAGGGCTGAGCGCCACCCTGGGAACAGCCCTTCTTCTGCTCTTGAGCGTGTCTGCGTTGACCCGCAGCGCCGATGATGCGGGCCGGGCCTGGATTAAGCCCGTGGATCTGAGCCGGCACACGGATTACCCCCGCTCGGAAGTACAATCTGGCACGCTGCTGTACCATTCTGATGATGCCGGAATGTGGTCTCAGATTCCGAAGGGCGCCCAAAGTTTTCTGGGCGTCCCCTTCAACGTCGCGGGGCTCATCCGCTTGGCGGGTTCCTCCCCGCAACGCGATGAGCGGTATTTCCGACCCCAAGTGCAGGGAATCTCGGTCGGCCGGACGTTCGACCGACTCTATCTGCTTCATGCGACCTATTACTCAGCGACTCCGGGTGCGGTGATCGCCCACGCCAAGATCAACTACGACAACGGTACATTTGCGGAAATACCGATTCGCTACGGTGATCACACCCTCAATTATTGGCGGCAACGCTATGACTCGGTGATGCGTTTGAGTTCCGACGACGCCCGCGTTGTGTGGACCGGTGATGGAGCCGGTCTTGCCGAATACGGTAATTCCCTCCGCCTCTGCCTGGCGACCTTTATGAATCCACAGCCGCAGGAACGGGTGCGATCCATCGATTTGGTCAGCACCTTGGGATCCCCCAGCGAGGTTGTGGTCGGGATGGCTGTCGGCGGAAAGGCCTTGCCAACGGAATGGATGGAACATCGCCCCGTTACGGAGCCGGATGTCGCGTGGGCGGGACGACTGCGCTTCCGGGCGATGGACGGGGTCACGGGAAAACCCATTCCGAATATGGAACTGCGACTGGAGGTCGCAGAGACCGGCGTGCATTCCCGCATTGCCACGCAGTTCACGGATGCCGATGGCTGGGCGGAACTGGCCTACCCGCACCGGGATCTGAAGTATATTGCGATCTGTGCGGATCATTCGGGGCACGTTCCCCGCTTCATCCAGTGGACCCGCCGTCAGCACGGACCGTATCCGGCGGAGTACATCTATCGAGCCGAGCCGGCGCGACGGATCACCGGGCGCGTCGTGGATGAGGCCGGACTTTCCGTGGCCGGAGCGATGGTGCGGATTCAGGGGCCAACGCCCAAGGTTGCCGGTGAGGCCAAGGAATTTCAAATGTTCACCCATTCCTATGCCATCACGGATGCCGCCGGAAACTGGCAGTGCACCGAGGTGCCACCGTCGCTGGCTGCGAGTCAGATCTCCCTGCGAATACTGCACCCGGAAATCCCTACGCCCGCCGAGAGAAAGCTCACGGAAGCCGAGGTTTCCGGGGCGACTATTGAGTCGCAGCTCCTGGGGGGCGTGATCGTGCGGGGTACCGTCACCGATGAAGCCGGCCATCCGATTGTGGGGGCTCAGGTGCTCAGCCTCGCACGCCAGCATTATGTTGAGCGAATCCTGAGAACAACCACGGATGCTGCGGGCAAGTTTTCCCAACGCATCCCGCAGTCGAATCCGTTCAGGCAAAACTTAATGATCCACGCCAAGGGTTTCGCCCCGGAAATGCTCGACCTCACGAGCCTCGACGACGCCCGCAAAACTCAGGCAATTGTCCTGCATCGGGGCTCAACAATCGCAATTCAGGTAGTCGATACCAATGGGCTGGCCATCGCCGATGCTTTGATTGAGGGCGACGCTCCGAATGGGTTGGAGCTGGATTCGCCAGTGGTGTCGGACGAAAAAGGTCGCGCCGAATGGCGCTACGTACCTCAGACCGGGATGATGCTGCGGGTGAGTCGTACCGGGTACGGATTCCAACAATACTGGGTGAAGGGAAGTTTGAAGAACCTCACCGTCTCTCTAGTTCCCGAGCGAACTTTTATGGGTGTGGTCACCGACGCGAAGTCCGGCCGGAACATTCCCTTTTTTCAGATCTACGCGGCTGAATTGGATCCCAAGAAGCTGGCGTCCGAAAAAAAAATGCAACCCGTGGGCGTGGGCCGAGACGGTGTGCTCCGGGTCACGGCGACGGACTCTGGAGGTGCTCCTTTATATTATCGCGTTGAGGCCTTGGGCTACGCCCCTTCGGAACTCTACTCCCGACAACGGCTGGAAGAGTCGGTACCACTAGCCATCCAACTAAAGCCACTTTGATTATTGATAGGAATTTAATTTTTGACGCTCCACGATCGGGAGAGTTGGTTTTTTGAAGAGGATTATATTCTGAAGGCAATCCCCATAGCAGCCAACTGTCACGGGCTTGTTTGGTTAAACTGACTCCCAATTGATGAGCTTTGGCTCCTGCCTCGTTGTTGCGCACTGCGGCATGGTTGTCTGTAGCTCGTTGAAGGCCCTTTCGAGGCCGTTGTAAGCCACGTCAACTCGGCCATGGAACAAAGAAGGCTCGGGATTCCAGGCCCACTGTCGAGAATCCCGCGGTTTATCGCCGATGGTGGCGCTTCGGCAGCCCGGGATGGCGACCCGCTTTGTCGTTGAGTGAGGCATCGATCCGGCGGGTTCCAGTCACCCGTTTCGGTTTGCCGCCGCTCGATTCCAACTCGGAACCGGGCAAAGAAAACGGGGAGCCGCCGCTAGGCAGACTCCCCGTGAATCGAACGAGAGCGGTGTGAGGGTCAGCCCCACTTCTCGAGCTTCATTTGCTCCTTGGGCAAGCCCAGGTCATGGA
>JBDKKE010000295.1:0-6809 GCA_039796255.1 Verrucomicrobiota bacterium | reverse complement strand
TCGTTTTTCCTGCCAATTATCACAAACTCATCCAAACTCATTAATGGGGTGTATGTAAGTCGAACCTCATCTTTATCCCAGAGACCTTCAACACTGAAAGAGAGCCATACAGGAGCATTCTCGTCCAATCGAATGCTGTGCTTTCTCAGAATTAACTCAAACTTGTTTTTGATACGGTCTTCAGAAACAATCTTCTTTATCGCATCGTTTAGTCCCACAGTGACGGCAACACTATCAACCTTGTAGAATACTTCATCCTTCGATTTGACTGTCTGTGCACGAAAGTAGCGAGCGGCGAAATCAATCGAAAACTTTTCTGCGTCGGTCAGTTTGGCTGGCACCTCTATTTCTTTGATGACCTCGACTTCCTTGGGAACTTCTCGAATATTTTCTACAGAAGCCTCTTTTATCACTTGAACAGGTTTCTCGATCTCTCGCAACACTTCGGTGGGTTTGCGCTTCCTCTCTCTCAGCCAGAGGACGGCGAAGACGAGCGCAACGATTGTGGCGGCTACGACAACCCCGGTTGAGGCTTTTGATGAATTACGCGATGATTCGTTCATGGTGCTTGATTTGGGTCTTTCTCAATTAGTGACCGCCGCCAGAGGCTCGCGGAATGCAGCTGAGGTGGCGCCGCGAGGTCGCAGCATACTAGTTATTAGTCCGCCGCGTTAGATGAGTGCGCGGTTCTCGCAGTCTCGATGAGAGTGATGGCGAATATGTATATTTAGTATGTGCTTGGTGTAAAGACTCTTAAGTCGCCTGACGATTAAGGTGCGACCCGTAGTCGTATTTCCAGTTTTGGTTGTGAACTCGGGTGGTTTTCTGCAAGCCGTTGTCCGCAAACGGGGCTTGTTCGCTAAGGCTCGCGCCGGTTCGTGTCTAGCGAACGCTTGGTTCGCCTGACCCTCAATTTGCAGGCTTTTCATGGTGACTGGTCCTGAGCGCAGGATACGACCGGCAGGTCTCATGACGGAAGTCGAAAGCCTCCCAAGATGGACCGCGTTTATCCTTTCAGGTCACTGGTTCACCTAGCCCCGCTCGGCCTCCGGGAGCTTCTCCGGAGTTCCGCGCCAACGCCTATTGCCGGCATCCTATTGAGACGGGGTATCCTTCGCTCGAACGCGTGCCGCATGCGTATTCTTGCGCGGCTCCCCCGCCCGAAGGACGCGCAGGGTGAATCCCTTCCCATTCTCGAAGGGTTCTACCCTTCCTTCAATCTCCAGCACCGGATAGCGGATCGTCGCGAGACCGTGGCTGCGGTAGGTGGCGGCGAACAGCTCGGTCTCCACGATTCCGGTGCGATCTGCGATGGTCATGAACTTCATGGCTTCGCCGGTGACTTGGTGGTGGGTGCGTTGTTCGACCACCAGACCGCAGGTGACGACGGTTTGGCCGGCGTACTCGCCCAGACGGTTGACGGGGCAGTAGGTGTCCCACGCCACTTCGGGCCAGAGTTCGAGCGGGTGACCGCTCACGGCGAAGCCGAGGAGCTCGGTTTCGGCGCGCAGGCACTCCAGCTGGGTCGGTTCCGCCAGGGGAATCGTCGGTCGGGCATCCAAGCCCGGCGGCGGAAGGAGCCACCCTTGGGCCGCGCTCACTCCTCCCCCACAGGACTTCAGGAGGTGCTGAGCCTGCCAGAACTGCCGCGTGCGGCTTTCACCAAACTCGTCGAAGGCGCCGATGCGGACCATGGCCTCGAACTCCTCGGCGGACGGCTTCACCCGAGCGAAGAAGTCTCCCATCGACGCGAACGGGCGTTCGGCGGCGGCTGTCAGCAAGTGCTCCTGGGTTCGTTCTCCAAGGCCTTTGATCAGGGTGAGCGGCACTCGAATCGTATTGCCCTCGGGCACGAACGTGGGGCCCGGTCGGTTCACCGAGGGGGGAAGCAACCGGAGGCCGAGTCGGTGGCATTCGAGAACATAGACCAGAGGGTGATAGAACCCCTTCCCGTGGGTCAGGACGCCGGCCATGAACTCCGCCGGATGGTACCGTTTCAGCCACGCGGCCTGATAGGCCTCCACCCCGTAGGCGGTGGAGTGGGCCTTGTTGAAGGCGTATCCGGAGAACCCGGTGACCAGTTCCCATACCTCGGCGATTCGGGCTTCGGTGTGACCCCGTGCGCGTGCCGCGGCCATGAACTCCACGCCAATCTCCGCCACCACGGCCGGTTTCTGTTTCACCAAGGCCCGTCGGAGGACGTCCGCACGACCGGCTGAGATCCCGGCAAAGGCCTCGGAGATTTGGAGGATGTGCTCCTCGTAGACGACGAGGCCGTAGGTACTCCTCAGGCACGCTTCCAGACAGGGATCCGGGTACGTGACCGGTTCGAGTCCCTGATACCGACGGGTGAAGGAGAGCTTCTTGGATTCGTTGGCTGCCCCGGGTCGAATCACTGACACAATCGCCACGAGGCCATCAATCTCCTGCACGTTGGTCATTTGGTGCAGGGTGGTCATCGCCGGGGACTCGATGTGGTGAACCGCCCGGGCGCCTCCGCCGGCGATCATCTTCCAGACTTCAGGGTCCTTCCATGGTTCCAAGCTGGCGAGATCCACCGTCACGCAGCGCTTTTGAAGCGACGCCCTCGCATCTCGCATCACCGACAGGCCGCCCTGGGCCAGGATGTCCATCTTGACGAGGCCAATCTCCTCCACCCCGTCCATGTCGAGATGGGTGGTGGGATAGCCTTTGCTGGAAACGAAGGTCGGCGTCAGTTCATGCATTGGCTGACGCGACAGGACCACCCCGCAGGGATGCATCTTGGGATAGCGGGGGGCTCCGTCCAGGAAGGCCGCCACATTGAGCGCCGTGCGGTAGGGCTCTTCCTCGAAGGGTAGATGGCGGGTCTCGGGATTGGACCGCAGGAGGTCCGCCAGTTCTTCGCCGCCCTTGGGGGCCGGCTCACCGGGAACCCATCCGCCACCGAAGCCCCAGGGGAAATGCTCCGTGAACCGGCGCACCTCGCGGTCCGCCAAGCCCATGACTTTGGCCACCTCGGCGAAGGCACTGCGCGCCTGGAAGGTCGAAAAGCCACCCACCACCGCACAGTGCTGCGGACCGTACTTGGCGAAGATGAGCTTCACGACGTCGTCTTTGCGGTCGTGGGGAAAATCGATGTCGATGTCCGGAAGCTTGTGCAGCGCCATCCGCTCCGGATTGAGGAACCGCTTGAAATAGAGATCGAAGCGGATCGGACAGACGTCGGAGATGCCCAGACAATAACAGACCAGGGAATCGGCTGCTGAGCCGCGGGTGATCCACTCGATGCCCTGCGCGCGGCACTCTTGGAGCAGC
Source organism: Verrucomicrobiota bacterium (assembly GCA_039796255.1). Taxonomy (GTDB): domain Bacteria; phylum Verrucomicrobiota; class Verrucomicrobiia; order Limisphaerales; family UBA9464; genus UBA9464. The sequence continues at coordinate 3,512 of JBDKKE010000295.1, read as the reverse complement.
GCCCACGTCAGCAGGAAGTATCCCTCGTAACCCACGGCAGCTATGATGCGCAGCTCTTCCTCCACCTGGGCGGCATGGCGGCGGGCCTGATCCCGGTACCGAAAGCGCAACCCCGCTTCCACCAACTTCCTGAGGTAAGCGGTGGGACTGCTCCCGTCGGGTGTCTCAAAGTCGGGGAACTGAGGCTTTCCAAACGGGAACTCAAACTGGCATCGGTCGGCAATTTCGTGGGTATGGGCCAACCAGTCCGGATGTTCCGCGCAGGTGATCGCCATTTCTGCCGGCGGGCGGAAATGGAGGCGGCCACCGGTGCGTTTCTCGGGGTGCTCCTCCCGCAGAAGGGACAGGGTCCGGATACTCTGAACGATGTCGTACTTCTGACGTTCCGCCGGGCTGCCGTAGTGAACCGCCGGGCAGGCGACGGCGGGGAATTCGCGCGGCGAACCATGAGCAGACACCAGACGGTAAAAGGACTTCGGGAAAAGGGCGGCCAGCCGCGTGTCATCACTGACGGCAATGAGGCCGGTGGTGAGGCCGTCCAGATCCCGCCGTCGCAGGGGACGGCGTTCCTGGTTGGCCACCGACTCCTCCGCGCCCCGCTGAGCCGCGTGCTCCAGATGGCGGGAAAGGAGCCGGCACAAGTTGTGATAACCGACCGAGGACTCGACGTAGAGCAGCAGCGTCCGGCCCTCCACCGTCAACTCGGCTCCCAGGATGGGTTTGATGCCGGCGACCTTCGCCGCCTGCACGAACGCCACGGCCCCATGCAGGTTGGCGGAATCGGTGAGGGCGACCGCCTTCATGCCATGGGCCTTGGCTTGGTTCACAATGGCGGCCGGAGAAAGCGTCGAATCCAGGAAGGAATAGTGGCTATGGACCCGGAGAGGCACATAGGACGCGGCCACGGTCCGATGCAATCGAATGACCAGCCGACGCGGTTGGGCCGGTAGATCCTGCAGCGGTTCGTAGGGCGCCGTCCGCAACCGGAAATCGTGGCCCCGCAAAATGGTGGAGACTCCTCGAGCCTTGCGCAGGTCATCAATGACCCCCGCCAGGCGCGCCGCCGCCTGTTGTTGGCGGGCGGAGGACTCCAGCGGCAGTTCGCTGCGGAACCCGGCGGGATAGATGTTGGAGAGCTTGAGCGACACCAACCGCAGGCTGACGCGACGCTTCCACGCCCGGGTGAGCATGGTTCGAAGTCGTCCGTAAATCTCGGTCTCCAGGTCCGTCGGCTCCCACAGGCTCTCGCTGACCTGATCCTCGGTCATGTCATTGTACCGGACACGGACCGCCAGCGTGCGGGCGCTGGACTGATCGTCCCGCACCTTCATGAACAAGTGATCAGCCATGCGGCACAAGGTCGCGTGCAGGTACTCCTCATCCGTGAGGTCACTGGGGAAGGTGGTCTGCTCGCTGTACGACTTCTGCGACTGGGCCGCCGGGATGAGGGGGCGCTCGTCAATTCCATGGGCGAACTGGCGCATCTGCCGGGCCTGATTCCCAAGAACCAATTCCAGCATCTCCAGCGGCGTGCCGGCGATCTGCGCGATGGAGGCGAGACCCGCCGCGTTGAGCCGGGCACTGGCCTTGGGCCCGATGCCCGGAAGCCATTTGTTGGGCAGGGGCTGAAGGAATGCCGCTTCGCCACCCAGTGGGACGTGATCGAAGGCGGCCGGCTTGTTCAGCTTCGAGGCTATGGCGCTGACCAGTTTGTTGGAGGCAATCCCCTCACTGACGGTGATCTTGAGCCGCTGGCCGATGGCTTTCCGAATCACCAGGGCGATCTCGGCCGGGGGTTTTGTACGATTTGCAGTCAGGTCGAAGTAGCCCTCGTCGATGGAGGTTTGCTCCACGTCCGGGGTGAAGTCGTAGCAGTACCCAAACATCCAGTGGCTGAACTGCTCGTACCGCTCGAAGTCTCCCGGCAGAACGATGAGTTGAGGGCAGAGCTTGCGCGCCCGCATCGTTGGCATGGGCGTAAACACCCCAAACTTCCGGGCTTCATAGGAGGCGGAGGCGATGATGCCCCGTTTTTCCCCACCCACCGCCACGGGTCGGCCCCGCAGCTTGGGATCCGCGGCCTGCTCGACGGCGGCAAAGAAACAGTCCGCGTCGAGGTGGACGATGGTTCGCGGTGTACTCATTTCGGCGGCGAACCTTTCCCGGTTCGGTCGGTCAACCACCGTCCAACCCTAGGGTGCTGCCTGTCGGATCAGGGCCCGCAGCACTCCTTGGATGACAAGTTCCTCCGAGGGAATGAGGTCCGGATACTTGGGGTTCTCCGCCCTCAGAAACGGTTTCCCCTTCTTCACGACGAACGTCTTGAGGGTGTTCCGCCGGTCGATCAGGGCGGCGACGATTTGACCGGAGCGCGGTTCGGGGCCGTGCTCAAACACCGCGATATCCCCGTCACAAATGTGCCGGCCAATCATGGAATCGCCGGACACGCGCAGGGCGAAGGTATTGCGGGTGGGCTTGAATCCCACGGTCTCGATTGAGACCGGCACACACTCGCCGGATTCCGCTTCGCGCTCGTCGCTGAACCCTGCGGGAATGCTACCCAACAGGGGGATTTGGAACACTTCGGCCGCCGCTTTCCGTTGACCCTGCACCAAACGGAGCGACCGGGCCTTGCGAGCTTCGGAGGTGAGCCACCCTTTGCGAATGATGGCTTCCAAGTGGCAAGCCGCAGCGCGCTTGCTCCGCCATCCGAAGGCGGCACTTAACTCGCGCAGCGTGGGACAGGGTTGTCCGGCCCCCAGTCTGTCTCGGACAAACTCGAACACCTCACGCTGACTTTCGGTGAGTTCTTCCATAACTACCCGCGTGGGTAGTACCAGCCTCTCGCGAAGTCAACGGCCAGATATTCACAATCCCAGAGCCGGAACCTTCGGCTTGGGCGTCGGCCCAGATGCGGAGTTTCAAATCACCCCACCGACGACTGGGTCCGGATGTCGTCACCAAACACGGCCCCAGCCCGCCGGCGCCCACCGAGTCAACTAGGCCGGGTCCTCCAGCATGGCCGCAATCGTCTCCAGGGCATTCCCCTCCAGCCGATTGTTGACGAAGATGAAGGTCTTCCGACCCGGAGTGGCCCGCCCATCCTGGATCAGCCGCCGACCGGAGCGTCGGGCAGCCTCGTTCACTTCCTTGGTTTCGCGGTAGGGCTGGAACGCCTTGACCGCTGCGTCGTACGTTCGACCGGGTGCCAGCAGGAACCGGGCCGCCACTAATTGGGGTGTCGGGACAGTGCCCGGGAGGGCCATCTGCTCCTCGACCGGGGGCATCCCACTCCAGGAGTTGAACACATGGGCAACACCATGACGCCGGAGGCACTCGAAATACTCGGGGGTAAGCCAATGTCGGTTGCGCAGCTCGATGGCGTACGGCCAGCCCGCAGGCAGACTTTCAAGAAAGCGGTCCAAGTCCCCCACGAATTCCGCCCCATGAGCGTAATCGGTTGAGTGGAACCGGGAGAACTCGAACATAATCACTCCCACCTGGGAACGGAT
>JBDKKE010000294.1:0-3024 GCA_039796255.1 Verrucomicrobiota bacterium | reverse complement strand
AGGGTGGGCATTAGTCTGACGGGCAATGGCGCGCCCGCTTCTGGCAATTCTGTCCGGTCTTTGGCTGGCGGTTGGCCTTCTCGGGGACGGGGAGCAGTTTCAGACGTCGTATTCCCCGACCGAGCGGATGACCCGTCCGCGCCTGGAAGCGGCGCACGCATCGGTGCTGGCGCTGGCCCGGGCTCGCCGGGCAGTACCGGGAATTGGCGGGTTGCAGGACTTCCGCTGCATCTTTCACGCGCACGCCGAGGATTCGGCGCACACGGGCGGGACCCGGTCGGAGATGCTGGCCGACGCGCAGCGCGCCGGCGTGCAGGGAATTTTCCTGAGCGATCATTTCCGTCCGCCGCGTGACTTCATGGATTCGTGGCGGCTCCGGACCAACGGGGTGTTGTTCGTGCCGGGATCCGAAACACGCGGGTTTCTGGTGAGTCCCATGGAATCCGTGTTCGCGCTGATGGAGTCTCCGATTCCGGACTTCATTGCCTCGGTGAGCCGGGGAGACGGGCTGATCTTTCTGTCGCACATTGAGGAGCGTCCGGACCACCCGCTCGAGGGGTTGACCGGACTGGAGATCTACAACCGACACTACGACGCCAAACGGGATCTGCGGGGACTGATCACCCTGGCGCTGCGTCTCACCGAGGCGGAGGGGGCGGCGGAAATGGCCGAGCTGCTGAGGTTGTATCCGGACGAATTGCTGGCCTCGCAGGTGGAGTATCCCGAGGCCTATCTGGCGAAGTGGGATCAGGGAACCCGCACCCAGCGGCTGACCGGAGTGGCGGCCAATGACTGTCATCACAACCAGGTGATGATCGTGAAGATGGTGGATGCGGATACGGTGAAGCTGGGCACCATCGTGGATCGCGACGAATCCATGCAAACCTTCAAGGCGGCGCTGCGTCCCTCGATACGCCGTCTCACCGCCGGGCATCAGGCGGGGGACATCCTGGTACGGCTGGATTTCGATCCCTACTTCCGGTCGTTCCACAACGTCTGCACCCATGTGATGGCATCCGAACTCACCGAGCCGGCGCTGCGGCGTGCGGTCAAGGCAGGACGGGTCTATGTCAGTCATGACTGGATGGCGGATCCCACCGGATTCGTCTTTGAATCCGACGGCGCCCGGATGGGGGATGACGTGTCCTGGCGCCCGGGCCTTCAGTTGCGAGCCCGCTTTCCGATTCCCTGCCAGGTGCGACTGATGCTGGCCGGCGAGACGGTGGCGACGGCTGTCGGAGCGCAGTTCTCGGCCCTGGTGAAGGGACCTGGGGCGTACCGGCTGGAGGCGTGGCTGGAGATCGGCGGCGAGATGCGTCCGTGGATCTATTCCAATCCCCTTTACGTCCGCTAGCGGACCCTTCATGAGCAAGGCTTCATCCAGGTCACAGAAACCGTCTTCGGACCCCGATGTGGGGAGGACATCTGCCCCAGTGGTCCTCTTGATGAATGATGCCTTGACCTCGGCCCTGCGGGAGTTTCGCCGGATGGTGAAGCGCTGCCGAAGTCAGGGCGACGTGCAGTCCATTCACCGGCTGCGGATCCAATCGCGGCGCATGGTGGTCTGGTGCGACCTGCTGCACAGCCTGGATGCGGGAAGCGGCACGCACGAGGCGCGGCGGTGCATCAAGAAGCTGCTGCGCGCGCTGGCCCGCGTGCGGGACGCGCAGGTGCAACGGGAACTGTTGAAGAAGGTTCCCCGGCGGTGGGCCGCTGCGGCGGGGATTCTCATTCGCGAACTCCGTCGCAAGGAGCCCCGATGGGCTCGCCGGGTCGGCGAGCGCTGCCGCCGGGTGCATCCGGCAGAGGTTGCCGCGCTGCTGACGGGTGAACAACGGGCCTGGAATCGACTTCGCCTGGCGGAGGGGGCGGATGGTCTGGAGGAGGCGGTCTGGCGCTGGCTGATGACCCTGGAGGCGGAGGCGCAGCGCCGGTTTCGGGCTGTCCGGGCTACGCACCCGGAATCACTCCACCGTTTCCGAATCGCGGTGAAGTATTTGCGTTACGGGTTGGAGGAAGTCTCCACCTGTCTGCCGGACGTGTCACGGGAGTCGCTTCTCCGGCTCCAACGGTTGCAGGCACGGCTGGGGACGATTCAGGATTTGGACGTGTGCCAGCACCGCTTGGCCGATGTGATCGCCGGAGATCCCGCGCAGGCCGATTCGCTGGAGCCCCTGCGTCGATGGGTTCTGGGACGCCGGGATGGAGCCATAAAACTTCTGCTGCGGCGGCCCCGTGCCATCCTGCCGCCCGCCAGCCGTCTGCGTCGCACGGGCCGGTCCGTGGGGCGCCGTCCACCGGCTTCATGAACCTCTATCTGCTTCGACACTCCAACGCCGAGGATCTGCCACCGCAGGGTGAGTCGGGGGATCGGCAGCGCCGCCTGACGGCCGCCGGACGTGAGAAGGCCCGCTGGATCGGGACCGCCATGGCCCGGCTCGATCTGGGCATTGACCTGATCCTCACCTCACCCGCGCCGCGGGCCCGGGAAACCGCCGCCGAAGTCCTGGCGATGCTGGATCCCCACCCCCCGCTGGAAGAGTGCGAGGGGCTATGGATCGGGGGAGATTTCCGTCCGGTCGCCGCTCGACTTCGCCGGGAGTGGAAGCGCCTCGGGAACGTGCTCCTGGTCGGCCATGAGCCGGATCTCGGTCGGCTCGCGTCGCAGTGGCTTACCGGCGGCCCGGATCTCCGTCTCATCTTTAAGAAGGGCGGCCTCTGCAAGCTGTCGGTCTCCCGACTCACCGCCGCCCGCTGTGCGACCCTTGAATGGCACCTGACTTCGAAGCAGCTGCGGATAATAGCCAATAGCCAATAGCCAATAGCCAATAGCCGATAGGGGAGGAAGGAAGAAGGCAGAAGGCGGAATGAAGAATGAAGAGTGAAGGAGGACCAAGGACCACTCCTGAGTACGCACATCTGGTGGGGCGAGGCTCCCGCCGAGCCGTTCGCGCAACCGCGGTTGATGTGGTGGGGTCTCCACATGCGCACGGCTCACCGGGAGGTTCGCCCCACCGGGGCGGT
>JBDKKE010000293.1:0-8902 GCA_039796255.1 Verrucomicrobiota bacterium | reverse complement strand
GAAGACGGAGTAGACGCTGGGGCGCCTGGATGCCGGCGGGCGGACCCTTTTTTGAACCTGCGTGATGCGTCCGCTGCCGTCCAAGACCGCCTACTATGTCCTCGAGGGATCGAACTCCTTCGCGACGGCGTACTTCTTCAATTACCTGATGTTCCTGCTGCGCGATGCGCACGGGTTCTCCAATCTGAACAACCTCGCGGTCGGGGCCCTGCACGGACTGATCTATGTGTGGGGATCGTGGTTTGGCGGCAGGTATGGCCAGCGGCACGGCTACTTCCACTCCCTGCGCATCGGATTTGGAGGCATGGCCGTCAGCCTTGCTTTGGGGCTCCTCGTTCCTGCTCTCTGGGGACAGTTGGTTGCTCTCGGATTTTGGACGGTCAGCATCTGTTTCACCTGGCCGATGCTGGAGGCGCTGGTCAGTGAGAACGAGGCGCCCGAGCGGCTACCGCACCGGGTGGGGGTTTACAATGTGGTCTGGGCGGGCATGGCGGCCGTCGGGTTCTCCTGCGGCGGATGGCTCTTCGAGCGTCTGGGATCGGGGAGCCTGTATTGGTTGCCCATCGTCATCCACCTCGTGCAGTGGATCGCCACCTGGCCCCTGCAGCAGCGTCACGATCGCTGGCGCGCCGCCGCGGCCCCGGTTGCCGATGGTCCCATTCCGCACGACACGGCCGTCCGGCCCCCCTATTTCCGGCGGCTGGCCTGGGTGGCGAATCCATTCAATTACATGGCGATCAACACGATTGTCGTGGTGACCCCGGGGATCGCCTCCCACGTCGGACTCACCCTGGCCCAGGCGGGCGTGGTGCTGTCCGCCTGGTATTACGTGCGGGCTCTGGCGTTCCTGAAGCTCTGGCTCTGGTCCGGATGGCACTATCGCTTCGACTGGTTCTTCACCGCCTTCGTGTTCCTGCTGGTCAGCTTTGTGGGAATCATGGTTTCTCCGACGGTGCTGGGCCTGCTGCTGGCGCAGATCGGATTCGGCTGGGCCTCGGCTCTCTTGTACTACTCCGCGCTCTATTACGCCATGGACGGGTCGGACGCTCATGGGGAGCACGGTGGAGTCCACGAGGCGCTGATCGGGGTTGGACTTTGTGGTGGTCCGGCCGTGAGCGCCGGCGCTCTGTGGCTCACCGGGCAGCCCACGGCGCCGGCGTGGGTGGTGGCCGGAGGATTGACGGTGGCCATGGGGTGGGTGTGGCAGATCCGCCACCGGGCTTTGTCCCGTTAAATCCGGTCGGCTTCCTCCTTTTCCCCGGACGCTTCCCCGGGTATCGTGTCCTCCATGCGTACGGTTCCAGTGCCTCTCGGGGCACGTGCGTACACCATTCACATCGGCAACGGGTTGCTCGCCAAGATTGGAGACTCATGCCGACGTCTCAAACTGGGCGAGCGCTGCACCATTCTGACGGATACCAACGTCGGACCCCGCTATGCCGATGCCGTGATGCGCGCCATGAAGATGGCTGGGTTTGTGCCCAACGTGATCACGGTGCCTTCCGGCGAAACCGCCAAATCGCTGAAGGTGCTGGGCGAATGCTATGACCAGCTCGCCATGCGCCGGCTCGAGCGTCGTTCCTTCCTTGTGGCCCTCGGCGGCGGCTGTGTCGGCGACCTGGCCGGATTTGTCGCGGCCTCCTATCTACGCGGGATCCCCTACGTCCAGGTGGCGACGACGCTGCTGGCCCAGGTGGATTCCTCGGTCGGCGGCAAAGTCGGGATCAACTTGAAGTCGGGGAAGAATCTGGTCGGAGCCTTCCACCAGCCCCGCGCTGTGTTCTGTGACCTCGACACCCTCACCACCCTGCCCGAACGCGAACTGCAGGCGGGGATGGCCGAGGTGGTGAAGTACGGCGTCATTCGCGATGCCGAGTTCTTTCGCCGCCTGGAGAAGGAGTTGGACAAGATCCTGAAGCGCGATCCGGCCACGCTGGCGGCGGTGATTGCCCGCTGCTGCACCCTGAAGGCGGAGATCGTCGGCACGGACGAATTCGAGACGACGGGCGTGCGTGCGGTGCTTAATTTCGGTCACACGGTCGGTCACGGACTCGAGGCCATTTTCGGCTACAACGAGTATCTCCACGGGGAGGCGGTCAGCCTCGGGATGGTGGCGGCGGCCCGGTTATCATCCCGCCTGGTGGGCTTCCCGGAAAAGGACGCGGATCGGTTGCGGGATTTGTTGGCCCGCATCGGTCTTCCGGTGGCGTTCAAGTTGCCCGCCCGGAAGCGGGAACTGCTGCTCGATGCCATGCGGCTGGACAAGAAGGTGTCCGGCGGTGAGATGAAGTTTGTCCTGGCCAAGGCCATTGGTGAGGTCGAGGCGGGACAGCGGGTGCCCGATTCGGACATCAATGCCGTCCTGCACCAGATCGAGTTGGCCTGAGGGCCTCTCCGGGAGCGGATGTCGGGATTGGCGGTTGGACGACCCTTGAAGCCTGTCCGAAAACTCAGAGGGGTCCTGCGGCGAGGGCGGCGCATCCCCGCAGTGGGCTGTAACGGCCGAGCCAACGCAGGCCACCGGCAGAAGACCCGTCGCCCGCAGGGTTTTCGCGGAAACGGCCCGCTGACTTCGTTGCTCGTCGGTCACCGACCTCTGCGGGTATGCTCCCTCCTCGCGCCTGCATCCCGCCGAAGCTGGAATGCGAAGTCGGATCGCCAGCGGGCCGTTTCCGCGAAAACAGGACCCCTCTGAGTTTTCGGATGGGCTCTCAGTCGTGGAGCACGCGACGGACAAAATCGCGGGTCCGCTCGAACTCCGGATTTTCAAGAATGCGTCCGGGCGGGCCGGACTCTGCCACCCTTCCCCCGTCGAGAAACACCACCTGATCCGCCACCTGGCGCGCCAGTCGCAGGTCGTGGGTGACGAGGATCATGGTCATGCCTTCCCCGGCCAGCCTGCGCAGGACTCCACGCACTTCGTCGCGCAGTTCCGGGTCGAGGGCGCTCGTCGGCTCATCGAGCAGGAGCACTTCTGGATGCATGGCCAGGGCGCGGGCAATGGCCACGCGCTGCTGCTGTCCGCCCGAGAGTTGGGACGGCAGGTGTCCTGCACGATCCGACAATCCCACCCGGGCCAGGAGATCCCGCGCCCGCGATTCCGCCTCGGCTGCGGACAGTCCGAAAACATGCCGGGGACCTTCCATCACGTTGCCGAGTGCCGTCCGATGGGGAAACAGGTGAAACTGCTGGAAGACCATTCCGACCCGCTGCCGGAGCAGTCGTTCCTCGCGCGCGCTGGGGATCGCAGTGTGATCCATCACCAGATCTCCAAAGGTCACGCGGCCGGCATCGGCGGTTTCCAATCGATTGAGACAGCGCAGAAAAGTGCTCTTGCCGCCCCCGCTGGGCCCGATGAAGACCACTGTCTGCCCGCGGTCCTGCGCGTGGTTGATCCCCTGGAGCACCACGGTCGAACCGTAATGTTTGGTCAGTCCCTCAATGCGGATCACGATGCATCCTCCGTTCGATGGCCCGGGCGCCCAGGGACGCCGCGTAGCTGATGGTGAAGTAGATCCCGGCGGTCATCAGGCCGAGGCCAATGTAGTCCCCGGTGTCGATGGCCCGGATCTGGTAGGCCTTGGTCAATTCAACCAGGGCGATCACCGACACAATGGACGAATCTTTGAACATGGCGATGAAGTCATTGGTGACACTGGGCAGGCTGATGCGGAGGGATTGCGGCAGGATCACCCGCCGCAGCGCGAGGGATCGCGACATGCCCAGCGCCAGCGCCGCCTCCATTTGCCCCCGAGGCACCGCCTGAATGCCGGCGCGGTAATTCTCCGCCTCGTTGGCCGCATAATTGAGCCCGAGCGACAACACCGCCGCGGCGCCCGCGGACAACCGCAGGCCGAGTTGCTGCGCGAGGCCGAAGTAAATGAAGTAAATCTGCAGGAGCAACGGGGTGCCCCGGAACACCTCGATGTAGGCCACCGCCATCCAGCGGGCGGGCGTCGGCCCGTAGAGTCGGATCAGGGCGAGGAGCAGTCCCCAGACGGCAGCCAGGACCATGCCCGCGCAGGTGACCCAGATCGTGGTCACCGCAGCGCGCAACAGGAAGGGCAGGTAGGTTCTCCATTCGCGCAACGTGCGCCGCTGCTCCCGCACCGCGGCGCGTTCCGCCTCCTGCCAGGTGGCCAGCACGTGCTGTTCGGGACTCCACAGGTCGTAGCGTCGATAGATCCGCTCCAGGGTGCCGTCCGCAGCCAGGCTGGCGATGGCCTCGTTGATGCGCTGGAGCAGCACTTCATCCCCGCGACGGAGAGCCACGGCGTAGGTGCCCGGCGCGAACGGCGGACCCCCGCGCCGGAGTCGCGGACGGTCCGCGAGGTTGACCTGGGCGATCGGGGTATCGGTCAGAACCGCGTCCAGGCGGCCCAGCTCCAGGTCGCTGAAGTAATTGACGTTGTCCTGGTAGATGCGGACGTCGATGCCCGCGAAGTCCTCTGCCAGCCGGTGGGAGGAGGATGCCGACAGGACGCCGACCCGCTTTCCCCGCAGATCGGCCAGCCCTGTCGTGGAGGTGTCGGCGGTGGGGACGACCAGTTGCTGGGCGAAGACGAAGTAGGGGCGGCTCATCGCCACCTTGGCCAGGTTCTCTGGCGTCCGCTCCAACCCGGCGATGATGACATCGAAATGACTGCCGTCGGCGAGTGAGGGGATCAGCAGGTCCCAGTTGTTCTGAACAAACTCGGACCGCACCCCCAGTTTGGCGGACAGCGCTGCGGCAAACTCGACCTCAAACCCGATGAGCTCCGACGGTTGATCCGGCGGATGATAGATGTAGGGGGCGCCCCCCTCGGCATCATCCCCCCAGCGAAGAGAGCCCCGCTGGCGAACGTCCGACCAGGTGTCGGCCAGGACCGTCGCGCCCGTCAGCCAGAGGACGAGCGACAGGAACACGCCCCGAATCCGCTCCGGGGCCGGGCAGCGGCCTGGTAATTGAGCGGGGCGACTCGCGGCGTCCATGGGGCGATAAGCGGTCGCCCACCGGTTTTCACAAGTCCAAACTCTACTCACGGAAGCGCCGTGAGGGGACGGCCAGCGGACGGGAGTCCTGCGGTCATGCCGCTCCCGTCGGCTAGACCGAGTGGAAGTTCGGCAGGTGGATCTTTTCACCCCCGCGCAGGGCGGATTCGTGGGCCAGGATGCCGACCATGGTCCAGTTCACCGACTGATGCACATCGGGGAAGCTCGGGCGTCCCTCGAGAATGCTCATCACAAACTCGTGGGCCAGGTGCGGATGGCTGCCGCCGTGTCCGCTGCCCTGGATGAAGCTCAGGTGGGCATTCTCCGCCATGTCGTACACGCACTTGGTGGTGAAGTCGCGGATGCCCTCGGGCAGCAGGTGCGCGTAGTCGGGGATCTTGACCTTCTCCACCTTCTCGCCGCCGACGTGAAGCACCGGATCGTCGTGCTCCACCAGCTGCCATTCAAAGGAGGTTTCGGATCCGTAGCAGTCGAAGCTCTCCTGGTACTGCCGGGCGGTGTCGAAGAGATAGCGGGTCACCTCACCGGCCAGATCCTGATTGCGCACCTTGAAGTGCGCGGTCTCGAAGGCGAAGGGGGATCCGTACTTGGCGATGCGCGCCTCGGAGATGCGTCCGGAACCCAGGCAGGACACGTATTCCGCCTCGCCGTTGACGATGCCCAGGCAGGGGGACACGCAGTGCGTCGCGTAGTGCATCGGGGGGAGCCCCTCCCAGTATCCGGGCCAGCCGGCCATGTTCTGCAGATGGCTGCCGCGGACGAACTGGATCCGTCCGAGTCGGCCTGTGTCGCGCAGCTCGCGCACGTAGAGGTATTCGCGGCTCCACACGACGGTCTCCATCATCATGTACTTTTTGCCGCTCTCCTTGCTGGCCTTCACGATCTCGCGGGCCTCGTCGATGGTGGTGCAGGCCGGGACGGTGCAGGCGACGTGCTTGCCGGCGCGGAGCGCGGCGATCGACTGGGAAGCGTGCAGGTGGATCGGGGAGTTGATGTGCACCGCGTCCACATTGGGGTCACGCAGCAGATCCTCGAAACTCGTGTACCGCTTCTCCACCCCAAAGGCCTTGCCGATCTGGTCCAGCTTCTCCTGGTTGCGCTGGCAGATGGCGTACATCTGCACGTGCGGATGCCGTTGATAAATGGGGATGAACTCGGATCCAAACCCGAGTCCCACGATGGCGATGTTGAGTTTGCGGCTCATGGAGATGCTTTTGGATGTCCCGGAGAAACGTCCCGGCACGGAATTGCCAGTTCGATTCGTCTCGGAAACGCCGGCTAGTCAACGCGGTGGGGGAAAAGGCGGTCAACCGGAAAGTCCCCGAAAGAAGTCCCCGGGTGAGAAAATGCGCCTGGGGACTGATGTTTTGCACGGAGGGGATACCGCGAGAGAGTCGATCAACGAGGGCTGGGAATAAAAAAGGCCCGCCGTTTGGCGGGCCTGTTGAAAGGGTAAGTCAGATTGCGGATCGGTCAGGGAATCTGCTTGTAGCCATCCGGACCATGGGTGCTCCGGGCCTTGAGCCACTTGAGGTCGGCACCCTTGTCGCGGGGAGCGCCGGGGGTGGCCTTCGATCCCAGAAGCTGGGGGTCACGCCACTTCTTGATTTCCGCGTGGCCGTCCGAATAGGAGAGGCCACCCGCGTTGTTGTGGTAGGCCGCCGGAGCGTCCACCCAATTGCCGTTGGCTGGATCACACACAAACCAGCCGTCGTTGATGGAGGCCGGATTCTCGTCGATGGTCACCCAGGTGTCCGACGGACTACGGATGCCGCCGAGCCGACGGAAGTTGGTGACCGGCGTATTGCCTTTGGAGTTGTCCTGAGCCCACGCATTGATCGGGTTCATCCAGCAATTCATCGACATGCTGCGGATGGCAGGCGGTCCACCTTTCCCGCCCCACGGACCATTCTTTGTATGGCGGTCCGACGGGCACTTATAAACGGCCAAAGCCCCAACGTACTTGAAGAGGGTGGAGTCCATGAGCAACACCGAGTTGGTCATGTCGGGAAAACGGTCCATCGTCCCCATGCACCATTGATTGAGGGGATAGTTTTTGGTGGCGCTGGCGGCCGTCACGAGACTGTCCAGTCCCGCGCTCCGGGCCAGATTGTCGTTGTAGTCACCGGCGTACAGATGCCAGCCGAGCATGAGTTGTCGGAGATTGTTCTGGCAGCCAATGCCCTGGGCCTTTTGTTTGGCCTTGCCCAGTGCCGGCAGGAGCATTCCCGCCAGGATGGCGATGATGGCGATCACCACCAGCAGTTCGATCAGAGTGAACGCGGATCGGGCGCGTGTTTCTCGGGGGTTTTGGGAGACGTTCATGGAAAAGGAGTGACCTTGGTCGTTCTAAATATGCGCTGTGTGAGTGTTCCATAACACAGCGGTTTTCCGAGCGCAAGGGCTTCCTGTGGGCGGGTGCGGTTGGGTGATGACTCCCTTCGCCGGATCGCCGCCCGTCAGCTCCGGGGTGGGGAATCAGCCGGGTGCGAGTCCGAGGAATACCTGCTCGAAGTCCGCAAAGACCCGCTCCAGCGTGAACCGTTGCTGGACGGTGCGCCGGCCGGAGGTGATCCAGCCTTCCCGCATGACGGTGTTGCCCAGGAGGGCGGTCAGTTGGGCCAGGTATTCCTCGTGGTTGCCCGGTCGGGCGAGACCGCCGTCGACTCCAGGGGTGATGATTTCCGGAACCCCGCCGTCGCGGGCGGCGATTACCGGAACCCCCACGGCCATGCCTTCAATGATCACCCGGCCAAAGGGCTCGGGCTTGAGGGAGCAGTGAAGCAGGACGTCGAGTTGGGAAAGGGTGGCGGCATCCGTGGGAGGAGGCGGCAGGAAGCGGACCCGGTTTCCCAGGCGGTGGGTCCGGACGTAATCCCGCAGCGAGGCGGAAAAGGTGTCGTCCGCCGGCAGGACGGGGCCGCAGATGATGAAGCGTCCCGGTCGCCGCTGCGCCGCCCAGCGCTCGGCCAGTTCCACAAAGAATTGTTGTCCCTTCCAGGGAGTCACCTTGCCGAGCAGTCCAATCAGCGGTTCGCCAGGGGTTAGGCGAAGCTGGTCCCGGAGCAGGGTCGAGGGGCTCCTGCGGTACTGACGGAGCGGCAGGCCATTGTGGATGACGGTGATGCGGTCCGCCGGGATTCCGGCAGCGACAAGGGCATCCCGGCCATAGGCGGAGACCGGGATCAGCCGGGTGGCGCGGGCCACGGCCTCGGAGGCAAAGGAGCGTCGCGCCGGCCAACTGAAGAAATCGGCGGAAAGGTTCTCGTTCACCCACCAGACGCTCGGGACCCGGCCTTCCGCAGCGGCGGTTCCGGCGGCGAAGTGGTCGTGGCTGGAGCAGGACACCACGGCGTCCGGCTGGAATCCGGCGATGATATCCCGCAGGCGATTGGCAGCCGCCTTCCGATCAACGCGCCCTCCCAGCCGGAACAGGGTGCGGATGCGTCCGGCGGCGGGACGCGGCGCCCCGCCCAACGGCCCGTTCTGGTAGTCATGCCGCACGACTCCGTGGCGGGCGAGCGCCGCGGCGAGAGCCCCGGCTGGGGCACAGGCGACCTGGGCGTCCCATCGGAGTCTCGCCGCAGGATGCGACAGCAGTTCGACGAGATTGACCTCGGCTCCCCCCAAGGGGCCGGGAGCATGGTCCACGAACAGAACTTTGCGGCGGGACGCCACGGGCTTAGAGGAAGGATGACTGATGACCGATGACTGACGAGGAATGAAGTGGCTTGGACCGTGTCTTCTCCCTCCCCTGAACATTTAAAACGGATCACTCCGCCCCCTTTCGGAGTGGGCGGTCAGGACAGGATGCGCCGCCCTTCGTCGAGGAAGATGCCCTTGAACATCATGTCCAGTGCCTGCGGGTTGCTGGCCTTGCTGAGGGCTTCGGCCTCGGTGATCTTGCGCG
>JBDKKE010000292.1:0-10404 GCA_039796255.1 Verrucomicrobiota bacterium | reverse complement strand
ATTGAGTTGCCCAAGGACATGCAGCGTGAGTTCGGTCCCATTGCCAACGACCGAGTGGACGCCCTCGGGCGCGAGGTGAAGGCGGAGGAACTGAAGGCGATGTTCTGGACGGAGTATGTGGAGAGAACCCAGCCCTGGTCGCTGGTGCATTTCCAGGCGGATGGCAGTGCTGCCCGCTTCAATTGTCGGGCGTCGGTGCTGCAGGACAGCGTCGAGCGGGTCATCGAGGGGAGCGGCAACGGACCCATTGCTGCCTTTGTGCAGGCGCTGATGACGGCCGGAGCTCCTGCTTTTTCTGTGGCCTACTACAAGGAGCACGCCCTGAGCGCCGGCACCGAGGCCAGCGCCATCGCCTACATCCAGATCCGCGGCGCCGACGGAAGCACTCGCTGGGGAGCCGGGGTGGACACCAACATCGAACTGGCTTCGGTGAAGGCGGTCCTCAGTGCCCTGAATCGGCTCTGAATCGAGTCATCCGGACCCGAGAGCAGCGGGACGGGAGCGCGGAGTGCTCGCCTGCCCGCACTCCTCCCGTCTACATTCTTCCCGTGGCCACGCCTGCCTGCCTTCGCATCGCTGTTCTCGGGTCCGGCAAGGGCTCGAACTTTGTCGCTCTGGCGGATGCCATTGACGCGGGCCGCCTGCCGGCGCAGGTGGTCCTGGTGGGGAGTGATGTGGAGGGGGCTGGCATCCTGGAGCACGCCGCGCGACGGGGGATTGCGGCGCGGTTTCTCCCGCCGGGCGCCTTCCGCACGAAACTCGATGAAGCCGCGGAGGTGGCGTACATTGGGGCCTTGCGGGAGGCCAGTGCCGATCTGGTGGTGCTCGCGGGATTCATGCGGATCCTGAAGGGTGATTTTCTCCGCGCCTTTGAGGGCCGGGTGGTGAACATTCATCCGTCGCTGTTGCCCTCGTTTCCCGGACTTGCTGCCTGGAAGCAGGCGCTGGATTACGGAGTCAAGGTAACGGGATGCACGGTGCATCTGGTGGATCAGGGAGTGGATACCGGGGCCATCATCGGCCAGCGGGCGGTACCGGTCCTGGATGGCGACACTGCTGATTCTCTGCACGCACGCATTCAGGAGGCAGAGCGTGAGTTGTATCCGGCCGTCATTGCCGCGATGGCCCGGGGTGAAATTCGGGTCCGCGGCCGATTGACGGCGGGATTTGGCGGCAAGGGCTGAGGAAGTGAGGAGGAATTCAGAGCCTGCCGGCTTCGATTTGCTCCAGGTAGTTGAACTCCGGCGATTTTACCCCGGCCTTTGCTCGCAGCGCCACCAGTTCGGGGGACTCAAAAAACCGGCGGGCGTCCTCGAGGGAGGTCCAGACCGAAAAATGGACGATGCGATTGGGGTCCGTTGCGCTGCGCAGCACCTGGTAGGATCGCTCGCCGGCAGCCCTGCGGATGCCGGCAGCATCATCGAAAATTCTTTTCCAGGAGTCATAGTGCTGGACCTCGTGAACGATCAGGACGTGGTGCATGAGGGAAATGGGCGACATGGGTCCAGTGACGATGGGAGGTCGTCTCCAGGCGACGGCAAGGCAATGCTGGGCCCTGGGTTGGAGGGTCAGTCTATTGTTGATGGGATTGGGGGAAGTGTCTCAGGGGCACCGTGGCGGCGTTGTCGCCGGAGCGTCCCAGTTGGCGTGTTCCGGGTGTTGGGAACCTGCCGATCCGCACTCCGAAGCCAGGCCGGCATTTCGTGGCGGCCTCCGCGTGAAAAATCCTCCTGAAGTGCTGAACGCGTGCGGGCTTCGGGATGCTGCAGTTCCGTGATCAGGAATCGAAAAAGCAGTTCGAATTGCCGCAGTTGCGCGATGCCGCTGGTCCGCACCCCACTTCGATGGAGCCAGTCTGCGAACTCCAGAAAGGTCCAGAAGGGCGATTTTGGACGCGGGGCGGAAGCGGGTACGTCCAGACCGGCAGGGGAGGTCCAGAGGAACGGCAGCGTTTGGGAGAAGTTGCCACTATTGGCAAAGAGATCCCAGAATCTGGAGAAACGGCGCAACCGGGCGAGTGTGGCGAAGTCGAGGAGGGAGGTCTGTAGGACCTCGTAGGGCGGTACCGGACTGTAGATCATGCCCCATTCCTGGTCATGGCGCGTGATCGGGGTGCCCCGAAGGCGCTTGAGAATTCCCACCTGGATTTCCTGCGGTCCCAGGTCCACCAAACGGTCGAAGCCGTCGGCGAAACTTTCCAGCGATTCCCCCGGCAGACCGGCAATGAGATCCGCATGGAGGTGAACCCCGGAATGCCTCCGCAGCCAGCGAAGATTGTCCACCAGGCGCTCGTGATTCTGTCGCCGGCTGATGCGCGCCTCCACTTCCGGATTGAGGGTCTGAATGCCCACTTCAAACTGCAGCGCCCCGGGCGGAAACTGGGCGATGGTCTCACGGAGTGCCGTCGGCAGCCGGTCCGGAACCATCTCGAAATGAACGAAGAGTCCGGCACGCCAGTTTGTGAGAAAGAAGTTGAGGATGGCGCTGCTGGTGGGGAGGTGAAGATTGAAGGTGCGGTCCACAAACTTGAACTGTCGCACTCCCCGATCGAGCAGTTTCTGGAGGGCTCCCAGCAGTCGTTCCAGGGGGAATTGACGCACGGGTAGATCCAGCGAAGAGAGGCAGAATTCGCAGGTAAAGGGACATCCCCGGGATGCCTCCACGTAGAGGACGCGATGGGCGGCGTCCTCCTCGGTGTAGAGGTCGTAGGGCAGTTCGAGTCGTCCGAGGTCGGGCAGTCCGGCGGCAATGATTCGGGGTGGTCTGGTTTCGGTTGTGGAAAGCAGCGTTCGGCAGACTTCGGCAAACTTCAGGTCAGCCTCCCCGGTGATGACATGGTCGGCGAGACGGACGATTTCCTGGTCCTCAGTTTCGAAGCTGACCTCCGGTCCCCCGAGAACAATGGTCAGTTCTGGGCGGGCGCGCTTCAGGATGGCCACCAGTTCGGTCGCCGGCGTGACGTTCCAGATGTAGATGCCCAGTCCGAGGATCCGCGGGTTT
Organism: Verrucomicrobiota bacterium; assembly: GCA_039796255.1. Lineage (GTDB taxonomy): Bacteria > Verrucomicrobiota > Verrucomicrobiia > Limisphaerales > UBA9464 > UBA9464. Next base: position 7,404 of record JBDKKE010000292.1, on the reverse strand, counting down.
CTCGCCAGGATGGCTTCCGCGATGTCCAGTGGACGCTGGTTGATGTCAAATTCCAGCATTTCGGCCTCGCTCCGCAGGTCCCCAAGATTCGCCATGAGATAGCGCAGGCCGAACGCGGCGTGCAGATAGCGCGCGTTGAGCGTGGCGAGAAGAATTTTGGGCATCGGGGTGCGCGCGCGGCCGTGCGGGTCGCGGGACTAGAGCTCGGGCACTGGCACGTGCCGCAGCAGTTCGCGATTCTGCTCGTGGGTGAGCATGTTGAGAGCCTCGTCTCGGGTGACCCAGCGCACTTCGGCGACCTCGTCATTGTCCAGGGCCTTGCCGGAACCAATGGCTGTCATTTCCCAAAAACACACCACCTTGTTCTCCCCCTTGACGAAGTACTGCATCACGCCGGCAAAGCGTCCGAGTCGAGCGCGGATGCCGGTCTCTTCCTCGACCTCGCGAAGGGCCGCATCGGGATAGGATTCCCCGGCATCGAGCTTGCCCTTGGGCAGTGACCACTCGTCGATACCGTGACGGAACCGCCGGATCAGGACCACTTCGGGCCCGCGCTCACTGGAGCGCCAGACAAGTCCTCCCGCGGCGCGGGTGATGGATTCGGAAACGTGGGGATCTGGGGAGTGCATGATGGGTGTCGAACAGCGGCCTGAACCTCCGGCAGTCTGACGGGAAGGCGTGCCGGGAGCCATTCCGTTCATCGCCGGTACGGATCGCTGGGCGATGAGTTGGGTTTCGAGGGGACATCCGGGTTAGCGCCGGGGACGCAGCAATGCGTCGAGATGGGCTTGCGGTTGCCAGTTCTTCGGGGCGGGAATTCCCCGGCTGAACCACGCCATGCCGTCCTCAATCCATCGCGCCCGGTGCGCTGCGGGCGTGATCCTCCGGTCATCATCGTCCACGCCGAACTGGTAGCCGCAGGACGGGCAAATCTCATAGGAGCCTCCCCCGGAGGGGCTCCGCGGGGCCTGGGCGAGATGCGGATAGCCGCAGACCAGACAGGTATGGGTTTTGGGGACGGGGGATTTCATCGGGGCACCTGGAAGTCGTCGAGCTTGCGGAGATCCACCGTCCGCCCGGGCTGGTCATCGAAGTATCCCCGGCGCCCCGGCTTAAAGTAGGTCTTGGTGGTGCCATCCGGATTGTAGGCCGCAAAGGCTCCGGAGCGCGGGTCGAAAATCCGGATCACACCCTCGGAATCGAGTTTGGCCGGGAGGCCGTCGGACTTGGCCCGCACCAGGAATTGCCATGCCTGCGCCGCATAGTCGTCGGCGGAACGCGCCTGGAAGTCGGACCCATGACGCTCAAAATGGTCCACCAGACTGCGAGGGCTGCCCCAGGTGATCTTGGCCGGCGGCGGGCGGGCTTGCTGCTGGGGTGACGACGGCCCCGTCGGCCCGGCGGCATCCCCGGTGGTCGTTGCTGGATGTGTGGACGGACTGGATGGGTTCGTTCCCCCTTCGGTGGTAAACGAATTGGTGGCCAGTGGGACTCGGGCGGTTCCCGCGGTGAAGTGGTAGGTTGTGCCCGGATGGAGTTCGGCCAGGAATACTTCATGGCTGGTTCCCACGGGTCCCGTTCGGCGCTGGTCCAGACGCGCTGGCGCGGTACCGAATTGAACGCGAGTTCCGCTTTCGACGTCCGTGGTCCAGCGGATGATCGCCCGGTTGGACGATACGGAAACCTCGGGTCCGCGGACGAGTTGGACGGCGGCCCACGAATGGGTCGTGGACAGAAGGATTGCCAGCACTCGCCAGAGATGTCGGAGACGAGGCATGGCGGCGGGTCCGGGTTGGGCTGGCATCGGGCAGGGGCCCGCCATTACTCCGGCAGCGTCTTGATGAAGTCGTCGGCCTGCCGGATGGATCCGTTCATCTGGTCGATGAGGCGGGTGATGTCAGCCTGAATGCTGGCGGCCTCGCCGCGCAGGGATCCGATGGCGGCAGCATTCAGGTTGTGCTTGAGGTAGAGGACCTGTTCCTTCAGTTGCTTCAGCACGGGCTCCATGCTGGCTTCAGCCGATTTCACCGAAGCGGCCAATTGCTGATACTTGGTGCGGGTCTCGTTCAATTGCCGACGGCTGTTCGAGGCGTAGGTCGGGTTGGTAAACTCGGCGATCTCCTTTTCCCATTCGGCGAACAGGTCCCCGGCGACCTGGTCCATGTCGCGGATGCGCTTGCGGACGGCCGTGGCTCCCTGGTCGGCGTCTTCATACTCCCCCTTGAGCTTGTCGTAGTTCTTCTCCAGATCCCCGCCATTCACCGCATACATCTCACGCAGCTTGGTGAGGGCGTCCTTGAACTCGGTGGCGGCCTCTTCCTGACTGTCGCGGGCGCTGATCACCGCCTTCTTAAGCAAGTCGCGCTTCTCCACCCCGAATTTCTCCATGGTGGCGTAATAGACCGACTGGCAGCCCGAACTGAGGACGACGATGGCGAACAGGAGGGGGAGGACTCGGGGAAGATGCATGGTGGATTTGATGATATCGGCAGGCCTTTGCCGGGCAACTGGCAACGGGCATTTTGTGCACCGGACTTCAGCCAGATTCTAAAGATACTGACGGACGGCAGCGACCAGGAAAAACGCGCCGCCCAGGGCAATGACCACCGAGCCAAAGCGCAGGGCGTTCCGGCTGAACCGATCTCCCCATTCGGCTCGACCGGCCCGGAGAAGTCCCCAGAAAGGCAGGCCCACCAACAGGTGCCCCAGTTCGACTCCCAGGCAGAATGCCAGGATGGCAGCCGCCAGGGCGCCTCCGCCGGCGCCACCCAGCGAATCATTCAGACCGCGGGCGAATCCCAGTCCATGGACGAGTCCGAATCCGAAGACCAGCGCCAGTCGCGAGGGTGCCGACACGCGGCGCGGGGACACCAGGTTCTCGACGGCCACGAAGACAATGGTGGCGGCGATGAAGGGCTCGACGAACCAGGCGGGTAGCCGGATCACGTTCAACGCGGAAAGGGTGACGGTAATGGAATGGGCAGCGGTGAAGGTCAGGATCAGTTTGAAAAAATCGCGGAGGGTGACCGCCGCCAGCGCGAGGGCCGCGAGGAACAGGAGGTGATCGTATCCGGTCAGGATGTGCTCCACCCCAAGTTTAAGGTAGGCCCGGAACGGGGGGGCGGAGGTCGAGGCATCAAACTGCTCCAGCGACTCCGGCGGCCTGGATGGCCCCGACGCCGGGGGGGACAGTGGGGCAGTGGCGTCGGCGAGTTCGAGGGAATAGGGCAGGTCGGTGCGGACGAGTCCGGCGCCAAGGTCGTGGCGCTCCGCATCCTTGATGAGCAGCGCGTAGGTGACCTCCCAGGGGATCCCGGGGGCATAAACAAACTCTCCCAGCATTCGATGACCGAAGCGGAGCTCGGCTGGAGCCCGGCCGCCCGGTAGCCGGTACTCCAGATCGTAGGAGGCGTGACTCTGATCGAGGAAAAGGGGGGAATCGGGAGGGGCTTCGTCGGCACCATCTGCCAGCAGGTGGAAGTCGAGAACCTCGCCCGCAAGCGGCTTTCCGTCGGCGTCCACCTGGAGCGCACTGAGCAGTGTCTCCCCGTGGTTGGTAAGCGCACCCATCAGGCGGTCCATGGCGACCCTGTTCGTGGCATCGCCGAGCCGCTGGGCGACCGCCACCTCGCGGAGGGTTGTGCTCACCCGCATGACCAGTCGGTTGGTCTCCACCACCACCCACCAGGAATTCTGCAGGAATGGATGCGCCTGAAGCGTCCCCAGCACGCCTGCCAGGCACCACCAACCCACCAAATTTCGCATCCACCGTCGCACGGCCCGGGAGGGTGCCGAGGCGGAGCGCCAAGCGCCATAGCGGATCGCCTATCGCCGACCAATGACCACGCCCCCTATTTCCTCCCCGTAATAATCCGAGCCCCACGCTTGTAAATGACGTAGCTGTAAAACCACTGCCCGAGGACGGCGATCTTGTTGCGCAGACCGATCAGGAACATGAGATGCACAAACAGCCAGGCCAGCCAGGCGGGATATCCAGCAAACTCCAGCGGGCCAATTTTTGCGACCGCCGCGTGGCGTCCGATGGTGGCCATGCTGCCCTTGTCCCAATAGTGAAAGGGACGCCGATTCGGGTGTCCCTCCAGTTCATCCTCAATCTGCCGCGCAACATGCTGCGCCTCCTGGATGGCGGCGGGCGAGACTCCGGGAACGACCACCCCCTTGGGGTCCACCAGGGAGGCCGCATCGCCAATCACGAAGATTTCAGGATGGCCAGGAACGCTGAGATCGGGACACACCTGTACCCGGCCGGAACGGTCCAATGGAGCGCCCAACTGCGCGGTCAGCGGCGAGGCGCCGACCCCGGCGGCCCAGACGATGTTGGCGGCCTCGATGACTTCGCCCGTGTGGAACTCGACCCGGCCGGACTGCAGGGACTGCACCCGCAGTCCGCAGCGGACCTCTACGCCCATGTTCGACAGGGTGGCACGGGCGTTTTCGGACAGGGGTTCCGGAAATGTGCCCAGCAATCTTGGCGAGGCCTCGACGAGGACAATGCGGGCCCGGGCGGAATCAATGCGACGAAAGTCGCGCCGCAACACATGCCGCGAAAGTTCGGCGAACGCCCCGGCAAGTTCCACGCCGGTGGGGCCGCCTCCGACGACCACCACGGTCATCAGGCGCTGCTGCTCTGCGGTGGATTCGGCGTTCTCGGCCTGTTCGAAGGCCAGCAACACGTCACGGCGGATGCGTTGGGCGTCATCGAGGGACTTGAGCCCCGGGGCAAACGCCTCCCACTCGGGATGCCCGAAGTAGGTGGTGCGCCCCCCGAGGGCGAATATCAGGTAATCATAGGGGAGAGTGCGGCCCTGTCCGATGACGACCCGCTCCGCGGGCCGGATGGATTCGACCTCCCCCAGATGAACGCGAATGTTGGGCCGGTCGCGCAGAATTGAGCGGATGGGCTGGGCGATTTCTGAAGAGGAGAGTCCGGCGGTGGCTACCTGGTAGAGCAGCGGTTGGAACAGGTGGTGATTCTGGCGGTCCACCAGCAGGATTTCTGCCTGAGGACCCTTGAACGACTGGCAGAAGGTCAATCCGCCGAACCCGCCACCCAACACCAAAATCCGGGGGCGCAGGGTCGACATGGAAGTCATTCTCCCATGCACGGGGGAAAACGCAATTGCGCGGCGCTCCGGGATGTCAATTGGGTGACAGTCCTCCGACGAAATAAAGGCGATTGTTCCGGTCGCATGCGTGCCCGGCAAAACTCGTGTGACGGCCCGGGTCGGGCGTTGCGGGCCGGGCGTTCATGGCGTCAATAGGAGTTCCGCACGACTGGAATGAACCTTTCCGGGGTGCGGCCTGATTGATCATGAACATGCATTCCCCAAAATTGTTTCGGCGTCCGTTGCGCCCTCTGCTCACCGCGTCGCTATTGAGTGCCGTTGGCCTGCTTGGTCTTCAAACCGCGCAAGGCCAGACCCTGTTCTTCGAGGATTTCGAAGGTCTCGCCCTTGGCCCGAACCGCGAGGAAGGCCTGAAGGGCTCCGCAGTTTGGACGGCCACCGCCCCCAGCGGTTGGTTGTCAGACAATTCCCAGGTGCCCGGTGTGGGTACGGCTCAGGATGGAATCGTGGAATGGGCCGGATGGGGTTTTGCCAACAAGGACTGGTGGGTGCAGACCGCCGGCAACCAGCGTCGCGCTGAATGGAGCCTGGGCAATGGTACGGTGATGATTGCCGATCCCGATGAGTGGGATGACTCCGCCCACCCCCAGGGGCTCTTCAACATCTTCGTCACCACGCCGGTGATTCCGCTGTCCGGACTGGACGCGAACTCCCTGGTCATCGCCTTTGACTCGACCTGGCGTCCGGAAGGTTTCGATGACGGTTTGCCGAACTTCCCGGTCAACGAGGAGGGCAGACCCATCAACAACCAGACTGCCTTCGTTCGCAGCATCTTCAACGCCGGGGTGACCAATGACGTGGTGCACTGGAACTCGGATCCGGAGAGCGAATTCTTCAAGGCCGACTCCGACTTCATCAATGAAGCGGTTCTGCTGCCGCTGAACAATGCCGCAGGCGCCACCTCGCTGAAGCTGGCTTTCGCCATGGAGTTGGCCGCCAACGACTGGTGGTGGGCGGTGGATAACATCACGGTGGGCCAACCTCCGCTGATGGTCGGCCTGACCGCCAACGGAGTTCAGTTCTCCGCGCGCATCGCCGAAGGGCTTGGCAAGACGGTTGACCAGACCAAGGGCATCATCGTCACCCTGGACGGGACGGTGATCACCCCGGGTTCCATTACCACCGAAGGCAGTGTCATCACCATCGCCTACTCGCAGGCTCCGAAGGTCTGGACCCCGAAGTCGGTGCACGTGGTGAAGGTTTCCTACACCTCGAATGCAGGGAAACTGATCGAGGAGACCCGGAGCTTCACGGCCCCGAGCTTCACGACCGCAGTCGCCTCCCCGACGTCGGTCACGGCCACCATCATTGAGCCGGGTACGCTCGAGGAAGCGGGCTATTTCACCATCGCCGAAGGCCAGGGCATCACCCTGAAGCTGGACGGCGCCGCGGTGACGACCGCCTCTTTGGTCCGCACCGACAAGCAGATCGTGGTGCGCTACAATGGAACCACGCCCTTTGTTCCGAACTCGGCGCATGTCCTGGAGGTCACCTTCAAGACGACCGAAGGCACGGAAGTGGTCGATACGGTGAATTTCAACGCTCCCGACTACAAGACGCTCCCGGCGACCCTGGCCACTGCTCTGGGTACCGGCGCCGAGGCGGGTCTCAAATGGCGGACGCACCAGATTTCCACCAATCGTGAGAACACCATCGCTGCCGTTGAAGCCCAGTTGCGCGGCGAGCGCGGCGTCAATATCGCCGGGCCTTCCGCTGAAGCTGATGGGTTCTTCAAGGTCGACTTCATCAACTTCGAGCAGGCCGCTTCTGACGCCGGGAACTTCAATTCCAGTGCTGCGATCCCCGCACGTCAGGTGGGTGACACCGAGATTCCCGGCATTCCGGGATCAGAAGGCGGTAACGACAATGTCGCTGCGGAAGCGCTCACCTTCGTCGAGATTCCCCAGGCCGGAATCTACACGATGGTCGTCAACAGTGACGACGGATTCCAAGTCTCCGCCGGCACCACCAACCAGCCCACGGCCTTCGTGCTGGGGGAATTCAATGCGGGTCGCGGTGCCTCTGACACCACGTTCTATTTCCAGGTCACCCAGCCCGGTGTGTACTTCTTCCGTCTCCTCTATTTTGAAGGCGGCGGCGGGTCCAGCGTCGAGTGGTTCACCGTGAACAGCGAGGGATCCTATGCCTTGGTCAACGGCGCCCAGTCCGGCGCACTGAAAGGCTATCGCACCCGCACCGTGCCCGAGCCGGTGGTGGGCGGCAGCATCGAGTCCGTCAGCCTGGTGGACGGCAAGGT
>JBDKKE010000291.1:0-3556 GCA_039796255.1 Verrucomicrobiota bacterium | reverse complement strand
CGCCTCACGCCCTCCAGCCAGAAAAACCGCCTCAAACGACTCCACAACGAAGCCGCTGCCGTCGGAATGCAACTGGTTCCAATTTGACTGATTCCGCATCTGTTAGTCAGGAGTTTCAAGTGTTCAGTGAGTAGGGGCTCGCTGTCGTCTCGACGTCATTGTTAGTGGCACATCTCTTTTCCCTTCGCCTCAATGCCGCCCTCTGCAATTCCCCGGGTCCGTGTGGGACGGATTCTTCCGCCGGCCGCAGTGCGGGCGGAGGTGGAGTCTGTCCTGATCGGACCCGACCGCCTGCGCCGGCGCGTGGCGCAACTGGGTGCGGAGCTGACTTCCGAGTATTCCGGAAGGGAACTGGTGGTGGTGGCGCTGCTCAACGGAACCGTGGTGTTCCTGGCCGACCTGATCCGCTGCCTTCCACTGCCGCTCCGCCTGGATTTCCTGAACGTGGCGAGCTACGGCAGCTCCACGCATTCGGGAACGCTGCGCATGGACCGCGAACTTCGCCTCGATGTCCACGGACGCCATGTTTTGGTGGTGGATGACATTCTGGACACCGGGCGCACGCTGAGGGCGGTCACCACCCGGCTTCAGCAACTAAACCCTGCCAGCCTGAAAACCTGCGTCCTGCTCGACAAACCTGAGCGTCGGATGGAGTCCATCCAGGCGGACCATGTGGGATTCGTGATTCCGGACGCCTTCGTGGTGGGGTACGGCCTCGATTTCGATGAACGCCATCGCAACCTCCCCTTCGTGGGCGTCCTCAAAAACCCGCCGATTCGGACGGAGGGATGAACTTCGTGAGTCCCCATTCCCCGCGCCGCCGGGAGGGACGAACTTCGCGAGTCCCCATTCCTCCCGTTGCGCGTGTGGAGTCATGGGGGAGAACGCGGAAAGCCCCACCACTTCGGCACTTCCCCCGATCCCCGTGGTGCCTCCACGCAATTGGGCGGAGAAAATTGGGGACTTACGAAGTTCGTCCCTCCGCGGACGTGGACGGTGCGCCGTTCATTCTTCGGGAGGGGCCATGAAAATCCGTCCGGAATGGCGCACGCATTTCCGCTTGGCCCTTTTCCCGCGGGCCGCAATCCTCGCCTCCGATGAAGGACTGGATTGCTTCGTACATCACCGCACAGCAGAAGGCCCTCGCCGGGGTTACCCCCGACATGCTCGCGCCCCTGATCGGGACGCTCCGTGACGTCTACCGCGCCGACGCGCAGGTGTTCGCCATCGGCAACGGCGGCAGCGCCGCCAACGCCAGCCACTTCGCCGTGGACCTCGGAAAGGGGGCCAGTGACGTCCTGCCCCGCCGGTTCCGGGTTCTCTCCCTCACCGACAACGTGGGCTGGATCACAGCCATCGGAAACGACTACTGCTACGAGGACATTTTTGTCCGGCAGTTGATGAACTACGCACGGCCCGGCGACGTGGTGTTCGGCATCAGTGTGAGCGGCAATTCGCCCAACCTGGTCCGGGCCTTCGACTGGGCCAAGGCCACCGGCGTCAAGACCATCGCCCTCGTGGGTCAAAAGCGCGGCAAGATGGCCGACCTCGCCGACCAGGTGGTGGTCATCCCGGATGGTCACTACGGCCGGGTGGAGGATGTGCAGATGAACATCCTGCATCTCATCTGCTACGCCTTTTGGGAGCATCCCGAGTGGGTTGATTGATTGGATTCCCGGCCAGGGCCGGGTGATCCCCATCGGCCGGATTGAAACCGTTTCGCCCGAGCCCGGTTCACCGTGTCTGATCCCACCTCCTCTGCGCCGGGCGATTCGTCGCCCGGCGGCCCGGCGTTTCTCTCCCGCCTGCGGAGTGGGTGGATGCGGATTCACCTTTACGGCGGCCTGGTTTGCTTCTGGTACCTCCTGGTCTTCGGGATCAGCTCGCTCAGCTTCAATCATCCGGGATGGATTCCCTCCGCACTGGGGCAGGCGAGCCACTGGGAACACTCGGTGGCACTGCCCGATCTTTCTTCGGAAGACCTGAAGCTGGCGGAGGCGATCCAACGGGAGCTGGACCTGATTGGCTGGGTGCTGCCCTGGACCTTGGATCGCCGGCCGTCGGGAGACCTCCGCTTCGAGCTGCACCGTCCGGGCCGTCAGTATGTGATCACTACGGACCGGTCGTCGGGACGCGTCCAGGTCGAGGAACGCACCGCCGGCGCCGCGTCGATTCTCAATTTTCTGCACGGATCGAATGGTGGCGTGCCAGGGTCTCGATTCCTCCATCTGTGGGGTCTTTACACGGAGATCACTACCGGGCTGGTGCTCCTCCTCGCGGTGAGCGGTGTCGTTCTCTGGGCGCGGCGAACCCGGAATCGGGGGACAGCCCTGCTGATTCTGGGTGTCAGTTCGGTGGCATCGTTGGCACTCATGGCCTGGATGTGTTTCGTCGGATGAATGCCCATCGACTCATCCGCCGTCTTCACTTGGTCTCCGGCTTCGTGCTGCTGGCCTTCGTGGTGATGTATTTTGTCACCGGATTCGTGCTCACCCACGGCGGCTTGCTCGGCGAGGCAACGGAACAGGTCGTTCGCCGCACGGAGCCATTTCCGGAGGGCCTTTCAAAGCGGCCCGGCGACGCAGCGTTTGCGTCCTCGCTCGGAACGACGCTGGGGATTCGCGGCAAGCCATCCAAGGTGGAGCACCGTAAGGACGGCACGTGGCGCGTGTCGTATTTCCATCCAGGGCACCTCACCGAGGTCACCCTTCCGTCCGATCTGGGCCCGATGACCGTCGAGGAAAAGCGCTTTGGCTGGCAGCGCGTGCTGATCGGACTCCACCGCCTGCACGGATACGGGGGTGACGGGGGGTATGATGTCTGGGCGGTGATGCTCGATCTGGCCAGTGCATCGATGCTCCTATTCGCCATCACCGGAGTGCTGCTGTGGTATCGTCTGTCGCACGACCACCGTCCCGGCTGGATCGTATTGGCCGCGGGATTTCTCCTGACCGCATCCACGGTCACCTACCTGATGCTGCGGAGGTAGCCCCCGAGCGCCGCGTGTCCCTCGCAGTGTGTCTTTCCTACTCCCTAACTCGTTGAGGGTCCGGAGAAGAAATCACGGGTCAGTCGTTGGTCGTCAATGGCCCCGGATGGCGTGGCTCTCTTGCTGAAAACTAGAAACTGAAAACTGAAAACTCTGCCCGCGGCGCGCCAGCAACTTCCGGCGTGGCAACCCTCGGCCGGTCCTGGTTAGGCTGACCGGCGTTCGTCCCTGTTGGATATCCACCCATTTCTCCGTGAACACCGCCATCTTCCATCGTCCAGTCCGGACGCTCGCCGCCCTCGTCCTTCTTTTCGCCGCTGTGACTGTTCGCGCGGCGGACCCGCTGCCGTCGTGGCGGGACACCGGTCCGAAGCAGGCGATTCTTTCCTTCGTCGGGAAGGTCACCCGTGAAGGAGCACCGGAGTTCCTGCCTGCCGGAGAGCGCATTGCCGTCTTCGACAATGACGGAACCCTCTGGTGCGAGCAGCCGATGTATGTGCAGGTGGCCTTCGCGCTCGACCGGCTCAAGGCACTCGCCCCGAAGCATCCGGAATGGCGAAAGAAGGC
>JBDKKE010000290.1:0-4849 GCA_039796255.1 Verrucomicrobiota bacterium | reverse complement strand
CACGGATAGCCCGGATAACGCGGATGGTGAGAACTACAGGCGGCAGCGAATCGAAGGCCCTCCAGAACTGTCTTCTTTTCCCTCTTCCAAAGAATCCGTGTCCATCCGTGCTATCCGTGGTTTAAACTCCCCCTTCTGATCCTCCGTGGTTCATCAGCTCCCGGGCAGGATGACTTTGCCCAGCAGTTGTTCCGGTCCGACCACGGATAGCGCGGATAACACGGATGGAGAGCAAACCAGGCGGCAGCGAATCGAAGGCCCTCCAGAACTGTCTTCTTTTCCCTCTTCCAAAGAATCCGTGTCGATCCGTGCTATCCGTGGTTCAAACTCCCCCTTCTGATCCTCCGTGGTTCATCAACTGCCGGGCAGGATGACTTTGCCCAGCAGCTGATCTGGTCTGACCACGGATAACACGGATAACGCGGATGGAGAGAAGAACAGGCGGCAGCGAATCAAAGGCCTTTCAGAACTGTCTTCTTCTCCTTCCTTCAAAGGATCCGTGTCCATCCGTGCCATCCGTGGTTCAAACTCCCCCTTCTGATCCTCCGTGGTTCATCGACTGCCGGGGAGGATGACTTTGCCCAGCAGCTGTTCCGGTCCGACCACGGCGTGCACAAAGGTGCTGGGATCACCACCGCGGTTGTCGCCGAGGATGGCGAAGCGTTGGTCCATCAGTCGGGCGCCCCGAATGTTGAGGGGACCGTTGGTGGATGGATGCTCCACGTCCAGGGAGACGCCTTCGACCTCGACGTGACCGTCGCGGACCTCGACGGTTTCGCCCGGTAATCCCACCACGCGCTTCACCACCCACTCGTCGTGATGCCGCGCCACGACCACGTCGCCGCGGAGGGGTCCGCTCCCCCGGTAGGTCCAAGTATCCACCACGATGACCTGACCCGAATGAAAGGTGGGCAGCATGCTGTCGCCGACCACCCAAATTAGACGATACCGGGCCGCCAGGAATCCGACGACGGCGAGTCCGACAAGCAGGCTGGTGAAACGGCGCAACCGCCCGTGCCTTCGCCGGCGGCGGGCCTCAGAGGGCGGCCTGGGTGCGGCTGCGGCTGTGAAGGGAGGTGACATGGAAGGGACGGTCCCGGAGATGCTGTTTGGAGGGAAATTCCAGGGGAATTTCCAACACGTGGCGAAGCGCTGCGTTCACCTCTGCGGCTCGCCCCACCGCAGTACCCAACTCCTGCGCCTCCCGTGCGAAGAGTCCGATGATTTCCTCGGTAGGTCGCCGGTAAAGCATGTCGAGGTACACGGTCAGCCAGCGGTCATACTCGCCGGCCTGCTTCAGGAGCAGGAGCAAATCCTGCAGAACGAGGGATTCGCCGGGTGTGTTTCGAAACTCCTCCACTCCACGCTCCAGTTCCGCAATCACCGAGGAGCGACGGCGCGCCACGGGCTGCGTGGTGTCGACCGCGTACAAATAGCGGGTGCGGATCTCCGTGCGGTAGCGAGCGGCCAGGCCCTCCATGTCGGTCCGCGACGCCTCGATCTCGGAGAACGATTCCGGACGGGTGAAATAGTCCAGGTCCCACGGTGCCCCAACCTGGGTCACCGAAGTGGAGTTCCTGTGGTAGTCATGCAGCCGGTAACCGGCGATGCCGGCCAAAACCATTGTCGCCAGAAATCCGGCCATCCGGCGGCCGAAACGCACATGGGAATGCTTCATGGTGGGGGGTGAACGGAGCCGGAGGTTTCCCGGAGTCTCCCCGTTCACTGACTTTGACCCCGCAGGGGTGCCGAAGGTTTCAGTGAGTTTGGAAGTGGTCCATGGTCCTTGGTCAGCCGTTGGCCACCGGGGCAGCGGGTTGGGCCCCGGCAAATGTTCTTTCCGGGCTCCCCACGCAGGCCCGGACCGGTATAGCCTCGGGGTCGGATCATGCGGAAAGTTCTCATCACCGGCGGGGCTGGCTTCATCGGAAGTCACCTGGCAGAGGCGTGTCGGTCGTGGGCGTCAGTGCGGGTGCTGGATGACCTGTCATCGGGACGTAGGGAGAATCTGGCGGGGGTTGAGGTGGAGTTTCAGCAGGGATCGATTCTCTGTCCCGACGACCTGGCCCGCGCCATGCAGGGAGTGGAGGTGGTCTTTCACCTGGCGGCGTTCGTCAGCGTGGCGGCCTCCATGGAGGATCCGGAGGCCTGTGCACGGTTGAACGTGATGGGAACCCTCAACGTCCTGCGCGCCGCGGAGAATGCCGGCGTCCGGCGTCTGGTCTTTGCGAGTTCAGCCGCCGTCTATGGCGACGATGCAGTGGTGCCCAAGGAGGAATCGATGGCGCCGGTCCCGATGAGCCCCTATGCGCTCACCAAGCTGGACGGCGAGTTCTACTGCGGACTTTTTCACCGCCGCGGAGGACCGGTCACCGCCTGCGCTCGATTCTTCAATGTGTTCGGACCGCGACAGGATCCGCACAGCTCCTACGCCGCCGCCGTGCCGACCTTTGTCACCCGGGCATTGGCGGGGGAGGACCTGCTGATCTTTGGGGACGGCGGACAGACCCGGGATTTCGTGACGGTTGGGGACATCGCCTCCGGACTGATGCATCTGGCGCGTCATCCTGAAATCACGGGCGTGCTGAATCTCGGCTGCGGAAAGCCAACCCCGGTGGGCGATCTGGCCCGTGAGGTGGTTCGTATAACCGGCAGCCGCTCCCGCATCCGGCATGCCCCCGCCCGACCGGGTGAAATCCGCCATTCGTTCGCCAGCATTGACCGCATCCGCACCACCGGCTGGCAACCGGGCTCCGACTTTGCGGAAGGACTGGCCGCCACCATTGCCTGGTATCGCCAGTGCCGTTAAGAGCAGGTGATCACAGATCTCCGTGGCGGGAACCGATTCCCGGCGTCGCCAGCGCGACCGCCGCCAGCAGCAGAAACACCAGGGCGACCGCCGGCACCTGGAAGGGGAACTCGAATCCAGCCTGGATCAGTGCGCCGCCCAGGGCGACGGCCAGCAGCAGCAAAAACTCCCGGGGGACACGACGGCCGCACCCGGTCCGCCAGACCACTCCCAGCAACATCAGCAACAGGACGGCCAGCGCGAGCCCGCACCATCCCATCGTGATGCGGAGCTCCATCCAGTCGTTTTGGGCAAACGCCAACCAGCGATCCTCCGGGCTCGTGCGGTACAGCGAATAGAGTCCCGCAAAGGAACCGGCGCCGGTGCCCAGCCATCCGGCATCGTCGGACATCCGGGCAGTCACCTGCCGGATGGCGGCGCGGTTGTCAGGACTGTCGGAGAAGTGCTGATCGAAGAGGGTCTGCAACGGTCCACCCACCATCAGCGCGACCACTCCGAGGAGGGCCAGCGCGCCGAGGACGGTCAGTGCCCGGTTCCAGCGACCCGCCGGGCGGGGGATCGTTGCCAGAACCAGCAGGCAGATTCCCCATTGTCCCAGGGACACCAGGGCGCCGCTGCGGGCGCCGGCCATCCACGGGCAGGCGGCCATCAGCAGGGTGGCCGGGAGGAGGATCACCGACGCATCTCCGCCAATCCGATGCGCGATCCCGGCCCGCCGGATGGCGGAGGCCCGCAGGCTCCACCAGAATCCCAAGGCGACGGGCCACACCAGATTGAAGTACGCGACCCCGGCGATTCGTGCGGAGAACGGTCCCCAGGATTGACCGGAAGGATTCAAATAGCGCGGATGCAACTGCCAGGGAATGGAGGTGGGCAGGATCCACAACAGCCGATCGGTGCCATCGAGCCTCTGGGTCATGCTGACGAGGGCCAGCAGGGCACTGCTGAGGCAGAGGGTCCAGAGCAGCCAGCGCAGCCGATCCGGCGGGAAGGGCACCGATTCCGAATCGTGCCGTTCGTACCGGGATCGGCCGAGGAGCCAGTCGCGGGCAGCCCAGAAGATACAGACCAGGCCCCCGTAAAGGATCAGGGCCTGGAAGGTACTCCCGGCATCATAGGTGGTGGGCAGCCAGGCCACTGACGGGCGCGGGGTGGACCTGGTGTACCGCCCGCGCAGGCCCATCAGGAGCGACGCCCGTACGTTCGACCAGCTCACCAGCACATATTCCAATCCGACCACGGTGAGGACCGCCAGGGCGCGGACGGCCCAAAGCCCGGCGGGGGTTGGCTGAACCCAGCGGGCCGGGGAGAAATGGGTCCGCAGCCGGACCAGGTGTTTCGCCAGCAGAAGCACTCCCAGCCCATAGCCGGCTCCACAGAGAGTCCATCGCGACCACGTGGTGGTGCCGGCGAACGCCCAGGGCGTCCATACGGTGATCATCAGGAGCAGCGCGCCGGAGAAGGCATCCAACCAGCGATGCAGTGGGGGCGTTCGCATTCCGGCGTCCATGTGATCCGCGCATTGAGCGTTCCCCGAGCCGTCCTGTGCAAGTCAGGACCGAAAATCTGGAAAGCAGCCGGTGACTTTAGAATCCATCGACCGGCATAGAGCCGGCGTCTTCACCCCTACCACACCCTACGGTGAAACCACGTCGGAACGCGTGATCCATGCCGGCGGGTTCGAGTCCCGCCATCGGCACCAATGAAATCTCGGGGGCAAGCGCCGTGGCAGGGGTTGACACTGGGATCCAAATCCCTGGCCACACAGGACTCGTTGCCGCCACAGAGGACGTCTGCCCCCTTTCGACGCGCTTGCGGAAGAACTCATTGTAAGCGGCGGAGTCCGCGCCATACGTCGGCTCATGCAGGTCCCCCGGCGAGAGATACACCCCGTAGCGCAGTCCACCGGCCCTCATCCTCCCGAGCCGCCTCAAAAGGGCCCTCCCCTGCAAAATTTGAGCGGTGTCTGGCGAAATCGGTCATACCAGAAAACCAAATCTCCCTCTCGCGGCGAAGCGCCAAAACCAAACTCCTATCGGT
>JBDKKE010000289.1:0-8376 GCA_039796255.1 Verrucomicrobiota bacterium | reverse complement strand
GTCGGGACGAAGTAGGGCCATGTTCCGGCGAGGCTTGCCGGGGTTGGGTCATTCGCGGGGTCGCCATTGCGGTAGCGCTCGGGAAAAATCTGATACCAGACGGCGTGTGCCGCCCAGTCCGGCGGCGCGGAGACGGCGATGAACGGACCGCGAAGCAGGACGATGACCAGGGCTGCGATCGCGTGCTCGATCTTGAGTCCGACTCTTCGTGAGTTTCGCGACAAGGCAGCACGCTTCATGAGGGGATACAGGAGTCTGTGAACGGGGAGTTCAATTCGGTTTGGGGCGATGGGCTTGGAAGAAGCGCCAGATGACTTCCGCCGTGCTCTCGCGTTCCTCGCCGAGTGTGCGCGGCCAGTGATGATCCCCCGTGCTGATTCCATAGAACCGCACCTCGGTGTCGTCGTGCGCCGTCGTCCAGTGCCGCAAC
Organism: Verrucomicrobiota bacterium; assembly: GCA_039796255.1. Taxonomy (GTDB): domain Bacteria; phylum Verrucomicrobiota; class Verrucomicrobiia; order Limisphaerales; family UBA9464; genus UBA9464. The sequence goes on along the minus strand of JBDKKE010000289.1, from coordinate 7,946 downwards.
TGGATCGTCTTGGAGACGTCTCCGTGTTCGCTGCGTTCGAGTGCGAGTCCCTTCACCCACAGGTCCAGCACCGCCTCGGTTCCGAGGTAGGCGCCCCAGCCGTCGCGGTTGGTCATGTCCCCGTCCCAGAGTGTCGTCTTGTCGTCCCGGACATTCACGGCGAGAACGGGGATCCGGGTCGTTGGACGGAAGTCCCTGGCCTGCGGTTCCATCATGGTTCCGGCCACCGGGGCGATGGCGGCGACAAACGGCTCTCGCTGGGCGCCGAGCAGGAAGCTCATGTCGCCGCCATTGGAGAATCCCGTGGCGAACACGGCCCGGGGATCCAGCCCAAGATCCCGCGTCAGCCGTGAGGACAGCGCGCGGGCGAACTGGACGTCATCGACCGCCTGATCCCGATGAAACTGGTAGCCGACGTTGAAGAAGGTCTTCCCCTGGGAATCACGCGTGCCCTCCGGGTAGGCCGTCACGAACCCATGCTTTGCGCCCACCGCGGCAAATCCGGTGAGGTCTCGGATATGCTTCGCGGAGCCGGTGAATCCGTGGAAGACCAGGACCAGCGGCGCTCCGGGCTTCAGGCCCGGGGGGACGTCTAAGAGGAAGGTGCGCTCCCGTCCTTCGACCGTCAGTTGATGGGTCCCGCTCGTCCAGACCTTCGCCGGTGCGTCGGACGCTGCCGTCCTCCCGGCGATGAATTCAGCCACCAGCGGAAACGCCGGTTCCGCCATGTCACCATGGCCGTAGCCGGGCAACTCGCGCAGCGCGACATCGGGATGGCCAGCGACCTTCATCATGCGCCAGAAGTAGGCGTTCTCTTCGTAGCGTCCGTAAAGTTCCTTCTCCCGATCCCCGGTGATGAGGAGCATCGGTGGCGCGTCCCTGCGCACATGAAAGAGCGGCGCGAGATCGTCCACCACCGGCTGGGTAGGGCCGATGCCGCGTTCGGATCGGATGGTGAAATGGGTAATCGCCTGCGGGCTGAGGGGGATGAGTCCGGCGATCTGATGGGCATCGATGTTCTCCGCTGCCAGCCACCGTTGATCCAGTCCCACCATGGCCGTCAGATACCCACCGGCCGAGTGTCCGCTGACAAAAATGCGGCTCGTCGAACCCCCGTAGCGGGCGATATTCCGGAAGGTCCAGGCAACGGCGGCGGCGGCATCCTGGATGTACTCCGGCGCCTTCACCTGCGGCGACAGGCGATAACCGGCAGCGACGACGGCGAACCCCCGCTCCTTCAAGCCCGCAGGAATCGATTTGTCGCCCCCGGTCAGTCCCCCGCCATGAAACCAGACGACCGTGGGAAAATTGGAAGACTGGGTCGGCCAATAGACGTCCAGCCGGCATCGCTCCCGGGCATAGTCCGACAGATCGTTTCCCGTCCGGTAGGGGATGTCCCTTTCCAGCCGGTAGGGCGGGGAGGACGACTCCTGCGCCCGTGCAACGCAGGCAATGACGAGGAACAAAAGCAGCAGGACCTGGCGATTCATGATCGGGAGTCGAAAACTCTGGTGGCGGGACTCGCCCGTCAATGTCGGGTTCCCGTTGGGAGAGGGCCAGGGCGTGGCGGCTGCGCTGGGTCGCACCCACGAGGAGCCCGCTGCGAAGTCTGCGCGCTTTAGGGGATCCGCGATTGACTCCCCCTGGGCTCCGACGCTAAAGACTGCGTGGCTAAGCCACCAGATGCCTACGGATGCGTCCAGTTTGGTCCGAACGCCGGTCTATCACCAGTTGAACGACCGGTTGCTGGCCCTCGTGCGGGGTGGGGCGTACCGGACGGGTGACCGCTTTCTCACGGAACGGGAGGTGGCGGCGCGGTATGGTCTGAGCCGCATCACCGCCAACAAGGCGCTGTCGGGACTGGTGGCGGCGGGACACCTGGAGTTTCGCAAGGGAGTGGGGACTTTTGTCCGCGGCGAGGCGCTGGAGAATGACCTGCGCTCGCTGGTCAGCTTCACCCACAAGGCAGCGGAATCCGGGCGGACCCCGACGACGCGGGTGCTGGAGTTTCGACGGCTGCGGGCCGCCGCGGCGCCGGGATTGGTGCGGATGGAGTTGGCGGTTTCGGACACTGAGCCGCTGCTTTTTGTGGAGCGGCTGCGCCTGGCGGCGGGGGAACCGGTGATTCTGGAGCGGCGTTATCTGGTGGCCGGACGGTGTCCCGGGCTCGGACGCCGTCAACTGGGAGGTTCCCTCTACGAATGGCTGGATCGGGCGGGAATCCGCGTCAGCGGCGCGGAGCAGCGGATCCGTGCGGTCCGGGCGGACGAGGACCTGCGCGCACGGCTTGGGCTGGGGCGCGAGGTTGCGGTGTTGTGGGTCCATGCCGTCGGCAGTGCTGGCAGTCCGCTCTGGGTCGAGGACACCTATTATCGCGGCGACCGCTATGAGTTTCACAATCGGTTGTCGGACGGCGTCCCGGCACGTCCGGCGCGCGCCTCTCTGATTGATTCCTGAAGTACCCAGATCATGTCCATGGATTCCGCCGCTTCCCACTTCCTCAACGGACGCCGTGTTCCCTCCACCGGGGAACGCTCCTCGCCCCTGGTTTCCCCGGTGGACGGTTCCGCCCTGGGCCGCCTGCATCCGGCGGGGCCTGCCCAGGTCGCCGAGGCCGTGGAGTTAGCCCAGGCGGCCTTTTTGGCGTGGAGCGCGGTTCCCCTCAAGGAACGCGTTCAACCGCTCTTCCGGTTCAAGGGATTGGTGGAGCGTCATCTTCGGGAGTTGGCCGAGGGGGTGACGCGGGAGAATGGCAAGACTCCGGAGGAGGCCGCGGCGGGCCTGCTGCGGGGATTGGAAGTGGTCGAGTTCGCCTGTGCGCTGCCGAATCTGATGGCCTCGGAGATTCTGGAGGTCAGCAGTGGCGTGGACTGCTTTACCCGGCGGCTTCCGCTGGGGGTGGTGGCGGGGATCACCCCGTTCAATTTTCCGGCGATGGTGCCGTTGTGGATGTTTCCCCTGGCCATTGCCTGCGGGAATACCTTCCTGCTCAAACCCAGCGATCAGGTGCCGTTCACCCCGGTGCGTCTCGGCGAATTGCTCCAGGAGGCGGGGCTGCCGGACGGGGTGTTCAACGTGGTGCAGGGAGACCGCGAGACGGTGGAGGCGCTGTTGGACGAAGCACGGGTGCGGGCGGTGGCGTTTGTGGGATCCACACCAGTGGCCCGCGCCGTGTACCGGCGCGGCATCGCCAACGATAAGCGAATGCTCACCCTGGGCGGGGCGAAGAACCACCTGGTCGTGGTGCCCGATGCCGATCCTGTCCTCACCGCCAAGAATGTAACGTCGTCAGCCACCGGCTGCGCCGGACAGCGCTGCATGGCAGCCAGCGTGCTGGTGGCGGTGGGGAATTCGGATCATCTGGTGGATGCCATTGTCGCGGAGATGGCCAACCTGCGGCCCGGCGTGGATGTGGGGCCGGTGATCAGCTCCCGGGCGCGGGAGCGGATTCTCGGCTACATCGACCGTGCGGAGCGAGAAGGCGCGCAGGTGCGTCTGGATGGACGTCGGGTGGTGGTTCCGGGACGTGAGAACGGATTCTATGTCGGTCCGACGGTGCTCGACGGACTGGACCGCGAATCCCCCTGCGTTCGGGAGGAGATCTTTGGGCCCGTGCTTTCGGTGCTCCGGGTGAACACCCTGGAGGAGGCGCTGGCCATTGAGAATGCCAGTCCCTACGGCAACGCGGCGTCCATCTACACCACCAGCGGGGCGGTGGCGCGGCACTTCGAGTCTCGGGTCCGGGCCGGCATGGTGGGAATCAATGTCGGGGTTCCGGTGCCCCGTGAGCCCTTTGGATTTGGCGGCTGGAATGACTCGAAGTTCGGCGTGGGGGACATTACGGGCCGCGACGCCATCCAGTTCTGGACCCAGCCCCGCAAGACCACGGTGAAGTGGACCTCCCGGCAGTCCAATTGGATGAGCTGAGCTGCGGTGGGGACATCATTTAACCACGGATAACACGGATGAACACGGATGGGAAAACGATCTTGAGACCGACTCTGGGGAATCCTGAAGTTGAGACGGAGGCAGGGAACCGTTCTGATCCAGGGCGTTACGAATGTTTTCTCCGTTCCTTTATCCGCGCTATCCGTGCCATCCGTGGTGACTCCTTTGAATGATGAAAGCAGCCGTTTACCTGGGTAAAGAGCAACTGCCGGTGCTGGACGTGGCGGACCCCACGCTGGAAGTGGGTGAAATGCTGCTGGAGATTGATGCGTGCTCGGTCTGCGGAACGGACCTGCGCACCTATCGTCATGGCGATGCGAAGATCGTGCCGCCGCGCATTCTGGGACATGAGTTCTGCGGTCGGGTGGTGGAGTCACGCGCGCCCGACGCGGAGGTTAAGGTCGGAGATCGGGTGGTGATGTACATCGTGCTGGTGCATGGAAGTGACCGCTACGTGGAGATGGGGCGGGAGAATCTGACGCCTCATCGGACGACCATGAGCTATCACCATGACGGGGCCTTCGCGCCCCGCATGAAGGTGCCGGCCCTGGCGGTGCGAAACCGCAACCTCTTCCGGGTGACCAGCGAAATGACGTCCGAAGTCATGAGCCTTGCCGAACCTCTGGGCTGCTGCATGAACGCTCATTCGCGCCTGGGCGTTGGATTGAAGGACACGGTGGCGGTGATTGGCGCGGGTCCCATCGGCATCATGCACGCGGCTCTGGCCCGACTTCAGGGGGCCCAGAAGGTCTTCGTCCTGGACAACAATCCGGCCCGCCTGGCGATGGCCCAGCGATTCGACATCGATGGCACCTTCCTGGTGCAGCCGGACGGATCCCATCGCGAGGCGGTACGGGCGGCGACCGCCGGGCAGGGGCCGGACGTGGTGATCGTGGCGGTGAGCGCCGCCTCCGCGCAGAACGATGCGCTGGACCTGGCGGCCCGGGCGGGACGGGTCAACTTCTTTGCCGGACTGCCCAAGTCGAATCCCATCGCGCCCCTCGACGTGAATCACATCCACTACAAGGAGCTGGTCATCTCCGGCAGCTATTCGGAAAAGAAGAGCGATTTCCAGGCGGCGTTTGCGCTGCTGCACAGCGGACGCTTTCCAGCGGACCGCATCATCACCCACCGACTTCCGCTGGATCGAATCGGGGAGGCCTTTCCGCTGATGGAAAGCGGCGAGGCCCTGAAGGTCTGCATTCTTCCACGCGCCTGAGTTTTCCCCATGTCTCACGATCTTCCCCTCCACCTGGAACTTCACATCAACGGCTTGAACCGTCCGGCAGCCCAGGGCGCCCGGACGGAGCTGCGCTCACCGGCGACGGGGGAGGTCATCGGCTCGGTGGCGCGGGCGGCGGAGTCCGATCTCAACGAGGCGGTGGCGAGTGCCCACGCGGCGTTCCCCGCCTGGTCTGCGCGGACCGCGTATGACCGGGAGAAGGTGCTGCGCAAGGCAGCAGCCCATGTGCGCACCCAGGCCGACGAGCTGGGCCGGCTGATGGCCCTGGAGCAGGGAAAGCCGCTGGCGCAGGCGCGCAGTGAGATTGCCGGGGCGTGCGATACGCTGGAGTACTACGCGGCCGAGGGACCGCGCATCGAGGGATGGAGCAATCCGACCGAGGATCGCGCCTACCGTTCCTGGGTGAACTGGCAGCCGGTGGGCGTGTGCGGCCTCATCACGCCGTGGAACTATCCAGTGTCGCTCCTGAGCTGGAAACTGGGACCGGCGCTGGCGACCGGCTGCACGGTGGTGGTCAAACCCACCACGGTGACTCCCTGGTCTCCCCTGGCATTCTGTGCGGCGCTGACCGAGGGCGGACTTCCGGCCGGCGTGGTGAACTGCATTCCGGGTCCGGGCGCTGCCTTGGGGGAAGCGCTGATACGGCATCCGCAGGTGGCCAAGATTGCCATGACCGGATCCACCGACACCGGGAAACGAATTCTGTCCGTGGCCGCCCCCTATCTAAAGAAGGTTTCGCTGGAACTGGGCGGACAGTGCCCGGCCCTCGTGGCGGCGGATGCCGACGTGGAACTGGCGGCCAGGACCATTGCCTACAAGGCATTCCGAAACTGCGGACAATCCTGCAGCTCCGTGAACCGCGTCTATGTGCATGCCGATCTTCATGACGCCCTGGTGGCGCGACTGCGGGAAGTGGCCGAAGCCATGACGCTTGGCGACGGAATATCCGATCCCGCCGTGGATCTCGGTCCGATGGCCACCCGGGATGGGGTCACCACCACGACGGCGCATGTGGCGGATGCCCTGTCCCTGGGCGCGCTGCTGGTGACGGGAGGATCCGCTCCCCCGGGTGAGGCGTATGCCCGGGGCAATTACTTCTCGCCCACCGTTCTTACCCAATGCACTCCGGCCATGCGGGTGATGCGGGAGGAGACGTTTGGTCCGGTGGTGGGGATTTCCCGCGTCGCCCGGATGGAGGACGCGATTTCCCTGGCCAATGACACCGCCTACGGACTGGTGGCTTATCTGTTCACCCGGGACCTGACGACCACGGTGCGGGTTAGTGAAGCGCTGGAGGCGGGTACCGTCTGTGTTAATCACGGGGCAGTGAACACCAACTACGGTCCCTACGCGGGTTGGAAGGAAAGCGGCTATGGACTCGAACTGAGCCGGCGGGCGGTGTTCGAGTATCTCAAGCCGAAGCACGTGAAGATCGCGCTGGGCTGACCAAGGAATGTCATGTTGCTGGATCCCCTGGAATCACGGCTGGTTTTGCGGACGGCTCTGGAACACCGCTTTGCCCTGCTGGCGGTGAACGCCGATTCTCCTGCCGCGATCACCGACGTTCTGGAGGCGGCCCGCAATTGTGACGCCCCGGTCATGGTGGAGACCAGCTTGTGGCAGCTCACCGGACGCAGCTTCGGGGCAGGGGATCCCGCATTGGGAATGATCCGCTATCTGGTCCAGATCGCTGCCTTGGCGGCGGCGGACCGCTATCGCGACGTTCCGGTACTCTTCCACACCGATCACATCCGGGGCCCGGTGACGCTCCCGCTGCTGATGGCCGCGCTGCGCGGTCTGCCCACGGGCCTCGGGACCACCACGGTGTCGCCGTCCACCATTTCCCTCGATTCCTCCCAGCTCACCGAGACGGAGAACATCGCGTCCCTCATTGCCCTGGCGCAGTCCGCGGAGGCCGCGGGGCGGACGGTCACGCTGGAGATGGAGGCGGGGTTGGATGACGGTGTCACGGATCTGTCGACTACCGGGCGACTGTTGGAGGGAGTGGAAACGCGGGCTCCCGGAGCCATCCATCTGTGGGCCCCGGGGGTGGGGACGCGTCATGGACTGGGGGAACAGGGCGGTTTCTCGGCGGAGGCGGTTCGCGCCCAGCAGGAGCGGGCGTCGGAGGTGCTCGGACGTCCGGTGGGCATCGCCCTGCATGGTTCCTCGGGGTTGCCGGAGGCGGCGCTGCGGGCGGCGGTGAATGCCGGGGTGGTCAAGGTGAACTGGTCCAGCGAATCCCTGCTTCTCCGATCCACCGCCGCACGCGAGTACTATCTCCAGTCCGCAGAGCGGTTGACGCCGGGGCATTCGGACTGGAAATCCGCGGCCATGGATGACGGGGTGCAGTCCCACGTGGCCTCACGGTATCAGCCCCAGGTGGAGTCGCGGATCCGGGTGCTGGGAGGCGAGGGGAAGGGAGCGGTGTGCCGCCAGGCGTTGAATGGGGCCGGCACGAATTCCCGCGGAGGCTGCTGATGCCGTGACCGGGAAACCACAGAGCCCGTCCGAAAACTCAGAGGGGTCCTGTTCTCGCGGAAACGGCCCGATGGCGATCCGACTTCGCACTCCAGCTTCGACGGGATGCAGGCGCGAGGAGGGAGCATACCCGCAGAGGTCTGTGACCGACGAGCAACGACGTCAGCGGGCCGTTTCCGCGAAAACCCTGCGTGCGGCGGGTCTTTTGCCGGTGGCCTGCGTTGGCTCGGCCGTTACAGCCCTCTGCGGGGATGCGCCGGCCTCGCCGCCTTGG
>JBDKKE010000288.1:0-3074 GCA_039796255.1 Verrucomicrobiota bacterium | reverse complement strand
GCCCTCCAGCAGCCGGGCGGCCTGGACGTAAGCGGCATCCCAGTCTACCCACGGACCGCGGCGGGGTTCGTGTCCGAGGAAGATGTTCTCGGCCACCGACATTTCGTCCACCAGGGCCAGTTCCTGGTAGATCACCGCAATGCCGGCCGCCTCGGCGTCCTGCAGCGACTGGAACCGGGCCACCTGGCCATCCACCAGGATCTCTCCCTCATAGCTGTCGGCAGGATGGATTCCGGACAGCGTCTTGATGAGGGTGGATTTCCCGGCGCCGTTCTCCCCGCACAGGGCGTGCACCTCCCCGGGGCGGAGGTCGAAGCTGACGCCATCCAGGGCCACGACCCCGGGGAATCGCTTGGTCAGGCGGCGGGCTTCCAGAAGGGACATGGCGGCGGGGCGAGAAGGCGGACGTCCGGGAGCCGGGTCGATGGCTACTTCAGATCCTCCGCCTTGTGGAAGCCATCCTTGACGACGGTGTCCAGAATGTTGGTGCGGTTCACCACCACCACTTCCTCCAGAATGCTGGGGACCTCCTTGAAGCCGTTGTTCACCGCGCCGTTGGCAATGATGACCTCCCGCTTGGCCATGGCCACCGCGGTGAGCGCGGCGCGGGCGGCCAGACGGCTGACCGGTTTGTAAATGGTCATGGCCTGGGTGCCGCGGTTGATTCGCTGGACGGCGGCAAGTTCGGCGTCCTGTCCGGTCACCAGAATCTTGCCCGCCAGTCCCTCCTCGGTAAGGGCCTGCACGGCGCCGCCCGCCGTGCCGTCATTGGAGGCGAGAATCCCGTCGATGGCCTTTCCCTTGGCGGTGATGGCGGCGTTGACGATTTTCTTGGCGTTCTCCGGCTTCCAGTCGAGGGCCCAGTCCTCAAACACCACCTCAATGTCCCCCCGGTCGATGAGTGGCTGGAGGACGCGGTCCTGTCCGGCCTTGAAGAGCACGGCATTGTTGTCGGTCTTGGAGCCGTAGATGCGGACAATCTTCGCCTTCCGCCCCCGCAACTGATCCACCAGATACTGCGCCTGCAGTTCGCCGACCCGGATGTTGTCGAAGCTGATGTAGAGATCCACGTCGCTGTCGCGGATGAGGCGATCGTAGGAGATCACCGGAATCCCGGCGGCCTTGGCGGCCCGGACGCCCTTGGCCATGGCCTCGCCGTTGTGGGGCACGATGACCATCACCGACACCCGGCTGCTGATCAGCGATTCGACATCGCGCATCTGGGCGGCGTCATCGGAATTGGCCGACTGCACCAGCACCTCGGCCCCCAGTTGGGTGGCCTCGGCAACGAAACGGTCGCGATCCCGTTGCCAGCGCTCCTCCTTGAGGGTGTCGAGCGACAGGCCGATGCGGATCTTTTGCGGGGCACCCGAGGTGGCGCCGTCGCCTCCGGTCGGGAGATTGCGGCGCGACAACACCAGTCCGATCAGCACGCTGAGGACCAGGGACGCCGAGACGAGCAGAATGCGGGGATTCATGGGGCTACCGCGGGAACGGTGGAAGGAAACACTGGTCGTCGCCCTGCGGCCAAGACCAAAGTCATTTTGTGTCGCGACTCGTTGAAAATGTCCCCTAGTGAACCCAATGAAAATGTCCCCCCTTTGGAGGGAGTGGTTGAGGGCGTGATTGAGGGATGGAGATTTTGAAGATGAGCCTCAAAGAGCGGAAGCGGATGGTGGTGATGGCGGAGGTGAAGGCGAAGAAGATGAGTGTGCGGGAGGCGGCGGTGATCATGGGAATGGGATACCGGCAGGCCAAGCGGGTCTGGCAGCGGTACCGTGAGTTGGGTGAGGCCGGGCTGGTACATCGGGCGCGAGGGAAGCCTGGTGTGCGTCGCCGGGCGGAGGCGGAGCGGGCGCAGATCCTGGCCCGGTTTGGGGTGCGATACTTGGACTTTGGTCCGACCCTGGCGGCGGAGTACCTGCGGAAGGACGGGCTGAAGGTGAACCATGAGACCTTGCGGCGTTGGCTGCTGGAGGAGGGGCTGCGAACGGTTCGGCGCCGAGGCCAGCAGCATCGGCAATGGCGCGAACGCCGCGCGTGTTTCGGGGAGATGGTGCAGTTGGACGGATCGCACCATGACTGGTTCGAAGGGCGGCGTGGGAAGGCCGTGCTGATGGTGATGGTAGACGACGCGACCAACCGGACCCACGCCCGCTTCTTTGAGGAAGAGACCACCCGGGCCAGCTACGACACGCTGGAAGGGTGGGTGCGGCACTGGGGGCTGCCCCAGGCCCTCTACGTGGATCGGGACAGCATCTACCGCTGTGAGCGCTTGGCCACGGTAAGCGAGCAAGTGGCCGCGCAGGAGCCCCAGACGCAGTTTGGACGAGCCATGAAACAGTTGGGAGTGGATCTAATCCTGGCCCACAGTCCGCAAGCCAAGGGGCGGGTGGAGCGCCGCAATGGGCTGCTGCAAGACCGACTGGTCAAGGCCTTGCGATTGGAGGGCATTGAGGATCTGGGCGCGGCCAACGCCTATCTGGGAAGACAGTTCCTGAACCAACTCAACCGGCAGTTCGTGGTGCCAGCCGCCAGTCCGGCGGACGTGCATGGGGCGTCGCCGCGGAACCTCGATTCCGTGCTGAGTTGGGAAGAGCCCCGGGTGGTGCAGCGGGATTGGACGGTGGCCTGGCGGGGGCGGTGGTTTCAGATCTGCCGCAGTCACGAAGCCCGGAGTTTGGCAGGAAAGTCGATCATCGTCCGGGAACTGCGGAGCGGGAAAGTGCAGCTGAGCCACCGAGGCGAGGCTCTGCGATGGCGGGAACTTCCGGCTCGGCCAGAAGCTCCGGCGAAAGCTCCGATGGCCCTCGCCCAGCCCATCGCCTCCGTGCCCTTGGCACACCATCCGTGGCGTCGGTTTGGTGCCGCAACGGGACGGGCCTATTGGGAGCGGGAGCAGACCTCCGCAGCGCCGCCCCGTCCGGCGGCGGGGTCCTCCGTTCGATCGTCGCTACGCTCCGACCTCACTGCGTCCCCCGCCGCCGGACGGAAACAACCCCCAAAACCCAACCCCTGAAAGGGGACATTTCTTCTTGGGTTAAACAGGGGACATTTCTAATGGGTTCTGACAG
>JBDKKE010000287.1:0-3033 GCA_039796255.1 Verrucomicrobiota bacterium | reverse complement strand
GGAAATGCTGGTCCTTTTCGATGCCGTCCAGCGGGGGGCAATGCGGCGCCGTCCGGTGGCGGAACAGCTTCGGGTGCTTGCGGGAAGGGCGCGTGCGCGTCCTGCGGGCCAACGCCTGGCTTATGTATTCAGTCTCCTGCGGCTCAAGCGGAAGGCATGGATTCCAGCACTGCTGAAGCGGATCGGAGTCGTTCCGCGGGATCGCCGCGACGCTCTGGAGGCCGCGGCACGCGCGGCGAATTCAACCTACCGGGTGCAGCCTTACTCCGGTCGTACGGAGCTGCTGCTCGCCACGCTGCCGCAGCCCGACGACACGGGTCGCTGGGAGCGGGCGCCGGACAACGGATGGGGGCCGCTGATGCACCGCGCCTTCACCATTCATCGGGTCGCCTGCGATCACCGTCAGGTTTTCCTGGAACCCGTCAGTCCCGAGGCCGTCGCGGTGATCGAGCACCTCGCCGCCGGACTGCGCCGTGCTGCGCTCCGGGAATGCCCGCGTTGAGGGCAACCGATGCGGCTCCGACGCTACTGAGGTGTAGGCCGGGGGGATCCGAACAGCCCGTAGGCGGGGGAGAGGCTGCCCACTGGGCCGCGTTGAAATGCGCCCGATTTGCCCGATTCATCAACTCCCGTGCGGACAAAATCGACGTGAAGCAATAGTTTATCCCAAGCGTCCGTTCACCCGCCAGTCACCCGTCCGGGGACATGCTTCGCCGAACCGTCCAGAGCCTGTTGTTGTCCGCCCTCGCGGCGCGTCTTGCGTGGGGTGCGGATGCGGCGGCGCTGTGGACGGGCAAGGTTCAGCCGCTCCTCGATGTGCACTGCGTCAAGTGCCATGGCCCGATCGAGCAGAAGAGCGGACTGGAACTGGACACGCCGGCCGCCGTGCTGAAGGGCGGCGACGAGGGAGTGGTCGTGGTGCCGGGCAGGCCGGAGGAGAGCCGGCTTTACCTGAATCTCGCGGCCGACGCCGACCCGCACATGCCGCCCAAGAAGCAGTTGACGGAAGCGGAGCGCGAAATCGTCCGTGAATGGATCGCGGCCATGGCGGTTGTCCCGGCGGCATCCACGCCCCAGTCGGAGGCGGTCCGGCAGTTCGAATCCGTATCCCTGGCGGTCGACACCCTGATCGCCGAGGGGTGGGAGCGCCGGGGAATTCAGCCGGCCCCGGCGGCCGATGAGCGCACCTGGTGTCGCCGACTCTACCTGGATCTTGCCGGACGCATTCCCACCCGGACCGAGTGGGAGGAATATCAGGCGTCGCCCGTGTACTCGAGACGCGCCGTGCTGGTGGATCGTCTGCTGGTCTCCGACGACTATGCCGTGCGCATGCGGGAACTGTGGGACGGATTTCTCCTGGGCCGCGTCAAGCGGGAGAGGCATGAGGACCGGCGCCGGGACAACGGTTGGTGGGCCTACCTGGAAGCCGGCTTCCGCACCAACCGTCCGTGGAACCAGATGGTGCGGGAGATTCTGGTGGCCCGTCCGGACTGCCCGGAGAACCGGGGCGCCTCGTGGTTCCTCTATGAACGACGGAACGAACACCAGGCCATTGCCGAGGCGGTGGCCCCACTGGTGTACGGGACGCGAATCGACTGCGCCCAGTGCCACGACCATCCCCTGGCCCGCGAGATCAAGCAGGCCCATTACTGGGGTCTGGTGGCCGCCTTCAACCGGGGCAAGAATGTGGACGGCGGGTCCGAGGTGGCCGAGTCGGCGGTGGGCGGGTTCGTCAACTTCACCAACCTGAAGAAGGAATCCCAGCCCGCGGTGGTCACCCTGCTGAACGGCCGGATCGTCCAGGAGACTCGTCCAGCCCCGGATGAGAAGGAGCAGGATTCCGACGATCACTATGTGGACCCGGCGGCCAAGGTCCGCGTTCCGAAGTTTTCCCGCCGCGCGGCCTTTGCCGAAGCCGCCACCCAGGACAATCCCCTGCTCGCCCGCGCCTTCGTCAATCGCCTGTGGGCCGTCCTGTTCGGACGGGGCATCGTTCATCCGGCGGACGAAATGAATGCCCGCAATGTGCCGAGCCATCCGGAGTTGCTCGACTGGCTGGCTTCGGACTTTGCCACGCATCAGTACGACATCCGCCGTCTGATCCGCGGGATGGTCCTCAGCCGGGCCTACGCGCTGAGTTCCTCCGATGCGGCGCCGGAAGTTTTTGCCGGCGCGCTGGAGCGTCCGCTGACCGCTGAACAGCTTGCGCGCTCCTGGCGTCTCGCGGCGGGGCTGTCCGCAGCGGACGATCCGCTGCGCCGCGCGACCGTTGCCGCGCTGCCCGACGTGCTGCCGCGGGAGTACAACGCCACCTTCCAGCAGGCGCAGTTTCTCGCTCACTCTCCGTTGCTGGCGGAACTCCTGACGCCGGCACCCGACCGTACCGTCACCCGCCTGGCCGCGCTGCCGGACACCGCCATGCGGGTTCGGGAGGCTTTTCTTGCCGCGTATCTGCGGACGCCGGATGCCGAGGAGTTGGTCCAGGCGGACGCCTTCCTGAAGGAACGGTCCGATCGACCGGAGGAAGCCGTGCGCGATCTGTTTTGGGCGTTGCTGACGAGTGCCGAATTTTTGACCTTTCCCTGATGAGCCACGGTGAATCCCAGGACCTGATTCCCGGCCAGTGTCGTGTAGACGAACACCGGCTGCATCGTCGGCTGTTTTTGAAGGGATTAAGCGGCGGCGCGCTGGCGACGGTTTCCAGCTTCACGGGCCTGTTTCAGAATCCAGCCTTCGCGGCCCAGACGAAGAAGGCCCAGAAGCACTGCATTCTGCTTTGGTTATGCGGGGCGCCGAGCCAGTTTGAAACCTGGGATCCGAAGCCTGGCCGGCCGAGTGGCGGACCGTTTGGCAGCATTCCGACGAAGATTCCGGGAGTTCACTTTTCGTCGCTCCTGCCGAAGTGCGCGGGGATGGCGGATCGGTTGAACATCGTCCGGAGCATGAAGACGGCGCAGACGGAGCACCTCCAGGCGATCACGCTGCTGCAGCGGGGGAATCCGGAGCGCGCCGGCTTCACCCGCCCCACGCTCG
>JBDKKE010000286.1:0-8798 GCA_039796255.1 Verrucomicrobiota bacterium | reverse complement strand
CGATCCAGTTCAATACGGTCAGTGGGATCCAGCTGAATAGTCCGAGCAACGCGAGGCACAGCGTCATTCTAGAGCGAAGAATCTATAAAGCCAGTCATTTATGAGACACTACACTAGGATTGCCGTACCAATCAGCGCATTGAGGGCAATTCCGATCGCAAAAGTGTGGGCCAGTCCCAGCCAGGGAAGCAGCACAAGTCCGCCCATGATGGCCCCCAGCACGGTCCCAATGGTGTTCACTGCGAAGACCCGTCCGACGGAGCGTCCGGTCACGGCCAGCGCAGCGGTCGCCACGCGGCTGGCCAGTGGCAGTGTCGTGCCGAGGCAGACCGACGGTACCAACATCACGCCGAAGCAGATCAGCGTCTGCACGATTTCATAAAGGGTGTAGGCGCCCGGCTGGCCGCGGCCGAGGAGATTGGCCAGGCGGACGAACCACCACGGCAGCAGATCATAGAACCAAATGGAGGCGAAGAGCGTCGCGGCCAGCGCCAGTTCGGCGATCCCGAAGGCCACGAGGGTATTGGCCTGCCGCTTCCATCGGGTGATGATCCATCCGCCAATCGAGATGCCGGTGATGAAGGTGGCGAGCATGAGCGAGTAGGCATGCGTGCTCGATCCGAGGGCCAGTCCCAGCAGTCGGGTCCAGGCGATCTCATACACCATGGCCACAAATCCCGAAATCCCGATGCCGACCAGCGCCAGTCGAAGTTCGGCCGGAGTGAAGCGTTCATCCGATGCGGACGGCACCTCTGGGGCTGGCGACTCGATTCCCTCCGACGACGACCGGCTGATCAGAAGCGCGAGCAGACCGATGCCAATGCTGAGGGTAGCGCCGATATACAGGGTTGGCTCCAATCCCAGGGAAGGAATCCACCACCAGTCTGCCGCGATGGTCCCGAGGACTGCGCCGCTGCTATTGATGGCGTATAGTGCGGCCACCCGCCCCCGCAGCTCGGTCAGGGAGCGTGTGACAAATTTTGTCAACGCCGGCAGGGTCGCTCCCATCAGCACGGTCGGAAGCAGGATGGTGAGACCCGCGAATCCAAACTGGAGGGCCAACCGGATGGCTCCCGTCGGGGCAAAGGTTCGCACCACGGAAAGAAACATGCCGTGAACCAGTTCGTAGTAGCCCGGGAAAATGAGGGCGAACACGCCAATGCCGAGCTCCAAACCTGCGTAGAACAGGAGCGGACGCCGGACCCGATCCACCACCGTTCCCAGCCAGGCATTCCCCAGCGCCAGCCCTCCCATGAATGCCGCCAGAACTGCAATGACCGCGTAGCTGGTGTGACCCAGGAACAGGGCCAGATACCGTGTCCAAACGACCTGATACAGAAGCCCGGCAACCCCGGAGAGGAAGAACGAACTGAGAATCAGCAGATAGGCGAATGTTGCTCGGTGGTTCAATCTTGCCAGACTACGATCGAATTATTCCGTAGGCAATTACGGAGGGAGGCTCCCGGCGTCAGATCGCCCGGGAGCTAGGGATAGACCGGGAGACTGGGGGGCGGCATCAGGGGCGGGAAAACCCGGCCATTTCGGCCGCCGGGACGGTGAAGGGCCGGCGCAGTCCGTGCGAAACCTATCGGGAAGTGATTTGGGTGGCGGTGGGCCTGGGGTTGAGCGCCCACCGGATTCTTCCAGGCGCTCTTCAACAGAGCCACTGCCCCAGTCGCCTTCCCAAGGATTACTTCGGCCACCAACCCCTTCCATGGATCGTCCATCCGTCCCCGCCGGATGGGTTGCTCCGTGTGCTTGATCAATGCCGTGCGCTGCTCACGCAGCCCATTTGGAACCGATCCCGCGCAACCATTCCGGAGCGTTCAAGGAACAGGCTATTTGTTCTTCCAGTCCTCAATGTGAAGTGAGCCGAGGGACAGGTGTTTTGTCCGGTTGGCCGCACTTATTCCGGGAGGCAATACTCGAGGATTTTGGCAACCTCACCCGGGCTTCCGGTCCCCGGCCGGTCGCCAAGGAGACTTTCCGGTATTTTCAAGTCGGGATTATCATGCAGGTAGAGTTTCTCGAGAGCCGGCAGTCTCCGCAATGAGCGAGGGAGGAACCTGAGGCGGTTCTCACCCAGAAAAAGCGAGCGAAGCGCCGCAAGATTTCCGATGGATTCCGGCAGCTCGGTGACCCGATTTCCTGTTAACGACAGCTTGGTCAGACAAGACAGCTCGCCAACACTGTTGGGAATTTCGACCAACTGGTTGTGCTGCAACCATAGCTCTGTGAGCCCTGTCAGATCACCCATCGATTCCGGCAGCTCGGTCAACGCATTGTTGCCCAGGCTGAGCTCGGTCAATTGCGTAAGTTGAGTGAAACCGAGCGGTAGTCGTTCAACACGGTTACCCTGAAGATCGAGCTTTTCGAGAGCCGCAAGACAGCCAAAGCCATCCGGAAGTTCGCGGAGTTCGCAATGAATCGCCCCAATCCGGCGCAGGGTCTTCAGCTGGGTGATGGATGCGGGAAGCGACCTCAAGGGATTGCTCGAAAGGCTCAACGATTCCAGACTGGAAAGGGGCTTCAATTCATTCGGAAGCACGGTCAGCCTGTTTGAGCTCAGGCTGAGCATCTTCAGCTTCGTGAGCCCACGGATCGACTGGGGCAGTTCGATGAGTTCGTTGCCAGAAACGTCGAGGATACGAACGTCGCGAAGCTCTCCCAGCCATTCCGGAAGGCGAGAGATGGAATTGTCGGCCAAGTAGAGCAAATCCAATTGCTTGAGTTGCCGAATGGATTCCGGGACTTCGATCAATCCCAGTCCATCGAGGTATAGCTCAGTGGTCCCTTTCTGGGCCACGGATTCGATGCGCTTCTCGGCTTTCCTGATCGCCGCCTTCGTTGGAGGTTTCGGATTGGTCATGGCGCTCCGCCCAGGAGTTATGTCGGTTTGCTGAGATTTGTTTGGAGAGAGTGAATGGAGTTGAACCGAAAGACAGGCCCTTTTGGTCGGGCCGCCTGCCGTAGCCCCTTTTCCGAACCTGGTTTTCACAGGCGACTCGCCAGCCCTCCCATCCTGGAATGGGTTTTCACAACAGAGTGCCAGGCTGTTTAGGGCGAGGCTCCGGCCGAGCCGTACGTGCGACCGCGGTTGACGTGGGGGTGCCTCCACAAGCTCACGGCTCACCGGAGGTTCGGAGGACGCGGGGGTGACTCCTTCGCGCAGGGGCTTCCCGCGTTCCCGTTTGGAGGATCCGCGCGCACGACGGCTTGAAGTGGGTCGCGGGTGGAACGCGCCCCTACCGACCCAGGGGTGGGGATGCGCTTCCGCGCTTCCCCGTTTAAGTCCAGGGCCAGGGGGCGAAGGAAAGCAACGGGAGGAACACACCCGCCGGTGGGGCGAGGCTCCCGCCGAGCCGTACGTGTCACCGCGGTGGTCGTGGTGGTGACTCACACGCTTACGGCTCACCGGAGGTTCTCCCCATCGAGGGGCAGCGGAGGAAACGGGGGCGACTCCTTCGCGCAGAGGCTTCCCACGTTCCCCGTGGGGGCATTCCCAGGCGCATCGGGTTTGAAGTGGGTCGCGGGTGGAACGCGACCGTACCGGTAGGGATTCCGCTCCTGCGGTCGGGAAGAGAACGGTTCCCGTTCCTTGATGGGGACTGGCGACCTATTCCTCGCCCGGGATAAGGATCGGAACCTGTTTTGAAACCTTCCTGGGTTGCAAGGGGTTGGGTAGGGGACGCAGCTCGGCCAGTTGCCGAACGACGTCGACCTGTCCCGGATCCAACCCCAAGGCACCCAGACGGGAAGCTGCCCCATCGGGGTCGAGTCGAATCAATGCCAGCATCAGCTTCCCCATCGACGCCGGCGTGCGGCGGCCCTGGAGATAGACTTCCAGCAGGCGCTGGACGGCGTCGGAAGCGCAGGGATCCGGGCCCCATTCTCCGAGCAATTCCGCACCCGACATCGCCGTGTCCCAAGGCAGGACATCGACCGGGACGGGAGCCCATTCACGAACTCCCAGTCGCAGGTCGCGCACGTAGGCGGCGTAGTCCTGGTTCCATTGTTTGAGGCTGCCGGCGTAGTCCCGGAGGTAGTCCGTCATGCCGGGCCGCGCGGCGTCCGGACCCGCGATGCGGGATCCCTCGATCAGCATGCCGGCGTCGAGTCTGGATTCGGGCTTTATCCCTTCGGATAGGCGTTGGTTCCAGGCCGTTTGTGAACCTGTCACGCTATCCCCCCGTGGATGATGGGGCGCTGTTCATCCGCGGCGCGGAGCACCTGTTTCGAATCGGGAAGAAGTGACGCTTGGCACTCGCCGCTCAAAGCATAAACTCACCATCAATGAACCCGACGAAGAAGCTGTTCCCGCTTGGTCGCACTGCGACTGCGGCGATCGTTGGATGCTTTCTTGCGGGCTGCCTGTTGGCGAATGTGCTGCACGCGGCATCGGCGCCGACGAATTCGGTTGTCGGTTGGCCCTTCACCCCGCCGGCCGAAATCAAGCCTCCTTTGGTCCGGCACGCCGATCAGATCACCAACGCGATCGACAATTTCATTCTCGCGCGACTGAAGGAAAAGGGTCTCACGCTCGCGCCCGCAGCCTCCGCTCGCACTCTCGTCCGCAGGCTCTATTTCGATTTGATCGGGTTGCCGCCGTCGCCGACCGAAGTGGACGCGTTCCTGAATGATCCCGATCCCAAGGCGTATGCGACGCTTGTGGACAAGCTCCTGGACGACTCGCGCTACGGCGAGCGCTGGGCGCGTTTCTGGCTCGACCTCGCCCGCTATGCCGACACGGCGGGCTACGAGGGCGATCCCGATCTTCCGAACGCCTGGCGCTATCGGGACTATGTCATCGACGCCTTCAATCAGGACAAACCCTACGACCAGTTTGTGATCGAACAGATCGCGGGCGATGAAGCGGAAGAGATCATGGGCGCGGGCGACCTTCCTGATTCGAAGCCCGAGCCCACCGTTGCGCTGACGTTCCTTCGCCTGGCGCCGTTCACCGAACCGCGCGGCGACGCCTCACGGCATGAAATGCTCAGCGAAATGACCGCGACCGTCAGTTCCGTCTTCCTCGGTCTCACGGTCGGTTGCGCGCAGTGTCACAACCACAAATACGACCGCATTCCGACCAAGGACTTCTATCGCATGAAGGCCTTCTTCTCGACGGTCCAGCTCCAGCGCCCGTTGCCGGGGGATATTTTCCAGCTCGGCGGGCCGCTCCCCGCGGCGTTCTATCGCAAAGGGGAAAAGGAATGGGCGGCGAAGCTCACCGACCAGCGCAACGCAGAGTTGGCTGAGCCCCGCTCGCTCGTGGCCGCATTGGACAAGATCGAGGACGTCGGCAAGAAATCGGATCCGAAGATTTCGCTCACGCCGGAGCAACGCGAACAGCGGAGCAAAGCCAAAGCGCGCATCCGCTTGGTTGAACAGGATCTCAAGCGCCTGCAACCCGTCGCCATGTCGTTGCGTCACTCCTACGGGCCGCCGTTCGAACCCGGTGTGCCGGAGACGCGGGTCCTCAATCGCGGCGAGTGGGACAAGCCCGGCGAAGTCGTCGAACCCGGCTTTCCCAGTGTCATCACGGGCAATCAGGACCCGGCGCCGATTCGCCTCGATCCCTTCAAGCGCTGGCCGACCCGCAGCCGCCGCCTGGCTCTCGCCGAATGGATCGCGAGCTCCGAAAACCCAATGACCGCGAGGGTGATGGTCAATCGACTTTGGGATTGGCACTTCGGGCGCGGACTCGTAGCCACTCCCAGCGATTTTGGCAAACTCAGCGGCGGCGCCTCGCATCCCGAATTGATCGACTGGCTGGCGTGGCGCTTCGTCGATTCGAAGTGGAGCGTCAAGGCCATGCATCGGCTGATCCTCAACTCCGCCACCTATTGCCAGTCGTCGAGGTATCACGATTCCAAGGCGGAAACGGCGGATCCGGAGAATACGCTCCTCTGGCGTTTCCGTCCACGGCGCCTGGAAGCCGAGGCGGTGCGCGACGCCGTGCTCGCGGTTAGCGGACGATTGAACCCGGAACAGTTTGGGCTCCCGATTTTTCCACCGCTGCCTGAGGGGCTGGCCGAGGAGGTCAAATACGACGACAGCAAGTGGGCCACGCAGGACGGTCCCGAAGGACGCAAGCGCAGCGTCTACATTTACCAGCAACGCTCGATGACCATGCCCTTCATGCAGACGTTCGACTCCGTGGTGTGCGATGCCTCGCGCGATCGGCGGCAGGTTTCCGTGACGCCCTTGCAGGCGCTGGCCATGTATAACGGGCGCTTCGCCAACGAAGAAGCCACCCACTTCGCCGCCCGCGTCCGCAAGGACGCCGGGGAGTCGCCGGGGGCCCAGATCCAACTCGCATTCAAAACCGCGCTCGGTCGCGAGCCTGCGCCCGAGGAATCCGAACGCATGCAGGCGCTGATGAAATCCAGCACGGAAGGCAGCGATGCAGTGGCCGCAGTTTGCCGCGTGCTGCTCAATGCCAACGAATTTGTCTATGTCGAATAATCCATTTCAGGACGCGCGGTGGTCGCGGGGATACGGTTCCGGCCGACGGCAGTTTCTCGGGCGAATGTTCCATGGCTTCGGCGGGATCGCGCTCTCGGGCCTCCTGGCACGCGAGGCGCGGGGCGCTTCTCCCATCATCGACCCTCTCGCTGTCAAAGCGCCCGCTTTTCCCCGCAAGGCGAAGAATTGCATCATGCTCTTCATGTGCGGCGGGGTCAGTCAGGTGGATTCGTTCGAATACAAACCGAAGCTGAACGAGTTCCACGGCAAACGGATTCCGCACATTCCCAAGATCGCTTCCGGCGAACTGCAAGGGCGCCTTACGTTTGCCCATCAATGCGTGGGGAGCCCGTTCAAGTTTCAGCAGCATGGCCAGTCCCGCCGTTACATCTCCGAGTTGTTTCCCAACCTCGCCCGGCACGTGGACGATCTCGCGTTCATTCACGGGATCCAGGTGGACAACCAGAATCACGGCCCCGCCACGCTCCACGTCGCGACCGGCAGCCAGTTTCCGGGCAGCCCCTCGGTCGGCTCCTGGGTGCGATACGGACTCGGCAGCGCGAACCAGAATCTGCCGGGCTACGTCGTCATTCAGGATCCGCGCGGGGCGCCCACGAACGGCGCGGCGGTCTGGGGCAACGGCTATTTGCCCGCTGCTTATCAAGGCACTTTCCTGCGTCCCACCGGCACCCCGATCGTGGATCTCGCCCGGCCGCAGGGCGTGAGCGCCGCGCAGCAGCGACAGGAATTCGACGCGCTCGCCTGGCTCAACCGACGGCATCTGGGTGACGCGAGCCGCGACAGTGAACTCGAGGCCCGCATCAGCGCCTACGAGCTGGCCTTCCGTATGCAGACCGCCGCGCCCGAACTCGTCGATCTTTCTGGCGAAACGGAAGAGACCAAGGCGCTCTACGGGCTGGACCATCCGAAGACCGCCGGCTTCGGACGCCAGTGTTTGCTGGCCCGACGCCTTGTCGAGCGGGGCGTGCGCCACACCCTCCTTTTGCACGGTGTGCAGATAGGCAAGGACAGTTGGGATGACCACGGCAACGTGAAGGACGGCATGATCAAACACAGTCGCGAGGTGGATTTGCCGGTGGCCGGACTGCTGGCGGATCTGAAGCGACGCGGGCTGCTCGACGAAACCCTCGTGGTCTGGGCGTCCGAGATGGGACGCACGTCGTTCGTCACCGGGAGCGTCGGCGACAAAGTCGGGCGCGACCACAACGGCCACGCCTTGTGCATGTGGATGGCGGGCGGCGACGTGAAAGGCGGTGCCACCGCCGGCGCGACCGACGACTTCAGCCTCTGCGCAGCCGACGAACCAATCCCCATCCGCGACGTCCATGCAACCCTCCTCAATCTGCTTGGCCTCGACGAAGAGAACCTGACCTATCATTACGCCGGTCGCATTCGCCGGCTCACCGATATCCAGGCCAACGTGCTCAGGCAGATCATCGCGTAGAGTAGTTTCCTCATGCCCGTCGCGACCAAGAGCAAATTCTTGCGAGCAATCCCACTGTGGATGGCCTTGGTGATCCCCGTTCTCGCGGAGGACTGGCCGCAATGGCTCGGACCGCAGCGCGATGCGATCTGGCGTGACAGCGGCATTCTCGAATCGTTCCCAGTGGACGGCCCGCCCTTGCGGTGGAAGACCGCAATCGGGTCGGGCTATTCCGGTCCGGCGGTCGCGGACGGAAGGGTGTTCGTCATGGATCGCATCCAGGCCGGGGGCGATCCCACCAAGGCCGAACTCCTGAACCAGGCGGACTCACCGATCAACGCCAACTTCGAACGGCGGCGGTTGCCGGGCACCGAGCGGGTGGTTTGCCTGGATGAGACCGACGGCAGGATTCTTTGGACGCACGAATACGACTGCCCCTACACGACTGTGGGTGACTACGCCATTGGCCCACGCGCCACGCCGACGGTGCACGACGGACGCGTCTACACGCTCGGCGCGGAAGGTCATCTCCTCTGCCTCGACGCGAAAACCGGCGGAATGATCTGGGCGCGTCACTTCCCAAAAGACTTTGGGATCCCAGTGCCCATGTGGGGTTTTGCCGCGCATCCGTTGATCGACGGCGAGCGGTTGATTTGCGTCGCGGGCGGCCAGGGCACCACCGCGGTGGCGTTCGATCGGAAGACGGGTCGCGAACTCTGGCGAGCGCTCGACTCCAGGGAACCCGGCTATTGTCCGCCGACGATTCTGAACGTCGGCGGGAAACGTCAGCTCATCATCTGGCACGGCGAAGCCATCAACGCGCTCAACCCGGAAACGGGGGTCGTTTACTGGAGTGTGCCGCTGCAGCCGACGTTCGGCATGGCCA
>JBDKKE010000285.1:0-3103 GCA_039796255.1 Verrucomicrobiota bacterium | reverse complement strand
GGTTCCGGGGCGGACACCCAGAATCGAGTCGGGAGATGGCGTCCGGACATCCGCAGGCCCAGTTCCAGGGCGCCAAGGACCAGAAAGGGAAGGGAAAGGGCGACCACCCGGAACCATGGGTACCGGAGGCCCCGGCGGGATGCCGGTTCCGGAGGGGTGGTTATGGCGCGGGACACCCGCTGCATTTACGTGGGCAGAATACGGGCGGCAAGGGCCATCGTCTTCGGAAGATGACGCTGGCGGCACGAATCAACCCCCTTTCCGGGTCGTTGGGAGAGCGGTGCTGGCCCCGAGGACGGTCGGAAATGCTCCGAAGTAGCCGACTCGACCCGGAGCCGGTGGTCGCCGTCCCGGAGGCTTGAAATGCCGGACGAAGATCAGGGAGAAGGACCGACTTCGGAGAGGAAGGTTTCAACATTCCGCCACCTTTTCCTTGAATTTCAGTGTCCACTTTCTCAACTTCAGCCAATCGCCTTTGCATTTGTCCCCGTAACGACCCGTGGGCTTTTGCTTGGCCAACAAAAAAACACTCGAATGAAACACACATTCCAACAGCAGTCGCCCCGCCCCACCGGCGGAGCCCTTGCAACTTGGAGTCGCTCGCGGACGCGCACTGCAGGCTCCCTGCAGTATCTCGCTGCCACTACCGCGCTGACGGCTCTCGTAGGTCTTACCCCGGCAAAAGCCGCGGATGTGACCTATAACTTCGACGCAGGCCAACCGGCTGGCGTCACCATCGGCGGCAATAATGACGCGATGTTTGTCGCCACCGGCGGCAATCCAGCCGGCGGCGGATTCATGGCGGTCACCTATCCCGAGAATAGCCAGACGGGCATCGTTGTTTTCGACAATACGGATCCGGGCAAGGTGGTCACCGGCTTCTCGTTCTCCTGCGACCTGCGGGTGGGCAACAGCACCGGGGACCGCGCGGCGGATGGTTTTAGCATCAGCTTCGCCCGCGATGGGGATCCCTTCCTCACCAGTCTCGCGGATTCTGATCTTGGCGGCAATTGCTGCGCCGAGACCGGCACCAAGACCGGTATCGCGGTGTCCTTCGACACCTGGTCGGGCAACACCTTCCCGACCGACCCCAACGACACGACCGACATCGAGGGCATCATCGTCCGCGTCGACAATGTCACGGTGAAGAAGATCGGTCTGCCGACCCGGCACGGTACGGCGGATGATATCACCAGTCTGCAGACGGGACCTCGCGATGCCGCTTATTGGGCCAACGGCGGTGATCCCCGGGACCCGGCTGCCTGGGCGACTCTCGCCTGGCGCCAGTTCGCCATTGACCTGACCTCCGAAGGCAAGCTGTCCGTGACTTGGAAGGGAAACAAGGTTCTGGACAGCGAACAGACCACCTACTTCCCCTCCGCCGGACAGTTGGTGTTCGCCGCTCGTACGGGTGGTGCGAATGAAAACACGCACGTGGACAACATCCGCTTGGTGACCACCGCGCAGACGGTGAGCGCCGTTCCGGGTGCTCCCCCGAATCTGAAGGCCTCAGTCGGCTCCCGCCGCGCGCTGTTGACCTGGGATGCGGCCGTGGTGGCTGGCGACCCCAATGCCCGCGTGGCCTATGAAGTCGAGCGCAATGGAACTGTGGTGGCTCCCCTGCTCACGACCACGACCTATGAAGACCGTGGCCTGACTCCGGGAACTTCCTATACCTACAAGGTGCGCGGCAAGAATATCGCCGGCCTCGCGGGTCCCGACTCCACGATCACCGCGAAGACCGTATCGGATGTCGCTGGTCTGGCCTTCACCAAGAATGAAGTGTGGTTCAACATCTCCGGCACCGCCGTGGATGCGGGCACCGGTGATCCGCACTATTCGGATCCCCCGGATACCGTCCGGTATGGCAACGGCTTCAGCTTCGGTGAGACCACCGGCTTCGGAAACACCTACGGCGACAACTACATCTCCCGTATGACCGGTCTCGTGACCGTGCCCGAAACCGGCAGCTATCGCTTCTTTGTCCGCTCCGACGACGCCAGCGCTCTGTACGTCAAGGTCGGATCGCTCCCCAATGAGCTTGCGGAAGCCACCGTTGCGGTGGAGACCGGATGCTGCGGCGGGTTTGAAGACGTGGGCGCTGACGGCACGGTGCCGGAAGTGACCAGCGAGCCGATCGCCCTGACTGCTGGCCAGAAGGTCGGCATCACCTTCCTCGTGAAGGAAGGCGGCGGCGGCGACTGGGGCCAGGTGGCCTGGCGCAAGGAAGGCAATCCGACCCCGGCCGCCAATTTGACCCCGATCCGTGGTGCCATCATTGAGAGTCCGGTCGACGCCGTGGGCGCTTCGATCTCCATCACCCAATCTCCGGTCGATACGACCGCAGGTGCGAACAGTCCGGTCACCTTCACGGCTGCCGCCACGGGTTCCTCGCCTTACGGCGGGGATTATGGCAATGCGATCTCCTGGCAGTGGTACGTCAATGGAACCGCCGTTCTCGGTGCGAATAGTTCCTCCTACACCATCCCCGTGCTGACGCCGAGCCTCAACAACGCGAAGTTCAAGGTTGTGGTGGCGGTTGCTGGTGCGAATGCCACCTCCGCCGAGGCGACTCTGATTGTCACGGCCGATGTGACCCCTCCCACTGTGGAGCAGATGAGCGGCGCGGAGAGCTTTGACACCATCACGGTCACCTTCAGCGAGCCGGTCACTGATCCGTCCGCTGTCGCCGCTGGCAACTACTCCTTCACCGGCCTGACGGTGAGCTCTGCCACCCGTGTCAATGACCGGACCGTTCGTCTGGTCACCTCCAAGCAGACCGCTGGTTCCACGTATCCGGCGACGATCAATGGTGTGAAGGACAATGCGAACCTCTCCTCTGCCTTTGCTGGAACCTTCTCCGCCTTCCAATTCAAGCAAGGCGTCGCGGCATTCAGCATTTGGAACAACCAGACCGGTGATTTCTCAACCTTCGCTGATATCACTGTCCCGCCGAATGAGACCCGCATCCTGACCGAGTTCTACACCGGTGCCGGATTGTTCGAGAACTACTTCGGCCAGCTCAAGGCCATCTTCGTCCCCGAGACCACGGGTGATTATGTGTTCTATGTGGCCAGCGATGACCATGGCGAGATCTACCTGA
>JBDKKE010000284.1:0-4037 GCA_039796255.1 Verrucomicrobiota bacterium | reverse complement strand
ATCCTTGGACGCCGAGGCGACCCTCAACAAGGAACACGGCGACGTGGCCAACTACACCGACGACGCTGGAAATATCATCGGCGGCACTTACGGTGCCTTCATCGGTGCTCCAATCACCGCCAGCCTGGCCCCGTTCATCCAGGGCCGCGTTAATGACAACCGCGTCGAGTCCAAGCGCTACGAAGTCTTCCGTGTGAGCAGCGCCGACAACCAATCCAAGGTGCGCTTCCGCTTCATCCACGCAGGGACCGACAGCTGGTATTGGGGCATCGACGACTTCGGCCTTTACGCACCATCCGAGCCAACCTCTGGACCGGTCCTTTCGGTACGGATCTCCGCCGGTCAGTGCGTAATCCAGTGGCCGGCCGCATCCTCTGGCTTCGTGCTGGAGTCGGCGACCTCACCAGCCTCGTCGAGTTGGAGTCTGGTGTCCGGCGTCTCGGGCTCATCGGTGAGCCTTCCGATCGCAGATTCAGCCCGCTTCTTCCGTCTGCGAAAGCCTTGAGCATCAGTCCGCCGGGTTCGACGTCAACTGGTTGAACCCAGGTTCCGACCTGAGGTCCTCGATGGCGATGAACACCGGGAGTCTGTCCGACCCGCCCTCCCCAGGGGGCGGGTCCCTCGGTCCTGTTGCCGGTCGGAGGGTGGCCGAGTGCAGGCCAGCCCTCCTTCGGCTCCTGCTTGTGGGTACACTATGGATCGCCTGCCATCGGCTCGCCGCCGAGGAGGCAACGCTGGTATCAGGACGATCTGCCCACGCAGACGCTGTGATCAGACACCGATGATTCCCAAGAGATACTGAGGCGTACCGCGACCACGAATACCACTTCCTGGTCCTGTCTGATCATCATCTCCTGAGTCCGGGCGATCATTGTCTCCTCCCTGAAACCAGAGGTGCCGAGCACCGAGACCGAGTTCCAGCAGGCTTGGACCCAACCCGTGGGCTGGCAGCCGGCAACCACTCTTGCCCTCGTCGCCGACGACTTCCCATTGCAGATTCCCATCGATGGATGGTATCGATTGGAGTGACTTCCCCTCTGGCCCAGACGAGGGCCT
Organism: Verrucomicrobiota bacterium; assembly: GCA_039796255.1. Classification (GTDB taxonomy): domain Bacteria; phylum Verrucomicrobiota; class Verrucomicrobiia; order Limisphaerales; family UBA9464; genus UBA9464. The sequence goes on along the minus strand of JBDKKE010000284.1, from coordinate 2,981 downwards.
CGGCTCGGATCGGCCCGGGCTTGGCGTTGACTCTGTGGGTCTCCGGTGCTTTCGCACTGGCAGGGGCCGCGACCGGGCCAGCATCGCTGGCTGGGATATAAGCCGCGAGACCCTGGCCAAGGTGGAATCCCAGGTCCGGTGCGTCACCGACCGGGAGTTGGTTCGCTTCGCCGAGGCTCTTGATGTCGATCCGTCCGAGCTACTGAAGCCGACAAAATTCTGAGGCAGCTGATGACGAATCTTCCGGTCGAGGTTGTCAATCGGAGGGTGGACGTTGGGTTGCGATCCATTCACCGGGGCCCGGTGGTCCGCTCGGCCATCCAGATATAATCGGTCGGGGAACGGCCCGCCGGAGCCGCGGGCTGCGACGTCCGCCGCAGGGTGGCCTCATCACGCCATTTGTGGATCTCCGAGTGTCCGTCGGCGAAGGACAACGCCCCGGAGCCGTTGTGGTAGCTGGCCGGGCAGTCGTTCATCGATTCGTTCCGGGGCAACTCGGTGGTGTTTACCGGCATCAAGTGGACGAGGAATCCGTCGTTGATCGTAGGGCATTCATCGGTGAGAACCCAGCGGTTGGCCGGGTCGTCAACCTGGTTGATGTTGCGGTATTCGCGCCAGATCCGTTTCCGCTCCTCGATCTGCGACCAGGAGGTGCCGTCCCAGAAACCGCCGAAGAAGGCATTCATGGCGATGCTGCGGACCCGGGGTGTCTTACGCGGCGGGTTGACCGTCCGGTCGCCCGGGCATTTGAAGAGACCGGCTGATCCACCGATGTAGGGGCCGAGCAATGCCTTGGTGAACAGCAAGGTGTTGGTGTTGTCCGGGTTGGGCTGGTTGTAGGACATAAACCCAGTGCACCAACTTCGGGTCAGGTCGGTCTCGAAGACCGTGTTAAATGGCAGGGTGCCGCGGTTGTCGTCGGCATAGATCTGCCAAGCCAGCATGACCTGACGCAGGTTGTTCATGCACTGCAAGTTCTGCGCCTTGACCTTCGCCTTGCCAAGGGCCGGCAACAGCATGCCCGCGAGGATCGCGATAATGGCGATGACCACCAACAGCTCAATCAGGGTGAAGGCGGCAGGACTCGGCCATTGGATTCCGTTCGCCTTCCCGCCGGATTCCTGCGGTGGTTTGGACGTCCGGCGTGCGGCCCGAGATGTCACCGGAGATTTCATGGTCCCAGGCTACTATCCTAAGTCTGTAGTCCGCAATTAGGATCGGAAACAGGGTCAGGGAACGATTTCCGATTTTGGATACAGGGCCGGATTCAAAGCGTGCCGGTGGGTAGCTGTTCGCCGAAACGGCGCTGCTCCTAGGGATGACGCGCCAGGAAGCATCGCCTTTGGGGGTTCTGGAGCCTAGCCATTCCCGCCACCGGGTTGGACGAGGGCGTCCCGACGAAGAGTCCCGACGAAGAGGTGACTAAGATTTCCCGTGGGCAATCATCGCCGGATTCGGAAACCGGAACGCACGCTGCATTCATCCAGGGTTTCCAAGGGTAGTGCCCTGTCGCTTGCGACGGGCGAGGTGACAATCCGGTTTCGCTGGTTTGCCCAACCGATGACAGCCAACCCATGACACGATAGGGGGCCCCTCTCAAACTCGATGTGGACCTGCCGGGGCTTGGGTCAACGATGGTTGCAGAACAGTTGGGTCAAATTCGGAAATAGTTTCCTGACCCCGTTCCCAACAGAAGTAGGCCGAAAACTGAAAAATCTGAAGTTAACCCTTATTGGTTGAGGTGAGCTTCATTGTCGGCATTCCAACGCTTGCGCATATTGGGATCTTTCGAAACGGCTAGATCTTGTTTGATGAATTCGGCGTGGCCGTCGCAGAACATAAAGTTAGCACCACCGCCCTGACTTGATTTGACGTTTCCGGCATTGGTCTTGGGTCGACCGCTCCCTCCGTGCCGACTGCTGGGCCACTCCGATTGTTCCGGGCCCTTTGGGTCGCCGTCGTTAGGATCAATGGCAGTGTCCCAAGCCGCATCTGAACGGCTATCAGCGAGGCAAATCATATCGGCGGGTGCTTTCACGTGAGAGTCCTTGGGTTCAATATTCCAAGGCTCGTTACCCGTCCCAATATCGCCACCCAGCCCTTGATAAGGTTTGGTGAACTCATTGACCCCACCCCAATCATTGTAGCCGTAACAGAATCCGGAACTGGGGGTAAGAATGCTGGGTAGCTTTGTGGTCAGGCTATTAGTCCAATAGTAACGACTGCTTTCAGAAGGGCAGTTCCAGACAGGTAAATTGCTGGCAAGAAATGGTAAGAGCCTCCCTGGATAAACGACAGTGCCATTGGCGACTAGATAATGGCCCGGATACCGACTGTAATCGAGCATGTACAGCTGTAGAGCCAAGCCTACTTGGCGAAGGTTACTCATACATTTTGTGTTCTGAGCCTTTTGCTTGGCCTTAGCCAGTGCGGGTAGCAGCATACCCGCCAAAATCGCAATAATCGCGATCACAACCAAAAGCTCAATCAGCGTGAAGCCTCGTCGAGTCGTCCGCAGACCCAATGACAAAGTTGAATTATCAGCCTTGGGCAGTTCAGTTAAAAAACGTTTAGGATAAGGCTTCATGAATAAAAACGTAAACTTTAGGTTAAGGGATTCAGAACGATCGAGTGTCTTTTACGACTGGCAGTCAAGCCCTAGTTGAGGTCGAACTGATTTTCTTCGGTCCAGCCCCTGGAAGTGGTGGCTTCGCGCTGGGCGCGGCCCTCAGCCTCGACCTGCTTGAAGGCGTTGGAAATGCGCCGGAAGATCCCCAGGACATCCACCGCGTTGGGTCGAATTGCGCCAAAATGTTTGTTATCGGCGAAGGGTTGGGACTGAGGTTCTGAAAGGGTTCCTTGCTACTTTCAGTGGGTCAGTAGCACGGTAGGGTGAGTTTACCGGCGACGAAGTAGAGCATGGTGGTCATGTACTCGACCGACCGATACCCGCGGGCCTTGCGCTTCACAGCCGAGAACAG
>JBDKKE010000283.1:0-10139 GCA_039796255.1 Verrucomicrobiota bacterium | reverse complement strand
CCTCCAGCGATGCCGGGCCATACTCCCGCCCGTCCCCACCGATCATTTTATATTCTGCCGACATACGTGCCGGGTGTGCATAGGCGTCCCCGGATCGCCCGGCAATGATTTTGCCGGACGGATCTCCTCGCCGGCCGGACAAAAAGCCGGTGAATCCGTTGCCAAGTCCCGATAAGGTCGCCCCGCGTGGCGTCGTCGATTCTCAAATCCCTGCGGGCCCTGGCGGACCCGACCCGGCTCCGCATTGTCGCGCTCCTGGAGGAAGCCGAGCTCTCCGTCAACGAGCTTCAGGAGATCACCCGCCTTGGCCAATCCCGCATCTCCACCCATCTGGGCCTGCTCACCGATACGGGACTGCTCGCGTCGCGTCGGGAGGGCAAGCGCACCTTCTATCGGTTGAACCGCGCCGCCGGGGCGCCCGTGGATGAATTCACCCGCCTCGCCATCCAGGGGGCCGGGGAACTCCCCGAACACGATGGCGATGTCGTGAACCTCAAGCGTGTGCTCGCCCGCCGGGAGGAACAGGCGCAGGTGTACTTCAATCAGGTCGCCGGCCGATTCGATCGGAGTTACGGACCCGGCCGCTCCTGGCAGGCCTTCGGACACCTGCTGCTCCGCATGCTGCCTCCCCTGGTGGTGGCCGACCTCGGTTCCGGTGAGGGACTGCTCGCCGAATTGCTGGCGCGGCGGTGCCGCAAGGTGATCGCCGTCGACAACTCCGAGAAGATGGTCGAGTTCGGCGCCCGCAAGGCCCGCAAGAATGGACTGGAGAATCTGGAGTTCCGTCTCGGGGACCTGGAGAATCCGCCGATCGAGCCGGACACCGTGGACGTCGTAGTGCTCAGCCAGGCCCTGCACCACGCCGAGGATCCCGCCCAGGCGCTGCGGGCGGCCTTTGGAATCCTGAAGCCCGGCGGTCAACTGCTGCTGCTGGACCTCGTGCGGCACCGCTTTGAGAAGTCGCGCGAATTGTACGGCGATCGCTGGCCGGGCTTCGCGGAGTCCGATCTCCACCAGTGGCTGGAGGAGGCCGGCTTCCAACCCATCGAGATCAGCGTGGTGTCCCGCGAGGAGCAGGAGCCCCACTTCGAGACGCTGATGGCGACGGGCGTGAAACCGTCCGGAAGATGACGGTGCCAGGGGCGGGGAATCCGGGATAAAACCACGGAGAAACGGCACCACAGAGGCACGGAGGCACAGAGCGGGGACCGCTTCGATCGACGCTGGCCCCACCGGAGTTCTCGCCCGCAGGCGGGCCTTGGGGTTAGGCTCTGCGCATGGCGGATGCACCTTTGTTGTCTCTGGCGCTGCCGGGAATCACCCGGGTTAAATCAGGCAAGGTTCGCGAGGTTTTTGACCTCGGGGACCGGCTGCTCTTCGTGGCGACGGATCGGATCTCGGCCTTTGACTGCGTCATGCCCAACGGCATTCCGCGCAAGGGCGAGGTGCTCACCCAGCTCTCCCATTTCTGGTTCGATCTCACCGAATCCTGGCTGCCCAATCACCGCCTGGCCGGGGCCCGCGATCCGCTGCCGACGGCCTTGCAGCCGTTCGAATCCCAACTCGCGGGACGCAGCATGATCGTGCGCAAGGCGGCCCCGCTGCCCATTGAGTGCGTTGTCCGCGGTTACCTCGCCGGATCGGGATGGAAGGAGTACCGGTCAGGACAGACCATCTGTGGGCATCCGCTGCCCCCCGGACTGCAGGAGGGAAGCGAACTGCCGGAACCCATCTTTACCCCCGCCACGAAGGCGGAGACGGGACACGACGAGAATATTTCCTTCGAGCGGGCAGTGGAGCTCATTGGACGTGACCTCGCAGAGGAGGCGAGGGCCGCCAGCCTGAAGCTCTATTCCTTCGCCCGGGAGTTTGCCCGCCAACGCGGAATCATCATCGCCGACACCAAGTTCGAGTTCGGAATCTTTGAAGGCCGGCTGCTGCTGATTGATGAGGTGCTGACGCCGGATTCCTCCCGCTTCTGGCCCGCCGACCAGCATGTCCCCGGACGTGCGCAGCCGAGCTATGACAAGCAGTTCGTGCGCGACTACCTGGAATCACTCGACTGGGACAAGACACCGCCCGCCCCAGCCCTGCCGCCGGAAGTGGTCCTGAAGACCCAGGGGAAATACCTGGAGGCCTTTGAACGATTGACCGGCAAACCCCTGTAGGCACCACGGAGCGGTTTGGACCCCAGAGGCACGGAGACACAGAGGGGTGAGGACTAATTTCTGAAGGTTGCCTTGGTCAGCGGGACGCAGGGGTCCGGCGGGGGTGCCACCCCAGCTCAATTCCTCTCGATATCCGATCCCCTACGGCTTCCTCTGTGCCTCTGTGTCTCCTGGGGTAAGACTCCCCTCCCTTCATCCACTGCCGGGTCAGTACACACCCTCGACGATATTCTTCTCCATCGCACCGAAGGGACGCACATCGCCAACGCCATCCCAGGCGTAGGGCGGACGCGGGGCGCGGCGAATGGCTTCGTCCCGCTCCAGGAAACGGGGCATGAAGAATTCCTGGGTCAGGGTGGTGAGCTCCACCCGGCCGAACTCGCCGTAATTCACCAGCTCGGCCGTGTCGGTGGGTTTCACCACCCGGAGCACGGCGCGGGGCTGCGGGGCGTAATAGGTGACGCTGAAGTCGTCCTCGGGTTGCAGCGGCACGCTGGCTGCCAGTCCCATCAGGGTGTTGCCGTAGGTGGGGTAGAATCCGATGCGCCCCTCCAGCAACTCCTCCACCAGGAAGCGGACCTCCTGGGGCTTCATGGAGGTTCCGCCGCAGAACACCCCGCGGATGCCGGCATCCCAGAGATTGGTCTTCTCTGCCAGGGCCTCCAGCAGCTTGGGCGTGGTGAACAGGCCGGAAACCTTGCGGTGCTTCAGGATGGTGACGGCCTGATCCACCACATGCGCCATGTACTGCTTGGCGACGTCAAACTGCTTGTTGGAAATGAGCTTCTTCACGAAGCGCGGGTCCAGGTCGATGAAGTAGCAGGAACTGCCGCGGACATTGGCCAGATGCTCAATGGCCAGCCGCAGCCGCCGCGGACCGGTCGGGCCCATCATCAGCCACGCCCCACCGCGCGGAAAATGGGCATCGGAGATCTTGTCGCTGAACTCCGAGTAATCCACCCGGTAGTCGTTCCACCCGATGCGCTGCTTGGGCATGCCGGTGGTGCCACCGGTTTCGAAGATGTTAAACGGCTTTCCCTTGAACGCCGCGGGCACCCAGACCTCGGGCTGGAGATCGCGGAGAAACTCGTCCTGGAAATGCGGGAATTTCTGCACGTCGGCGAAGGACTTGACCTCGGTGCGCGGGTCCCAGTTCTTCGACGCCCAATCGAGCCAGAAGGGGGAGCCGGTTTCGGGACTGAAGTGCCAGTGGATGATCTCAAGAAGGTGCGCGTTGAGCTGGTCCTGGGCCTTGGCAACGTCGCTCGCGGGTACGGTGGGAATCGGCATGGTTGGGGAGGTTGAATGGACTAAAAGGGGTCCTTCCGGAAAGTCTTCGGCGCCTTTGTTCAGTTCTTGATCTGCACTCCGGCGGGCGCGTCGGCACCCACGGGTTTGGCATCGGCGCCGATGGCGTACAGGTGAGTCTGGCTCATCACGTACATGGTTCCGTTGGCCACCACCGGCGTGCCGTAGATGGGCGCCCCGAGATTGGTCTCGCTGAGCACCGTGGCCTTCTCGCCACCCTTGGAGGCGAGCACCACGAAATCGCCATCCTCATCGCCGACGTACACCTTGCCGTCAGCCACCAGGGTGGAACCCCACATGTGCGCCTTCATGTCGTAGATCCAGTTCAACTTTCCAGTCTTGGCGTCGAGGCAGTAGACGAACCCCGAGAAGTCGCCGATGAACAGCAGCCCGTTCGCCGGATCGATGCTCACGGTGGATATGGAGCGTTTGACGCCCTTGTAGTCCCAGATCAAACCGCTCTTGGTGATGTCGCCGGTCTTGCCGGTGGGATCCACACACAGCAGGCGTCCCACGCCCTCGCCATGCTCAGGATCCTGCCCGATGGCCACGAACACCTTGCCGTCATAGAAGACCGGGGTGGAATTGATCTCGCTGGGTCCCTCGGCGGCCGGATACTTGATGGGCTTTCCGTCCTTGGCCTTGTACTCCGGCGGCACGCAGTCCACCCACCAGATCTTCTTGATATAGTCGAGTTCGGCGTCCTCGGTCTTGTCCGGCTGGCTGGGAAACACCTTGGTGATCGGCTGACCGCTGCCCTTCTCCGGGGAGGTGTTCACCGCGTAAAGAACGCCGTCACCGCCGCCAAAAAACACCTGCCACTTGCCATTCACCTTGCCGGCGGAGGGTGAGGTCCACTGACCGTGATAAATCCGGGAGCCGATGTCGGCATTGTCCTCACCCACAAGCTTTCCGGTTTGCGGATCCAGGGCGATGAAGCTGGGGGAGTTCGGCGACGGTATGTTGACGTGCGTCCAGTCCTGTCCGTTGGACGTGCAGACGAACAGCTTTCCATCCACCAGAATGACCGAGCAGTTCGAGGCATTGTGGGGGAAGACGCCCAGCTCCTCCATCATGTCGTAGCGCCAGAGGATGTCGGCGTCCGTCGGTCCGGGCTCTACCGGCAGCTTGCCGGTGTCGAGGGTCACATACTTCGCCTCATCCTTGTAGGCGCCGTCGTTGCCATTGGCCATGCCCTCGGTGTCGAGGCACAGGACCTCGCAGCGGCTGGTGACCACCCACAGCTGATTGCCGATCACCAGCGGTGCGGCGAGCAGGCCGAGGTTTTCCCAGTCGTTCACCTTGCCGGACTTCAGCTTGGGAACCACCAACTGCCAGAGAAACTTTCCGGACTTCTCGTCGAAGCAATACAGGATGCTCCGGTCACCGGTGTGTCTCTTGTCGCGGGGAACCTCGTTGTTGGTGCCGACATACACCTTGCCGTTGGCCACCACCGGATTGGCATAACTCTGCGATCCAAGCTTGGTCACCCACTTCACGTTCTTGGTGGTGGCGAGGTCGATATCCTCGGTCCCGGCCTTGACCTTGCCCGGATCGAAACGGTCCGGCAGACCCTTCGCGGGTGAATACATGTTGCGGCCCGGATCGTTGCCACCCCACTGGGGCCAGTCCTCGGCGCGGGAAACAAGACCGGCGGCGATCAGGGCGAGTGTGATGCAGGGAAGGATCTTCATGAATTCAAAGCGGTCGTAAACTGCACTCGAAAGGGGGGTGGATCAATTCGGGGTGACGGTGATGTTGTCAATGGCCACCCGCATCTCCTGGGGAGAGAAGCCGAACAGTCCGGGAGATCCCTGACGGTGCACTCGGGGGACGGGGACCTCGGCAGTCCACGCCGCCGGCTCGGCCTCCCCGCGTTTCCACGCCTTGGCGCGGACCACCCCGCTGCCGTCTGCGTTTTCGTCCACACGGGCCTTCAGGCGATACCACGTGTTGGGGGCCCACTTGAACGGGGTGGCCACCTTGAGCCGCTCCTGGTTGGAGTTGATCTCCAACTCCTGGGAGTTGCCCTTGAGAATGATCAGGTAGCGCTGATTGATGAGGCCGACCTCGGACATCTTCCGCCGATTGCCCTCGCTCAGCACGTCGGCCTCGATGGTGTAGTTGGTGGTCGTGGGAAACCCGAAGAAGATCTGTCCGCGCTGGAACAGTTTGTTCTCGATCGTCTTGACCAGCGCCTTGCTCACGACGCCCCCGGCGTCGGTCTGGTTGCGCACCTCGAAGCGGAACCGTGCGGAGTTCCACGGCAGCGGCGGGTAGGCGAAGGGCGTCGGCGGCTCCACGGTGTTGGTGGTGGTGTTGGACAGTTCGAACTGCTCGAAATCGAACGTCACCGGAAGGTAGGGAAGAATGCGCCCCTTCACGTAACCGGCGATCTCACGTCCGTCCGCTGTCTTCCACGTCGCCTTGAACTGTCCGGCACTGCCCACCGGGGCTGGATCGGCCACCAACTGTCCTGCGGCATTGACCGTGGCCTTCATGGTCGCCTTCACCAGGGCGGTCGGAGGAATGTAGGATTCCCAGCGCGCCGACGCCGGGTCCACCGAGTCACTCACCGTGAAACCATTGGCGTCGAGGACGCGCAGCCGGAAGGACTGCGTCTGTCCCGGACGCAGCAGCACCTCGTAGGGAATGACCTGAAGCTGCGCGGCGGGGCCCGGTGCCGGCCAGGCGGGGGCGGTGGGAACGGCGGCCAGACCCGGCGAGGGACCGGCTTTGCCCCAGACATAGAGCTTCTTGTCGGTCTGCAGATACAGCTTCCCGTTGTAGCCCACGGGCGAGCCATAGCAGCGACCCTCCAGCGCCAAATGGCTGATCACCTCGGCACCGTCCGCCCCCGGCTTCAGCACCCACAGGTCACCATGGGCCCCCGAATCCTCCTCGGTTTTGGCCGCGGCACCCGCGCCCTCGGAGGCGATGTACATGGCCACGTAGAGGTAGCCATTGGCGTAGAACGGAGTGCTCTGGCGCTGCTCAATGGCCAGCTTCTTCTTCCACAGAACCTTCCCCGACCGTGCGTCCACGGCTGCCAGGTCACCCGTCCCGGTCACTTCATAAATCGTGTCCCCGACCACCACCGGAGAACTGGCCAGCGATCCAATGCCGTTCCGCCACACCTCCAACTGTTTGGAGGTGAACACGGCCGGCGAAGCCGGATTGGTCGGTTGGACCTCCGCCGGCGTCGGGATGCGGAAGGCTGCCATTCGGCCGATCTCCGAGGAGTCCAGATTCTCCGATTCATGGGTGGCAATGAGGGTGTCGCCGAACCGGACGAGCGCGGCGTTGATGCCGCCCTTGGCTCCCGCCTTGGCGAAGGAGAACCGCCAGATCGGTTCCCCGGTGCGCGCATTGATCGCCAGAATCGTGCTGTCCCCGCCGGCGCTGTACAGCACCCGCTTGCCGTTCCACAGGTCCAGGAACGGATTGGAAAAGGTGTTGTCCTGCGGACGGTCCCCCGGTGCCGCGCTCCACACCAGTTCACCGGTCTTCTTGTCGAAGGCGTAAAACCGGTCGCCGGCCGGCCCATGCGCACCCCAGGCGCTGGTGATGCCGCGGGTGATCACCAGCTCGGCGTCCACGACCGGCGACGCCGTCCGCGAATTGGGAAAGGTCAGCCGCCCGAACTCCTCCATCATCGAGTGCTTCCACAGCAGCTTCCCGTCCGACGTGAAACCGGCGAAAATCCCCTGGGTGAACTGCACATACACGTTGCCGGTTTCCGGATCCACGGTCGGCGCGGCCGTCGAGTATCGCAGATAAATGGTGTCGGAAAGGAAGTCCGTCTCGCGGTGTTCCCAAATCAGTTTGCCCGTCTCCGCATCGTAGCACCGCACGCCCTCCTGCAGTGAAACACCGTCACCCGTGTACCCGTTGATGAATACCCGGCCATTGGCGATTACCGGCGTGCTCTGGCCGGGAAAGTCCGCCGTCCATAAAGGGGCGACGCCCTCCAGTTTCACCGGCAGATCCTTCTCCAGGGAAACCGAAGTGGCCAGGGGGCCCCGCCAGTTCAGCCAGCCCGTGACGGCGGCGCGGGCTGTGGGAACCGAAAGGAGGAGGGCGAAAACAAGGGCGAGACGTTTCATGTTCCGACGGGGTCGAGCCAACTTCAACACATTGAAACGACGATCCTCCACTGGCAAACGAAATGATACGGGTGCGTACTAAGTGACTCGGATTGCTGCGGAGGGGCTCAACCCGGCGGCTGGATTTGCGCCCGAATCCAGATGGCGACGGCTTCGGTGCGGCGGGCGACCTCCAGTTTTTGGAAGACCGTGGCGAGGTAGTTGCGCACCGTTCCCTCGCCCAGAGTCAGGGTATCGGCGACCTCCTTGTTGGTCTTTCCCTTGGCGACGAGGGACAGCACCCGCCGTTCCTGGGGCGAAAGCCGGTCCAGTTTTCGACGCAGATGAACCAGACCGTCGTCCTGTTCCCGCACGACGCCGAACATCTGGCGGGTGACCCGGGGGTCCATGGCCGCGCCGCCCTTCGCCACCGTGACCACGGCGTCGCCGATGTTGGGACCATCCACCTCCTTGAGCAGATAACCATCCGCACCGGCCTCAATGGCGGCGAGAATGGTCTGGTCGTCGGCCACGGACGTGAGGCACAGCACCGCCGGTGAGGGCGTCCGCTGTTTCAACAGGCGACAGACCTCGATTCCAGGCAGATCGGGAAGCCGCAGGTCGAGTAGAACCACGTCCGGCTGCAGCCGAACCGACTCGCTGAGGGCGCTGACGGCGGTGGACGCCTCGCCGACCACCAACAGGCGGGAGTCTTCCGCCAAAACCGTGCGCAGGCCGACCCGGACGATGTGGTGGTCGTCCACCAGCAGCACCCGAATGGCCGTCCGGTCGGTGACCGTCGGGAGGGCCATCAGACCGTGCCTCCCGTGGGCGATGAAGGCGTGTCGCGATACAGGACCGGGAAGACCACGCGCACGGCGGTCCCGGTGCCGGGAGCGGAAACCACCACGCTTTCCCCACCCAGCTCCGCCGCGCGGTCGTGAAGATTGCGCAGTCCGTGTCCGGTGCCTCCGGCCACCTGCTGGGGATCAAACCCCGCCCCATCGTCGGCAATCGTCAGCCTCCAATCCCGTCCGTCCCGGGTCAGGGCAATGCCAATCTGTCGTGGATAGGCGTGTCGGAGACTGTTGGTGAGGGCTTCGCGCACAATCTGGAGAACTTCCACCGCCTGTTGCGATGGAACAAGCTGGGCGGCATCCGGGGCGAGTTCGAGGGAAATCGCCGCCTGGGTGTTTCGGCGGGCCCGCTCCACCAGGGCCTGGAGCACTGTATCCACAGTCTGCACCGACTGGTTTCCGGGCTCCGCATGCACAATGAACTCCCGCAGTTCCATCACCACTTGATTGAGGGTGGCCATCGTCCGCGTGAGCTCGGCTCGCGCTTCCCCGGGATTGCGCTCCGCCAGATTCCGCACGCGCTGCAGGTCGAATCCGACGGCGTAGATGCTCTGGATCGTGCCATCGTGCAGATCCCGCGTCAGCCGCTCCCGTTCCCGGGTCACGGCGGCCAGCCGGCCATTGGCTTCGCGCAGTTCGTTGGCAAACCGCGTTTCGTTTCTGCGGGCCCTTCCCTCGGTCCATACCATCCCGGCGAAGAGGCCGCTGAACAGGACCCCCAATCCACCCACGGCCCAGATCCGCCCACGGGATTCGGACAGAACCGGATTGGGGCGACTCCGGAAGGTGCATTCGATGGTGCGTCCAAAGATCCGGCAGGACCTGGTATTGGTGATCGATGCCACCCCGGCCCGGAGGAACCCGTCCGCGTCCGGCACCCCCGCGGCGTCCAGAGCCGTCCAACTCGGGTCGTCGTTTTGCACCCGGCAAGACCCGATCAACTCCCGTCCCTGCGGTCCGGCCTGGAGTCGGAGCATGACGTCCAGATCCAGCGTCAGGAACACCGCCCCCGTTGCGTGGGAGGGGGACTTCCTGCCGAAGGGAAATGGATAGACCGGCAGGTAAAGCCGGAGCAGCCGGGCGGAAGCCGGAGTCGATGGGAGCGCCGGGGACGGAATCAATCCCGACAGCAAAACCTTTCCAGTTTGGAGGCTCCGCCGGAAAGTCGCCCGGGCATTGCCGGGATCCGGCTCGTTCCGCGATGGCGTCCCCTGGGTTACTCCTTCGGGCAGCAAAAAATCCGTGCCGACAGCCGACTGGCGGTCGCGGACCGCGAGTGAGCGCAGCACGATGGGGGTTGCCGCGTCGGATCCTTCGCCCGTCCCGCTGCTGGCCGGCGATTCGATTTTCGAGTCTGCCGGACCCGTCAGCACCCCGTAGCCCACCTGCTGAATCTCCAGGAACCGTTCACGAACCGCCCCGTCAAACCATCCTTCCCACTCTACCGAAGTCAGCGGTGGCTCCCGACGGATCAGTTCACGGGCCTGCTGCAACTGCGCTGCCAGCGCCTCAAACCGCGCCTCCATGCGTTCGCCGCACCGTTCGTAATCCTGGCGAAACAGCGCCCCCTCCAGGTCTCGATCCGCCCGATGCAGGGAGTTCGCCATCAGCGCGGTCAACGCCAGCCCGGCCACCAGGATCAATAGCGGCCCAGCCCAGCCTTTCGAGACTCCGGATCCGGATGGGCTCGGGGACTCGGAGGGGTTCATACGTGGATTAGG
>JBDKKE010000282.1:0-9667 GCA_039796255.1 Verrucomicrobiota bacterium | reverse complement strand
CGGTCTCCTCGTCCCGTTCATTGATGAAGGTCGCCGCTGAAAAGTACAGGTCGGGACCCCCCGGGCGGGACATCACCTCAAACTGCCTCTCCAACTTATGCGGCAGCCACATGTCGTCGTCGTCCAGGAAGCAGAGGTAGGGACTGGTCGTTTCCTTGGCGCCCCGGTTTCGAGCGCTTGCCGGACCGCCGTTGGTCTTGAAAATCACCCGGAGTTGCGGGTGCCGCGACTGGATCCAGTCCGCCGTCCCATCCTGGCTCCCGTCGTCAATGATGACGAATTCCTGGGGAATTACGGTCTGGCCGAGAACCGACTGGATCGCCTTTTCCACGAACCCACGGGTGCGTCCGTTGAAAGTGGTTATGATGGCGGATACCGGGACCGTTCTCCGGTTCCTTGACGGCGCGGACGCCCCGACTCGCGGCGCTGGTTCCTGGAAAGGTACATTGGATTCCATGTCGGAAGCATTTCATGCTGTTTCCAGCGGCATTGGACGTCAAGGCGTGACCTGGGTTAAGGGACTGGCGATGCCGGGGGTGAAGACTTCCTTTGACGTATATTCCTGTAGAGGTATAAATGGGACGTGGCGAAGCGGTCTCCCAATCTCATAGAGGTGTACAACTGCCTGTGCGACGAGACTCGCCTCAGGATCGTGCAGTTGCTTTCCAAGTCCCCGCTCTGTGTCTGCCATCTCCAGGAGATCCTGGGACTGACGCAGGTGAGTGCCTCCAAGCATTTGGCCTATCTCCGCGGCCGCGGATTGGTGGAGGCAACGCGCCATGAGCAGTGGATGATCTACTCGCTGCCTTTACGCCCGTCGCGTGAGTTGGATTGGCAGTTGAAGTGCCTGCAGGACTGTCTGACCACCCATCCTGTTTTTCGGAACGATCTCCGCAAACTGAAGTCCCGGCAGGCGGACTGTGGCTGGGTGGCGGAGGCCGTGGCGGGTAGACCCGACTTCCGCCGTTCCTCCCCGAAACGCTGATCGACTCCCAGAGTCCCATGACCAAGCCCTCCATTCTCATCCTCTGCACCGGCAACTCCTGCCGGAGCCATCTTGCCGAAGGAATCCTGCGCGCTGCAGGGGGCGATTTCCTGGAGGTTCACAGCGCCGGGTCCAAACCCGCCGGCTACGTCCATCCGCTCGGAATCCGGGTGATGCAGGAAATCGGCATCGACATCTCCGCGCATCGTTCCAAGCACATGAACGATTTTCTCGGGCAGGACATCGAGACGGTGATCACGGTTTGCGGCAACGCCGACCAAGCCTGTCCCATGTATCCCGGACAGTTGAACCGGCATCACTGGGCCTTCGATGATCCGGCGCATGCGACCGGCACGGAGGATGAGAAATTGGCGGTATTCCGTCGGGTCCGGGACGAAATCTGCCGGGTATTCACCGCCTATGCGGATGGCCGTCGCGATCAATTCACCGCGACAAGGAAGTCCCCAGGCCAATCCAGTCCTGTCCCTTGAAACGTTTCCCGATCTACGATCCCCCCCTCGTTTCATTGAACGATCATAGGCGATAGGCGATAGGCGATAGGCGATAGGCGGTAGGCGATAGGCGATAGGCGATAGGCGATAGGCGATAGGCGATAGGCGATTGGCGATTGGCTATGGCGCCCGGCGCCCCCGCCCCTGAGAAATGCCTTGATCCCCCCGGTGGTCTGCCTAGTTTGCCCTCGCCTGCCGCCACGTGTGTGGCGGCATTTTAGGCTGAGAAACACCGTTAAACGCACTACCTGACCTCTCACCTCCGTTGCCGACCGCAACGCGGTAATGTTAGGCACGGAGTCTTCGCGCCGGGCGGCGCATCCCCAATCGCCCACGCCAAGCTCCCGTTTACCGGCGAAACGAAAGTCCGTTAGTTAAGTTCGTTCGCCCATTATTCACATGGCAGTCACCACGCAGCAGTTCGCCGAGATGCTGAAGCAGTTCGAGAAACCGCTTCAAACCGGCCAGATCGTCAAAGGCACCGTCATCGAAATCCGTCCGAAGGAAGTCATCATTGACGTCGGCGGAAAATCCGAAGGTGTCGTTCCCGGATCCGAAATCGCCGACTTCTCCACCCTCAAGGTGGGAGACTCCTTCGAAGTGCTCGTTGAGCGCGCCGAGGACAAAGACGGAAACATCCTGGTTTCCAAGGAAAAGGCCGAATTCAAGCAGAACTGGGACCGCATCCAGACCATCTGCAACGAAGGCGGCACCGTCCAGGGCAAGGTCAAGTCCGTCGTCAAGGGCGGCCTGGTGGTCAACATCGGCGTCGAGGCGTTCTGCCCGTCGTCGCAGATTGACATCACCCCGCCGAAGAACCTCCAGATCTACGTGGGCAACGCCTACGAGTTCAAGGTGGTGAAGCTGAATCCCGAGCGTCAGAACGTGGTTCTGAGCCGCCGCGAACTGGTGGAGGCCGAGCGCAACAGCCGCCGCGCCACCCTGCTCCAGGAACTGGTTCCGGGCGACGTGCGCAAGGGCGTGGTCAAGAACATCACCGATTTCGGCGCGTTCATCGACCTCAACGGACTCGACGGCCTGCTGCACATCACCGACATGTCCTGGGGCCGCATCTCGCACCCCAGCGAATTGCTGCGGGTGGGACAGGAACTCGACGTCGTCATCCTCGACATCAACCGCGAAAAGGAACGCGTCTCCCTCGGCCTGAAGCAGAAGGAAGCCAATCCCTGGGACAGCATCGAGGCCAAGTTCCCGCTCGGAGCCAAGGTCAAGGGCAAGGTCGTCAACCTCGTGCCGTACGGCGCGTTCATCGAACTCGAACCCGGCGTCGAGGGACTCGTCCATGTCACCGAACTGTCCTGGACCAAGCGCATCGCCAAGCCCTCGGACGTCCTCAAGGTCGCCCAGGAGATCGAGGCTGTGGTGCTCGGCATCAACCGCGAGGAGCAGAAGATCAGCCTCGGCATCCGGCAGTTGGAGACCAATCCGTGGGACGTCGCCCACGAGAAGTATCCGTCGGGCACCAAGGTCAAGGGCACCATCCGCAACCTGACCAGCTACGGCGCCTTCCTCGAACTCGAAGAGGGGCTGGACGGCATGATCCACGTGTCCGACATGTCCTGGACCCGCAAGATCAACCACCCGAGCGAAGTCGTGAAGAAGGGCGACGTCGTGGAGGCGGTGGTGCTGGAAGTGGACAAGGCCAACCAGCGCATTTCGCTGGGAATGAAGCAGCTCAGCACCGACCCGTGGGAGGGAATCGACCAGTTCTTCAAGGTCGGCGACCTGGTCAGCGGCAAGGTCACCAAGCTGGCCAGCTTCGGCGCCTTCGTCGGACTGGAGCACGACATCGATGGTCTGGTGCACATTTCCCAGGTCAGCGAGGACCGTGTGGACAAGATCAAGAACGTGCTCAAGGTCGGCGACGACGTCACCGCGCGGGTCATCAAGATCGACCGCGCCGAGCGTCGCATCGGTCTCTCCATCAAGGCCGCGAACTACACGCAGGACCAGATCAAGGAAGAGCAGAAGCTGCTCGACCAGCTCAAGCCCGGCGAGGACCTCGTCGCCCTCGAACATGCGTTCGCTGCGGCCGAGGAGAAGTTCAGCAAGCAATAACGCTCCACGGCGTTTTTCGACAGGGCGCGACCCAGGGGTCGCGCCCTTTTTGTTGGGATGATGTCTCCCAAGACGTAGGTCCCATGCCCCGCCACAATGCGGGGCTTTGCCCCGTCGGCCGCCACCGCGCCTACAGCAGATGTCCCATCCGCTCCCGCTTGGTCTTCAGATATCCGGCATTGTGCGGATTCGGTTTCACCCGGATGGGACGTTGCTCGACGATTTCCAGTCCATAGCCCTGGAGACCCACCACCTTCTTGGGATTGTTGGTGAGCAGTCGGATCGTTTTCAGCCCCAGATCACAGAGCATCTGGGCACCGACGCCGTAGTCGCGCAGGTCCATGGGGAACCCCAGCTTGAGGTTGGCCTCCACGGTATCGAGGCCGCCTTCCTGGAGTTTGTAGGCGCGGAGTTTGGCGGGTAGCCCGATCCCCCGGCCTTCCTGTCGCATGTAAAGAATCACCCCCCGGCCCTCCTCCTCAATCATCTGCATCGCGGCGTGCAACTGGGGACCGCAGTCGCAGCGGCGTGACCCGAAGACATCGCCGGTGAGGCACTCGCTGTGCACGCGGACCAGCACGCCCGGGCGGTTGCGGACGTCCCCCTTCACCAGCGCCAGGTGATGCAGTCCATCAATCTTCGATCGGTAGAGGTGGAGATTGAAGTCCCCATAGTCGGTGGGCATCCGCACCACCTCCACCGCCTCGACCAGGCGGTCCGAGACCCTCCGAAACTCAATCAACTGCTCAATGGAGCACAGTTTCAGCCCATGACGCTTGGCGACGCGGCGCAGCTCCGGCAACCGGGCCATGGAACCGTCATCGCTCATGATCTCGCAGATGACTCCCACCGGACGGCACCCCGCGAGCCGGGAGAGATCCACGGCCGCCTCGGTGTGTCCGGCCCGCTGCAGAACTCCTCCTGCTTTGGCCCGCAGTGGGAAGATATGACCCGGCTTCTTGAGATCCTCCGCAATGGCCCGCGGATTGGCCATGATGCGAATGGTGCGGGCCCGGTCCGCCGCGCTGATGCCGGTGGTGATGCCCTTGGCAGCGTCCACACTGACCTGAAAGGCGGTCTGAAAGGATTCCCGGTTCTTGGAAACCATCTCCTCCACCCCGAGTTGACGCAAACGGTCCTCGGCGGCCGGAACGCAGATAAGACCGCGTCCGAACTTGGCCATGAAATTTACCGCCGCCGGAGTGATCTTCTCGGCGGCCATGACCAGATCGCCCTCGTTCTCGCGATCCTCGTCATCCACCATGATCACCATCTTCCCCCGCCGGATGTCGGTCAGCACCGAGGGAATGTCGTCAAAGGAACCTCTCTTCACGTCGGGGGTAGCGTATCGCGAAGCCTGCGACCTCGAAAGCGGTACTTCGTTGGTTACCCAATGCGCATCCACAGGGTCTTCAGATGGGCCGGTTCCTCGCGGGTCACCGGGAAATCAGGCGGTTGCGGCACGTAGTGTTCCAGAAGGACCCGCCGTCCCGCCGCGGTAACGGCTGAGCGAACCTGGGTCACGAACCGTTCTGGGAGCAGGCGCGCCGCATTGGTCGAGGCGAGCAGGACGCCTCCAGAGGCCAGCAGGGGCAGAGCCAGGGACACCAGATCCGCGTAATCCGACTCCGCACGGAAGTCCCCGTGTTCCCGGGAACGGGAAAAGGTGGGTGGGTCCAGAACCACCGTTTGGAACCGCCGTCCTTTCTTCGCCAGGCGCTGAAGCCATTCGAAGACGTCCCCATAAATGAAGTCATGCGCCGCGGAATCCAGGCCGTTGAGCGCAAAGTTTCTCCTCCCCCAGTCCAGATACTTTCGCGACAGATCCAGGCTGGTGGTGCGCATTCCACCCGCCGCTCCACAGACGCTGAAGGCGCAGGTGTAGGCGAAGCAGTTCAGCAACTCGCCAGCGCCGTCTTCCCGGGCCAGCAGAGGAAAAGCCGCGGCCACGTGGCGGGTCAGCAGACGGCGGCGGTTGTCCCGCTGGTCAAGAAATAGCCCGGTGGAATAGCCCTCGGTGAAACTCAACTCAAAGCGCAGGCCGTTCTCCCGGACTTCAAAGCGCGCCGGGGCCGCCTGACCCGTCAAAAGGCGCGGCGAGACATCCGGAGGCGTCGTCTGACGAATCTGACGTCGGAGTTGCTTGAAGTAGACACCCACGACCGGCTCCGCTCTGGATTCCGCCCCCTGCCCGGTCTCGGCTGGGGAGACGGCAGGAAGGCGGCTGCGGGCGGACGGGCCACTCCCCTCCCCCTCCACCAGAATCCAGCCCCCCAACCGCTCTCCATATTCCCCCGGCGCACCATCGGCGGCCCCATGGATGGCCCGAAACGCCGTGGTTTCTGCCTGGTCGATGATCGCCGCCCGCAGCCCGTCGCCGGGAGGGCGTGAAAAGTCCGGAGCCACTTCCCACACCAGCACGGCTCCCGTTCGCGGATGCGCCAACTCCAACCGGGCAGCATGCAGATGCAGCCGTCCTGCGGGTCCCCCGCCATACAGGGGATCCCCGAGGATGGGCCATCCTTCACCCGCCGCGTGAACGCGAATCTGATGCGTCCGCCCCGTCACCGGTTCCGCCTCCATCCACGTCCATCCATCGCTTTTCCGCAGCAACCGGAAGTGGGTCTCCGCAGGATCCCCCGCCCCTCCCGGCGGCTGCGAAACATAGCGGTCCCCGACCCGGACAATGGAGGAGCGCACGGTGAATCGCTCCTGCCTGACCGGACGATCCGTGACCAACTGGTAGTGTTTGTGCACGCGTCGGCGGGCGAACTGTTCGGTCAACGAACGGTTGGCCTCGGGCGTCTTGCCAAAGACCAGGAGCCCACTGGTGTCCTTGTCGAGGCGATGCACAATCGCCAGTCGAGCCCAGCGCGGCTCCCGGTGTTTGAACCACTCATGAATGCCCTCGCCCGAAAACGGGGCCGGAGCGTGGGTATTCCATCCCGGTGGCTTGTTCACCACCAGGAGATCGTCATCCTCAAAAACAACACAGGGAGGCAGGGCCGTCTCCCGGCCAAGTGCGGACAGGGAGGGCTGGGCCGGGGCCACAAAATCAGGTTCCACGGGACGGTGCTCAGGTTGAAACGCCGCTGGTCACCAGAAGTGCCAGGCTGATTTCCAAACCACCCACCCGCCCAACAGGGCGTTGGTGATGGCATGGGCGGTCATGGCATCACCCAGGCGATTCTTCCGCAAAACCAACCCCTGGTACGCCATGCCACAAAGAATTCCCGACAGCCACTGCTCCGGATGGACCAATCCGAACATCCCGGAGGTCAGGAAGAACGCCTTTGGATTCCAGTGGTTCAGCGGGAGCTCCTCCCATTTCGGACTCGCCACATAGCGATAGACGAATGAGCGATAAAAGGTTTCCTCCAGCGGGGGGACCACCAGGGAGGATCCCAAAATCCGCACCCCGATGAACATCCAGGCCAGCAGGGATCCGGACCCAAAGGGCGCATGGGGATTCCAAGGCTGGGGCAGATTCCCCGGATCGTCTCCCTTGCCCATCCCCACCTTCGCCAGCAGATCGCCCAGGGACGGGTAGCGCCCGTCCAATCCCACCCAGAGTCCAAAGACCGCCACTCCCACCACCGCGGCCTCCCAGCTCCAGGCCCACCGGCATTCCTTCACCAAATCCCAAACCACCCAGAGCATCCACGCCCCGATCAGGGTCTTGGCGAGGTAGAGCCAATACCGGGAACTCTCTCCCAGCATCCCCTGCAGGGAAGTCAGGACCAGAAAAACGGCAAAGGGAATCACCCGCTGCCCGAGCGGCGACGTTCCGATCCACTGGGTCCAGCGCGATTTCACCCGCCTACCCTCCCGCGCCCCGCGGAGTCGGAGCAAGGGAGAAGTCGCTGATCGCGCCGCGGTCGGGGCCTCCCGACACGGCCCTGAACTTCGAGAAACGGAGGTGTGGAGTTTGGTAGCCAATGGCTACCCAAGATTGCCGGAGGACGGCAGGACCAGCGCGAGCGGTGCGAGGGGCGTCCGCATCGTATTCCAATTCCTTTGGAGCAGGATCTTGCAATTCAGAATACCCGACAGCATGCTCCCGCGCCTTTGCATTATACAAGCTTCGCACGAATCGCGACGCCCTTCCCTCCATGAGCGAACCCCTCGACCTTTCCGTAGATCTCGAAAAAGCCTTTCTCCCTGCCTGGGCGCAGAAGCCGGCCGCCGACTCCTCCACCTCCGCCAAGTATGCCAAATACGAAGGCACTGAGGAGGCGGGGCGCGGATCACGGCGCGATGGTGGACGCGGTTTTGACCGCGGTCCCCGTCGCGATTCGGGTGGACGCCCCGGATTTGGCGGCCCCCAGGGCTTTGGCGGACGTCCTGGCGGTGCCCCCGGAGGCGGCGGTCGCGGACCTCGCCCCGGATTTGGCCCCCGTCCTGGAGGTCCGCAGCCGGTTACCGGCAGCGCTCCGGACCTTCGCTGGGATCCCACCCAGGCCCCGCCCCGCGATGGACGCGGCCCGCGGCGTGATGATCGACGTGATGGCCCACCGGAACAGTTGATCCCCGTCGAGGTGGATCTTCGGCCCGACCCCGCCGGCGTCGCCTCCCTGGGTCGCCAGATCAAGCTCAGCGGACGTGCCTATCCCCTCATGGAGGTGGCCGGACTGGTTGTCCAGAAGCCTGACCGGTACGAAGTGACCTTCCGCGTCCTGCGCGGTAACGAGGGCAAGCCCCTCCAGCGGCTCTACGTCTGCTCTCTGGACGACAGCGTCTGGCTTAGCGAGGCCGATGCCCGCCGGCATGCGCTGAAGGCTCATTTCGATACCTTCTACGAGACGGTCAAGCAGGCCTGCGAGCCGCCCAAGGGGGTCTGGACCCTGGTGGCGGTGTTCGACGACGTCGTTCTTGGACCGCCCAACTACCACGGTTATCAGGAGAAGCTCCGCAACCTGCACGCCCAACGCGCTCCCCGGCTTCCCTTCGAGGCCTTCAAGAGCCGCGTCCGCATCGTAAAGGACGAGGCGGCGGTGAAGGAATGGCTGGAGGCCCAGAGCCACCGCCTGGAATACACGGCGCTCAATGTTCCCGAGCCCAAGACACTCCATTCCATGACCGAATTGGAGACCCACTTCACGGAAACCCACGCCGCCGGTTTGGTGAAGGAAGTCAATTCATGGATGCTGCGTCGCGAACCCAACGCGCCGCGACTCCCCGAGCCCCTGCAACGGGTTCTGCGGGTGACCATGGAGCGCGAACGCCGCTTCCCGATCCGCACCATGACCTCCCTGAGCGGTGCCTTTGCGCAGGGTGGACTGCAGTTTTTCAAGCGCGACAAGACGGTGGTCCATGTGGCCATCGCGCGTCCGCACTACCTGGATCTCGAAACCACCGCCGTCCAACCGGGCATCCAGCGCATCATCGAGTTCATCAACGCCAACGCCAACGCGACCCGCAAGAAGCTGGTCGAGGCGCTCGCCCCCTCCGTGGTGACCGCTCCGGCCGTACCGGCGGAGTCCTCCCCCGCTCCCGTGGCGGAATCAGCGGCCACCCCGGCTCCGGCTCCGACTGTGGAATCCACAGCCACCGAAGCCGCACCGGCCGTCGTCGCCTCCACCCCCGCAGCCCCGGCGCCCGCTGCGGCGGCTCCCGAGCCGTCGCCGGAGCAGCAGGCGATCCTCAGCGACCTGCACTGGCTGATCCATCAGGGCCACGTGATTGAATTCGCCAACGGCGCCCTCGACACCGCCAAGAAGCCCGCACCACGTCCGGAGCCCACGCCTGCCGCCCCTCGCGCTCCGAAGGCGGAGAAGAAGGACCGCCCTCCCAAGCCCCGTGGCCGTTACGTCTGGGATAATGTGGGCCTGCTGCCCCTGCCAGCCGCCCAGCCGGGCCTGATTGGTTAAATCCGGACTCCCGGACCTTACTCGCCAGCGCTGATGCATCGCGGATTCACCATCCTTCGAGCCATCCTGACGGCGCTGCTGGCGGTGGTGCTTCCGGCCTGCAGACCGGACTCCCCTGCGTCGTCAGGCGTCTCGGGGGAGTCCATCACCAACTACCTCACCCGGGGGGTGGTGGTTTCCTTGACGCCAGCCGAGCGGAAAGTGGTCATCCGCCACGAGGA
>JBDKKE010000281.1:0-16441 GCA_039796255.1 Verrucomicrobiota bacterium | reverse complement strand
GACGCGGCTGACCTGGTCGTCCAGGCCCCGGTTTCCGCCGCCGTCCTTCATCGCCTGGTGCGACGCATGAATGCGTTGATCGACGCCCCCACCCTGGAAGTCGCATGACGGACGAGGACTTCAAGAAGCGACTGATCGGGCATTTGCTCGCCGTCCACACTCCGTGGGGACGATGGCGGATGGGGCTCTACATCGGGTGGAAGCGCTGGTCGTGGAAGTGCGTCGTCGTCTCGTCGCACCTTCTCAAACGCTGCTTCGATCTGATCGTCAGCCTCCTCGCGCTGGTGGTCCTGCTGCCCGTTTTCCTCGGAATCGCCATTCTGGTGAAGGCGGATGGGGGACCGGTGTTTTTCCGGCAGACGCGGATCGGACGCATGGGTCGGGAGTTCAAGATGCTGAAGTTTCGGTCCATGGTGGTGGACGCGGAGGCCCGCCTGAAGGACTTGCTGGCGCACAACGAGAAGGCGTCGGGAGTCACATTCAAGATGAAGGAGGATCCGCGCATCACCCGCATCGGACGGATCCTGCGCAAGTCCTCCCTCGATGAGTTGCCCCAGTTTTGGAACGTGCTGGTGGGGGACATGTCACTGGTGGGACCACGTCCGCCCGTGCGGCGCGAGGTAGACCTGTACACGCAGGAGGACCGCCGCCGACTGCTGGTGAGACCGGGCATCACCTGTCTGTGGCAGATCGGTGAGCGCAACCGCGGCTTCTGGGAGATTGGGGATCGCAACGCCATCGATTTTCCGGAGCAGGTCGCCCTGGACGTCCGTTACATCGAGAACCGGAGTTTCCTCGGAGACCTCTGGATTCTGGCCAAGACCATTCCCGCCATCCTGTTTGGCAAGGGAGCCTGAACCGATGACCGCCATCCTCATCTGCCCCGCCGACCGTTCTGGGATGAGCCTCCTGGCGGAAAAACGTCCGCTGGCACTGGCGCCCGTGCTGGGGCGCACGCTGCTGGACCTGGCCCTCGCCCACCTGGCGGCCCGCGGCTTCATCCGCGTCCGGGTGCTCGCCGCGGATCGCCCGGAAATGGTGCGGGCATCGGTGGGACGAGGAGAAACCTGGGGGTTGCAGGTGGAGGTGACCCCAGAGACGCGGGAATCCAGCGTCGTCGAGGCCAGTCGGAAGTATCCTGACGTCGACCCGTCCCACATCCAGGTCCTCGACCATCTTCCCGGGCATCCGAACCTCCGACTGTTCGACGACCTCACCGAGGGCGCGCACGGGTCCCGGGCCCGGGGTGTCCCGCCCGCGCCGCCGCCGTCGTTGCGCTGGTGCTCACCGCGCTCCTGGTGGTGTGGGCCTGGATTCGTCATCGGCGGGCGGAGGGCCCCCTGCTGCGAACACGACAGGCGGTACGGGCGCCGCTTCCCGCCGACGAACGGACGGAGGTGATCACCTACCGTGAACTCGCCGGACTGCAGGGCATCGGCCGGCGCTGGCCGGAACTGTGGGAAATCGGCGGCGGACGCCTCGCGTGGGTGGGGAACCGCCCCCCGTCCCCGGAACAGGCGGCCACCCTGCGGGACGACTTTGAGCGTCTCTGGCTCTCCGTGCCATCCGGAGTGATTTCCCTCGCAGAACTGGAGCGATGGGGCGATCCAATGGACATCCAAACCCGCATCCACTCCAGTTTCTACGCAGCCCGGCACGGCTGGCGCGACGACCTGCGTCTGGTCGCCCTTTTCCTCCGTCACCCGTTCCGGATAGCCGCTCCCGTTCGATCCTCAATCCCTCAAGCACCATGAAACTCCAAACCCTAGGAAACAGCCTGTTGGCAGGTTGCCCGGCCGAACTGACTGCCCCCAATGCCGCCGTTTTCCGCGAACAGACGCGGGCTGCGGTCTCAGCCCAGCATCAACACGTCGAATTCGACATGTCCCAGACCAACTTTCTGGACAGCAGCGGGCTCGGCGCGCTGATCTCGATTCACAAGCTGATGTGCAGCCGTGGCGGATCGGTGCGCATCCGGAACCCATCGCCCACGGTACTCCAGATTCTGGAGCTCACGCGGATGCACCGGATCTTCGAGATCATTCCCGCCTAATCCCCACCCGGAGCCACCCCTGTGCCCAATTCCCCAGACACGCTGAGCGTCTCCTGGACGAAGTCTTTGCCCTGTGACCTTTCCGCCGTCCGCGACGCCACCGTTCAGTTCTGCGGGTTTCTGAGGGAACAGGGACTGGGCACCGAGGAAATCGGGGCCTGGGAGCTGCTTTGTGCCGAGGCGGGCAACAACGCGGTGCAGTACGCTCGGCCCGCCGCCGCACACATTCCCATCGTGCTCATCGCCCGGGTGTCGGCAACCGAGGCGGAACTGCAGGTGGTGGACCATACGGCCGGTTTCGAGTTTCCCGAGAATCCGCAACTGCCCGATGACCTGTCGGAACACGGTCGCGGATTGTTCCTGATGCGCACCCTGAGCGACCGCGTCGACTACCTGCGCGGCCGCGATGAAAACCGACTGATCCTTGGCCGGCACCGCCAGTCCACCGGCATTCCCCGCCCTGCGCCGACGGCCCAGTCTGCGGAGGCGGCGGCGAATGAGGCCCTGGTTCAGTCCATGAGCGAGGAGCTGGCGGCGTGCTATGAAAGTCTGTCGGCAATCTTCCGCTTCACGGCGGAGATCAACAAGGGCAGCCAGGACTCCCGGTTCATTAGACACTGGCTGGACCAACTCAGGGCGGTGTGTGGGGCGGATTGGTGGGTTCTGCGACTGGCCGACCCGGGAACCACCACGCTGGCGCAGTTCGCCTCTTCCCGGACGGACCTGTTGGCTCCCGTGTCGCTGGACGCCTCGCAGGACGATTCCGTCGAAGCCCAGGCCGCCCTGGGCCGCCAGGACGTGTGGCTGGAACCCACTGCTACACTGCATGCGGATGATCCCCTCCGGCAGATCGGCAGTTCGTTGTCCGGGCTCTGCCACCCCATTTACGTCAACGCCGTACCCCTGGGTGTTCTGAGCATCGGCTGCGCAGAGTCTGCTGAGCCATTCAAGGCGGGCGAGGTCAGCATCATCCACACCTTCGCCGACTTCCTCGGCATCCAGATTCACAATGCGTGGATCCAGGCAGAGCAGTTGCGGAGCCGGCTGGTCAGCCGGGACCTGGAGATTGCCGCCACCATCCAGCGCTCGCTCCTTCCCGAGCGCCTGCCGGCACCCGCTGGATTCCGGCTGGCGGGACACTCCGCCAGTGCCAGCCAGGTGGGCGGGGATTTCTTCGATGTTTTGGAACTGCCCGACGAGGGACTGCTGCTCGCCATTGCCGACGTCATGGGCAAGGGCGTCTCGGCGGCCATGTTTGCCGCCATCTTTCGGAGCCACCTGCGGTCGCGTCCGGAACTCGCCTCCACTCCCGGGGCCTTCCTCACCTGGTTGAACCGGGCTTTGTTCGAGGACCTCGACCGGGTGGACATGTTTGTCACCGCGCAATTGGTTTACCTGAATCTGCGCCGACGGGAACTCCGGGTGGCGTCTGCGGGACATTGTCCGCTGTTGCTGGGCGGACGACACGAACCGGTGCGTGACCTGGGCGCCGACGGCCCCCCGTTGGGCATCACGGCGGAAGCGGCGTGGACCGAACAGCACCTGTTGCTGCCCGAGGATCCGCGCTTAGTGATGTTCACCGACGGATTGATTGAGGTCCGCAACAGAACTGGGGCGTTTCTCGGACTCGAACCGGTCAAGGCCTGTCTGAACCTTGCCATTCAGAACGCGGAGTCCGCAGACGACATTCGGAAGGCGCTCCAGACCCTGGTTGCGGATTTCCAGGGCGGCCAGGCAGCCACCGACGACCTGACCTTTCTGATTTTCGCCTCCGACTCAACCGCCCTCAATTCCTGAACAGTCTCCCGCCATGCCCTCCAAAATCCTGATCGTGGATGACGAGCCCTACATGCTCCGCATCATCGAGCTGAGTCTCCGCAAGGGCGGACACCAATTGATCGTCGGGCGCAACGGACGGGAGGCTGTCGCGCTGGCCCGGCAGGAGAAACCCCAGGCCATCGTGATGGACGTGCTGATGCCGGAGATGGACGGCCTGCAGGCGCTCCGCGCCGTCCGGCAGGACCCTGCCACCGCAGCAATACCGGTGATCATGCTGACCGCGCGGGGACAGATTCTCACCCGGCAGGAGGCGGAGGCCTCGGGCGCCAGCCTGTTTCTGACCAAGCCCTTCAGCCCCACGCAACTGCTCAACGAGGTGGAGCGACTCATCGCTCCCCAGACCCCTCCCGAAGGAATTCAGCCGGCGCCGCTCGAATCCAACCCCGCATGAAGCCCATTCTTCCGCATCTTCATCATGGTCGATGCCTGCGGAGGGAAAATCATCCACAACGACCCGTTCGCACGGCAACTGGCCCCCCATCGGAAACGGCTCGATTCGGTGTTCAGATACAGCTCCACCTGTGTTCGGTCCATTCTGAGCGGACGCTGGCCTGACCCGCACCACAACTGGTGCTCCTTCGTTTACGATCCCGCGATTTCCCCCTTCCGCTCCCTGCGCTGGCTCCCCGCCGCACTGACCGGCCGCCGTATCGTCCGCCGGCTGCTGACCCGTCTGCTCGAGGTGCGTCTCGGCTTCGGGGGATACTTCGACCTCTACAACATCCCCTTCCGCTTCATCCATCTCTTCGATTTCACCGAGAAGAAGAGTCCGCTGCTCCCCGGCGGCATGAATCGCGGTCCCAACATCTTCGATTTCCTCACCGCCGAGCAGATCCCCTACTTCGTGAGCGATCCGGCTCTCACCGGGGAGGAGAACTGCGACCGACTGGCGGCGCGCCTGCGAATCTACGAGGACTGGATCGCCCAACTGCTGGAGGCCACCCGGCAGCAGTACGCCGAGGTGCGCCTCTACATTTTCAGTGATCACGGCATGGCCAACTGCGACCAACTTCTGGATCCGAAGGCCCAGATTAACGCGCTTCCCGTCGTGATGGAGAAGGACTACGCCGTGGTCTATGACTCCACCACGGCCCGCTTCTGGTTCTTCAATGACCGGGCGCGCCACTTGATCACCGAAGCCCTCGGGCGCGAACCCCAGGGACGCATGGTACCCGACGCCGAACTGAAGGAACTCCGCGCCCTTTTCGAGGACCGCTAATTCGGGGAACTGATCTGCCTGGTAAAGGAGGGCGTCCTGATCGTCCCCAGCCACAGGGGCGAACGTCCCATCCGAGCCATGCACGGCTACCATCCGACCGATCCCCACAGTTACGCCAGTCTGCTCACCAACCAGCCCTCGGTCCCGGCGGAGATCACGGCCATCCCCCTCATCCATCAACTAATGGAATCCACCGCGCGCCTGGCCCGCGAGAAGAACGGCGCGACGTCCTCGACGTGACCCGCCCCGAGCGTCATTTACCGACACCCTCCATGACCGCAACGGGCGCCACCATCGTTCACGGTCCCCGCCGCTTCGTGGCGGAGGAATGGGGGGAACCGAGACCGTCATTCTGGAGATCTCGCGCCAGCAGCAGAAGGCCGGATGGCATCCCCTGGTCATGACTTCTCTCGCCCTGGCCCGCCGGCGGAAGGACGTCATCGGCGGGTTGCCCGTCCGGCGATTTCCCTACTGCTACCCGCACTTCGGACTGCGACCGGAAGACCGGGCCGCCCTCGACAAGAAGGGAGGAAACCTGTTGTCGCCTTCCTTCTTCGCAGTGCTCCTGCGCCTGCCCGACGTGCGGCTGCTCCAGGCGCACGCCCTCTAGCGACTGGGAGGCGAGGTGCGCACGGCGGCCCGTCTGCGCCGCAAACCACGGGTGGTATCCCTGCACGGCGGCGTCTTCTACGTTCCGGCGGCCGAGCTCGGGGGAATGATGAAGCCCATCGAGAACCGCGTGGAGTGGGGCAAACCCTTCGGCGCCCTGTTTGGCTCTCGCCGGGTGCTGGAGGACGCCGACGTGGTCCTCTGCGTCGGCCAGTCCGAACGGGACAAGGCCCGCCCAGAACTGAAGCACGACCGCGTCCGCTACCTCCCCAATGGCGTGGACTCCGCGCGGTTTGCGTCCGGGGACGGGCCCGGCTTCCGCGCCCGGAATGGAATTCCGCCGAACGCCTTCCTGGTTCTGAGCCTCAGCCGCATCGACGCCCAAAAAAATCAACGCCTGCTGGTGGAGGCCTTCGCCCGGTTCCATCGGACCCATCCGGAGGCGCACCTGCTGCTGATCGGGCCGGAGACGCAACCCGCCTACGCCACCAGCAGTGGAAGCAACAGCATTTGCCGCGGAAGGAGGGAGGCCAAAAGACCCGTGCAATCCGCGGTGGGATCAGCATCAACTCAACTCCGCGAAGCGAGCGAAACGCGAAATACCAGGCTTACTCTGGGAGAATGTGAAGATAATGGGCCGAAAACTGGACCCGGGAAGCGCCCATAGCATGGCAGCCACCGCGAGAATCACCCGCGGCATTCGCTGAATTCCCAAGCCCAACCGGTAACTGAAGTAAAATCCCACTAGTCCCGCCCCCGCGCACATGAGTCCAAAGCCGTTGGGATTCATCAGAAGTAGGGGTCTGTACGGACAGGATCCACGCGGAGGGGGGTGGAGCGAAGCCGACCGCCGACGTCGATCCGGGCCAGGCCGCCCTGATCAATTCGTTCCTGGGGATGAACTTTCCGGCGGGACACGCTTTCAAACGACAGAGGCACCCGACCCGCTGGAGTGCATACCGGACGGTTCGAACACCTTCTTGGAAAAGGTCGATTCAGCATGAGACGCGGTAAAGTTATCGCGGTATCCGCCGGGCAGCAGACTGATGCCTTCAAGACTAGCGAGATTATTCAAGCGCTGGTCCGGGACGGAAGTAAGATCAAAGGCGGGTTTCAACAGTCCCCGACAACCCTTGCCAAGAGTTCGCACCATTTTCCCTTCGGAAGCCCGGGGCCGCCCTCGACAGAGAGTCCCAAAGCAACTCATGGTCTCCATCATGAGATCCACCCTGCGCGTCTCGTCCCCCCGGGCCTTCACGCTGATTGAACTGCTGGTGGTGGTCGCCATCATTGCCATCCTCGCCGGAATGCTTCTGCCCGCGCTGGCCCGTGCCAAGTCCAAGGGCCAGACCGCGGCCTGCCTCAACAATCTCAAGCAGATGGGCCTGGGGCAGATCATGTATGTGACCGAGACCGGCAAGACCTTTCCGGTGGGCTACACGCCGGACAAATTCTGGATGGCGGTCATCCGTCGCGATGTTCCGGCGGACAAGATTCGCATCTGTCCCACCGCGCCGGTGCCGGCGAAACGGACGCCAACCGGTGAATCCATCGGCTCAGCCACCGCCGCCTGGTACGGTCCCATGAAGACGCCGGTCCAGTGGAACACCGGCTTTGAAAGCAGCTACGGCATGAACGGCTGGATGTATTCTCCGGCGGGCGAGGGCGTCCAGGACGCAAAGAAGCAGTTTGCCGGCGAAGGCAGTTACGAGAACCCGGTGACCACCCCGATCTTCGCCGACAGCATCTGGGCCGATTCCTGGCCTCTGGCCACCGATGCCCCGGCCCGCGACGTCGCCACAGGCGCCAACTCCGCCATGATGCAGCGTTTTTGCATCGCCCGGCATGGCAGTTCCACTCCGCGCAAGTCGATGAACATTTCGCCGGGCACTCCCCTTCCTGGCTCCATTGACGTGGTCTTTACCGACGGCCATGTCGAAGCCGTCAAGATCGAGCAACTCTGGTCCCTGTCCTGGCACCGTGGCTACAAGGCGCCCGACAAGCGGCCCCGATAAACGATGGAATCGACCCGACTCCCAGGCCGGTCATGCCTCGCTACTCCTGAACATCGGGGGATCCCCCCAGCCAGCGGCGCCAGATCGACACCTGGGTGTGAAACTCCACCTCACCTCCCGGCCAGAGGTGCAGCGTGACCCGCTGTCCACCGCGCGGCTCCAGATAGCCGCCCTTCCAGAACAGCGGCGGCTGAGTTGCCAGTTCCAGTTCAATTTCTGAGCCGGCAGGAGCGGCGACAGGACGCCACCGCCAGGAGTCCTCACTGTCGAGGGCGCGATGGGTCACTGAGCGTCCGCAGGACGTGATCCGCAGAACGGGAATTTCAACCCCGGTGTGACTATAGATCACCAGCGAGGACTGGTCGGAGCGCACTCCGGCAATCGCAATCACCACCGCCAGCAGCAGCAGGACTCCCAGCGGGAACAGGATCCGCTTTCGCCGCCAGATGGACCTCCGGCGCTGGTCGGGTCCGCAGGCTGCGGCGCGGCACGCCGGAGCACCTCCAAGCGCGCCGTGATGCCGAACAGGATCATCCACAGCATGAGATTTCGCGGTTGAACCAGAACTCGCTCCAGCAGGCTCTGGACATCATTCAGGGAACACCCCATTCCGATGCCCAAGGATAGACAGCGCAGAAAGGAATGGGGAAAGGACAGGACCGCCTGGAGATTGCGCCACAGCCCTCCAGCAATGAGCAACAGATAGGCCACCAGGGTGGGCCACCCCGTTTCACCCAGCAGCAGGTAGTAATGGCTCTCCTCGACGTAATTCGCTTTGGTCTCGTCCGCCTCACCAAGCGTGCCTGGCAGCGAAGGATCGAAATGACCTACGTCCACCCGACTGCGGCGGTGCAGAAGGTGCTGGCACTCACCCGTCTCAACGAATACCTGCTGGGTCCCGCCGCGTGAGAATCGGCTTCAGCACCCCGGTCGTTCAGCGGGGCAAGACGGGCATCGCCCAGTACGTCTTTGCCCTGCTGAGGGCGGTGTTGGCCTACGCCGGACGCCACGAATTTTATCTCTTCGTTCTGGAGGAGGATCGGCCCCTGTTCGATTTCGTCGGTGACTCGATGCGCATCGTCGGCATTCCCGAGTCCCACCGGCCGGCGGCAAGGAATGTCCTGTGGCACCAGCAGGTGTTGCCGGGACTCGCCCGGGAGCTGCGTCTGGATGTCCTGCACACGCCCAGCTACCGACGCCTGGTGTGGCAACGGCCCTGCGCCCGTGTCGCCACCATCCAAGACCTGGCCCCCTTCCATATCCGTGGGAAGTACGATTGGAAGCGCATGCTCTACGGCCGCATCGTGGTCAAACAACTGGCGCGGCGACAGGACGCCATCATCGCCGTGAGCGAGAACACGGCGCGCGATCTCCATCAGTTCTTCCGGCGCGGCCCCGATCGGGTGTCCGTGGTCTGGAACGGCATTGATCACCAGCGGTTCCAACCCGGTGATGCGGCCGCCGCCCGGACAATCGCCGCGAGCCGCTGGTCCCTCGATCGCCCGTTCTTCCTTTACCTGTCGCGCCTCGAGCATTCCGGGAAGAACCACGTGCGGCTGATCGAGGCGTTCAGCCGGTTCAAACAGTCGACCGGATCCAACTGGCAACTGGCGCTGGGTGGCAGCTCCGCATTCGCGGACTGGAGGCAGAGGCCACCGCGGCCGGAACCAACGCCGTGGCGGAGTCTCAGCCCGGGGTGAACACGGTGGCCAATTCCCTCTTTGTGGACCTGGTCACGTTGCGGGCCCAGCAGGAGGCCCTGGCCCGCCAGGCGAACCCGCTGGCGGAACGAAGAAACTCCGTGCAATCCCGACTCTCGGCACTCCCCGAGAAGGCGCTGCGCTACGCCCGATTGAAGGCCCGGCAGCAGTCCCTTGAATCCACCCGGGCCCTGCTCGCCGGACGGCAACGCGAGGCGCAGTTGTTTGCCGAAAATTCGCCGGGTTACGACCGCCTGTTTGCGCCCGCCACGACAGACGATGTCACCATCAGCTCCCGAGGCCGCCAGGTGATGGGACGCGTCAACACCCCGGGAGTCTGTCCGCTGGAAGGACCAATGACGGTCATCGAGGCCATTACCCCCGCCGGCGGCCTGTTCACGTCGCGATTCTCGGGAACCTACGAGGAACTGGCCGACCTCCATCACAGCTTCATCATCCGGTAGGGCCAGTACCTTCCCGTCAACTTCCACCAACTCATCCGGGAAGGAGACACCTCGCAGAACATTTTCCTGGAGCCCGATGACTTCGTGTATCTGCCCTCGTCCCTGTCCAGCGAGGTGTTCGTGATGGGTGCCGTCGGACAGCCCCGGGCCGTGGCTTTCAAGGATCAGGTCACCCTGGTCTCGGCCATCGCCAACGCCCGGGGAACCACGCCCACCGCCCGCCTGCGGGAGATCGCCATCATCCGCGGATCCATGACCACCCCCTCCATCGCGCTGGTCAACTATCTGGACATCGTTCAGGGCCGCGCCCCGGACGTCCGACTCCAGCCCAGGGACATCGTCTTTGTCCCTGTCTCCCCTTACAGCACGCTGGAGAAGTATCTCAAGCTGGCGGTGAACACCTTCGTCCGCACCGTCGCGGCCAACGAAGGTGGCCGCGCCGTGGACCCGGGTTACACCACCGGCACCTCCATCCCCATCGGGCAGTAATAGCCAATAGCCTATCGCCTATTGGCTATTGGCTATTGGCTATTGGCTATTGGCTATCGGCTATCGGCTATCGGCCTTCGGCCTTCGGCCATAGCTACCGCACTTCCTGTTTCCAATGCAGCGGGCGTCCGTTCCACAGATTGGAAACATTGTTCCGCACCATCCGTTCGACCGTGGCCCCCAGGATCTGCGACTGAATCAGGGCAACCACCAGACCCGCGCGGGCCAGTCCAGGGTATTGTTTTCCGATCCGGACCAACGTCAGGCCGGCCAGACTGACCAGGACGACATCGAGTCCGAGAAAGACGGGAAACCCCAGCCGCACCAATTCCCGAAATTCCACCGAATACCCGCCGGAATTCCGCCAGAAGTTCGCGTTCTCCCGCAGCATCGACGCCCCACAGAGGCTGAGGACCATCAGGGTGTCGGCGCAGAGCAGGCCGATCGCACCCACGCGCGCCCCGCGGTCTCCCTCGGCCTGGAGACGCCGGGATGCGGCAGTGATCCGCTCACAGTTTACCGGCCTTGCGCCACCGGAACAGCGTGGTGGGATGGATCCCGGACCGTGCAGCCACGTCGGAAAGCGAAAGCCCCTCTTCCTGGAGCAACTGCCGCGCGTAGGCCAGCCGATCCGAACGGGAGGGCATGCCCGGCGCGCTGCTGGCGGGGCCGGGCACCGGCGCCGGGGAGCGGACCTCCGTCATCGCACTGCGGGTCGGCGGATCCCACCACCCTTCGCGGAGCATGGGGCCATCGTGGAAGAGCACCAACCGGTCCATGACACTCTTGAGTTCCCGAACGTTCCCCGGCCACGAGTAACCCTGAAGCTTCAACACCAGGCCGGACTCCAACCGCTCCACATTCTTTCCAAACCGTTCGTTCGCTCCGTTGATGAACGCCTGCGCCAACTCGGGAATGTCGTCGGAACGCTCCCGCAGGGGCGGGATTCGCAGAGTAATCTCCGCCAGACGGTAGTACAGGTCGGCCCGGAATTGCCCCTCCCGCACATCGGTCTCCAGATCACGATTGGTGGCGGACACCACCCGGGCGGTCACCTGATACTCCTTGTCGCCGCCGATCCGCCGGGCCCGGCGGGTCTCCAGAAAACGGAGCAGCTTGGGCTGAACCGAAAGGTCCATCTCGCCGACCTCGTCGAGAAACAACGTTCCTCCAGCCGCCTGCTCCACCAGTCCCGGCCGCGCCCGCAGTGCCCCGGTAAAGGCGCCCTTCTCGGCGCCGAACAGCTCTGCTTCCAGCAAATCCTTGGGCAGCGCGGCGCAGTTCAGGGAGACGATGGGCCCGCCCCGGCCCGCCTCGTGCAGGGCGGTCGCAAAACGCTCCTTGCCCACGCCGGATTCCCCCAGAAGCAGCACGGTGACATCGGTGGGCCCCAGCCGCTCCAGATCCCGATGAAGCTGCTTCATCTGCGGACACCCTCCCACCATGCGATTGGAAGTATCGACACTGTGTCCCGCATACAGCCGCAGCCAGAGCTTCTGGCTCTCCACCGCATGCGAAAGCGCCTCCTGCCAACGATCCTCAGTCGCCCCCAGCACGTCAAAGGCACCGTCGCGCATCGCTGACACCACCGCCCCGCTGTCCACCTGGTGCAACTCCACGAGAAAGTACCGTCCTGACCGCGCCAACTGGACACGCAACGCCGACCAATCCGGTCCCGCCAGCACCGATTCTGGAACGACGCAGACGTTCTCCGCCGTCGCTGAGTCCAGCGCGGGTATCCGCTTACCCGGCCAGGCAGAAGATCCAATACCCAGCCCAATCAACCGCCGCGCCACCTCAGGCTCATTCCCGGCGGGATGCCACATCGTCATCATGCAATTGCAATGCAGAGGCTGCCCCGTCGGAGAGGCCCGTGTCAGTCCTTAGTTTCGATTTCGGCCCATTTATCACAAAAAATAGGTAATGTTCCGGATCATTGATGGCTGGCATGCGGGCTGCAACCGGATCATTGTCCGCGCCGAAGTCCGGCCCTCCCCCCCGGGAGTGACCACCGAAGAGTTCGAAGGCGGCCAACGAACCACAGAAAAACGACCCACTTCACCACGCGCCTCTCCCTCCTCTCCTTCCTTCTGATTCCCGCCCTGACCCTCTCCACCAAAGCAAAAAGTGGATCTTCGTCCAACAAAGGCTCGGGCAGCAGCACCGAATCGAACGTCCAGTCCAAGGTCCGACCGTTCGTCCTCAAGATCGTCGACGAAGTTCAGATGGGTGGTTCGGACGGCGCGTCCAAGGCCTTCATGAAGCGGGATCTCCCCGTCCTCACCCAGCTGCTCAGCGAGAAGCTGGGCGAGACGACCCAGGTGGACGGCACGGATTGGAATGGGCGATCACCGCCTTCGCCGCGTGGCAGTCCGCGGATCTGGTTTCTGCCTGGCGCCACGCTCCCCTCGAACGGGGTGGCTGGGTGGCCTTCGGCGCGTGGATCCTGCCGCTCCTCCTGAGTCCGCGCCTCCCCGCAGCCCCCCGCCCCCTTTGGCCATCGTCCGTCGCCCTGGCGCTGGTCCTCGTGGGCGCCCTCGGCTCCCTGAATGCAGCCTGCTACGCGGGACTCGCCCTGGCTGTGGTCGGGCAAACCGGATGGTCGGCACGAAGGGCCCTGTGGTTTGCCTCAGCGATCGCCTGGATGCCGGTGTTGGGTTGGCTGACGCGGGATCTGTCGGATTCCCTGCGCCTGCCCCTTCGACTGCTGATCGCTGGATGCGGGGTTCTCCCGATGGTGATGCCCACTCTCCGGACTCCCTCCAAATCCACCCCATGAACACCTCGCGGTCGCGCCTGCTTCTCTGGGTCTGCCTCGGCATCGCCGTGGTGCTGGCCATGCTGTGGCAATGGTTGCCGTTGCCGGATGCCCGTGGGCGCCTCAGCGCTCTGCCCGCCAGCGGGTGGCGCATCTCCAGCCGTGATCTGCCATTGACCGACACCGAACGATCCGTCTTCGGGCGCGCCCGGGTTCTCAAGCGGCTTTACCAGGTTTCCGGACAGCGCGTGGTGCTCATCGCCATGGATGGCAGCCAGGAACGCCACGCCATCCACGATCCGCTCTATTGCTTTCGAGGCGCAGGCTGGAAGGTGCGCCAGAGTCACCTGCTTCCCGTGCCCTCGGGCAATGCCCGTCACCTTGCGCTTTCCAAGAGAACCGTCAGCGCGGAGGCCCTGTCCTGGATCAGCAATGGAACGGCACGCCACCCCTCGCCCTTTCGCTACTGGATGCAGGCGACCGCGCGACGACTGAGCCTCGGCAAGTCCGGGGAGGAACCCGTACTCATCTTGCTGCAGCCGGCCACGGGTGAGGCGGTGGACTGGACGCGGCTCCTTTCGGAGTTTCCGGATCTCTTCCGTCTATGACCAGCCGGCAGCGCCTGGCGCCTGATTGGAATTCCAGATGCCGGCTTGACTGGAGACTTGCAGTCCAGAATCTCGCAGGCGTCTTCACTGGATAAATCCCCAGACCCTCCTTTGGCCGAATGAGTTCGCGCTTCATCACCCTTCCGACTCTGGAATCCGCCCGCCGCGATGTGCCGGCGGGGCTGGTCGTCTTCCTCGTAGCGCTGCCCCTCTGCCTCGGCATCGCCCTGGCCTCAGGGGCCCCCCTGTTTGCCGGAGTCATTGGGGGGATTGTGGGCGGCGTCGTGATCTCACTGTTTTCAGGCTCCGAGCTCAGTGTCAGCGGGCCGGCGGCCGGACTCACGGTCATCGTCGCGGCGGCGGTGGTGAAGATGGGGGGATTTCCCGCCTTCACCGTGGCTGTGGCGCTGTCGGGACTGCTCCAAATCGTCTTTGGAATGCTCCGGGCCGGCATCATCGGCGACTACATCCCCAACTCGGTGATCAAGGGAATGCTCGCGGCCATCGGCATCGTCATCATCCTGAAGCAGATTCCGCACGCCCTCGGTGACGACAAGGACTTCATCGGCGACGAGGCGTTCCAACAGGCCGGACAGTCCAACACCCTTTCGGAGATGATTTCGTCGATCATCTCACCCAGCCCCGCCGCCGTGGTGATCACCCTGGTGGCCCTTCTCCTGATGATCCTGTGGGAGCGCCCGTTCCTGAAGAAGCAGGCCTGGACCGGATGGGTCCCCGCCCCCCTGCTGTGCGTGGTCATCGGCACGCTGATCAACGAGGCCTTCGGAATCTGGCTTCCCTCCCTCAAACTGACGGCCGCCAAGCAGCACGTCGTCCAGCTCCCGGTCATCGAATCCATGCAGGGATTCCTTGCCATGTTCTCCCTGCCGGATTTCCGGATTCTCCTGCGCACGGAGACGTGGATGGTGGCGGCCACCATCGCCGTCGTCGGCAGTGTGGAAACACTCCTCTGCATCGAAGCCACCGACAAGCTGGACCCGGAAAAGCGCATCTCGGACACCAACCGGGAACTCCGCGCCCAGGGCATTGGCAACATCCTCTCGGGGCTCCTCGGCGGTCTGCCGGTCACCTCGGTCATCGTCCGCAGCTCGGCCAATGTCTATGCGGGTGGCCGCACCCGACTCTCCTGCTTCATCCACGGCCTGGTCATGCTCCTGGCCGTGCTGCTGTTCGCCTCGCTGCTCAACCGGGTCCCCCTGGCGGCCCTTGCCTCCGTCCTGCTGGTCGTCGGCTACAAGCTGTCGTCCCGCAAAATCCTCCTCGAGATGTGGGCCAAGGGCAGCGTGCAGTTCATCCCCTTCTTTGTCACCCTGGTGGCCATTGTCTTCACCGATCTGCTCAAGGGCATTGGCATCGGACTGCTCAGCAGCCTCTTCTTCGTCATCCGCTCCAATCACCACGCGGCCATCACCCTGGTCAGTCAGGACAACCGCTGGCTGCTGCGCTTCAACAAGGACATGTCCTTTGTGAACAAGGCGGAGATCAAGCGGCGCCTGCGGGCGATCCCCGACGGCGCCCTGTTGATCGTGGATGGCACCAAGTCCCTGTACGTCGATGGCGACATCTACGAAACCATCCGGGAATTCGAGACCGCAGCCACTTTCCGCGGAATCAAAATTGAGTTCCACAACGTATTCGACAAGCAGCTATCCCCCCAACCGATCTGAAATCAATGGAAGCTTACCAACGACTGCTGCTGAACAATAAAGCCTGGGTCCAGGACAAACTGAGCCTGCGGCCCGACTTCTTCACCCGCACCTCCGGGGTTCAGAAGCCCGCCTTTCTGTGGATCGGCTGCTCGGATAGCCGCGTCCCTTCCGAAGAAGTCACCGGCGTGGAACCCGGCGAGCTTTTCGTTCACCGAAACATCGCGAATCTGGTCGTCCACACCGACTTCAACATGCTGAGCGTCGTCCAATACGCCGTCGAGGTCCTCAAGGTGAAGCACATCATCGTGTGCGGTCACTACGGGTGCGGCGGCGTCAAGGCCGCCCTTTCCCGCCAGCATCTCGGCCTCATCAATAAGTGGCTCCGTCACATCAAGGACATCTACCGACTCCACGCCACCGAACTCGACGCCATTCCCGATGAGAACCAGCGCCTGGATCGTCTGACCGAGCTCAACGTCTATGAACAGGTGCATCACCTCGCCGAACTTTCGTTCGTCCAACTGGCGTGGAAACGCGAGCAGCGGCCCACCCTGCACGGCTGGATCTACGACATGCGCACCGGCTACCTGAAACAGATCGCCAAGGTGGACCCAGGCCACCTCCCGCACGACATCTTCGCCTACGAGTTCCCCGACGAGACCTCCACAGCGTCCTAGGCGGAACCCTGCAGATTGAAAGGGGTGCGCTCGCGCCCCTCCTCGCGCAGGCCGAGGCGACTCAGCCTCGGCCGTTGCGTGTAACGGCTCGTCGAATGGCGAGAACTCTGCAAGCCCACCGCGGACGGCGGGGTCTGCTCGTGAAGCGGATCTCTGCCCCTCCACTTCTAGTCTCCCGTGACCAGAACAGCGAGTCAGCTTCTATTCCCCAGGGAATCAACGGTGCATTCACAAGTTGTCGGTGAAAGAGCTGGACTACCGCAGGGAAAGGGTTTAGGAAGCAGGGCGTGTCTGAAGAACTGGTGGTGCAAGGGCGGCGGATGGGATCTGAGGAAGTGAT
>JBDKKE010000280.1:0-3937 GCA_039796255.1 Verrucomicrobiota bacterium | reverse complement strand
CGAGAGGATATCGGAGGACGGTGGTCGTGCCCGCGGCAAGGCGGAGGGCCGAGCCATTGTGCAGGGTCTGCCGCACGACACCGGTCGCCATCAGTGGAACCACCCCCTGCTCATTGGTCAGCGATGCCTGATCGAAACGCCACTCTCCCAGTCGTTGGGGGTATGACTGGAAGGGGTCCAGCGGGGAGACTCCATCCCAGTACTCCTCCAGATCAGAATGGGCGTCGCCGTCGCTGTCAGCGCTGGTCGGGGAGGTGCCACCCAGGAGCTCCATCCAATCGAAAATCTGGTCTCCATCGGCATCGGCGCTGGTCCAGCTCGATTCCCCTCCACCGACCAGACCATCGCCATTGGCATCTTCCAGGTAGTCCGGCAACTGGTCGGACAGATCCGTATTCCGGGGAATCGAACTCGCTGATCCTGCTGTCGCGACGTAGTGGAAGCCGATGTCCACCTGCGCGCCAGAGGGCACCAGCGGCTCCCGGGTTTGATCCACGCGGGTGGTGTAGTGATAAAGCCCGGCACTGGCAGCGCTCTGGCTGCCGGCATTGACGAGCGCGTACAACGTGGTCGCTCCGCCGGTGGTGGGATAGTACCACGGACCCAGCGTGCCGCCGGTGGCCCAGACGGGCACCAGGTTCGGCTGGTTGTGGGTGCCGCCGAATGCGGCACTGGCAGAGGTGTATCCATTGTAGTCGCCGGTGATGTACAGTCCGGCGAGGGACAGGGTGACGGCATCGAACAGGTTGTCGGTGGCCGTCCAGGTCGGATTGGACGCAAAGGTCGTCCGATACAGATTCAGGCCGCCCTGGGAAAAGAGATTGTGCCGCAGGTCCACGCGGAGGTCGGCATCGTAGTAGCGGTGGCAGGTGACGCTGCACTGCGCCCAGACATTGTTCCAGAAGGTCACGGGGACCGGAGTGGTGCCGGCACCCGGCGCCAGCTTGAGGTAGGCGCCTCGGAACTGGCAGTTGGCGAATTCAGCCGCGCCGATCCTTTGGCCGTCCACAGTGAGCAGCGCCCGTCGTTCGGGTGCGTCGGCGGTGAACTCCGCCCGGGTGAGGCGGCAGCGAACCTCGGGCCACACCGCGGTATTCGCAGCAACATCAACCAGGGAGCGCAGGCTCCCGGTTGAGCCACCCGTGGGCAGTTCCTGAACGGCGGAAGCCCAGCAGAGCCGGTTCAGCGCGTCGGGGCGGCCCTGACTGACAAACCTGCCCCCGGACCGGAGTTGGAGGCCATGCGTGCCGGCGGCGGCCAGGACAGTGCCACTCGTGACTCCGGGCGAAACCAGATTGGAAAGCGTCAGGGTGGCGTTGGTGACCGCGACTTGGTTGGCCACGTAGTCGATAATCCAGTAATGATACCCAAGATAAAAAACGCTCCCGGAGTGATCGGATGATGGCAGCAGGAGTTGGTTCGCGGTGATGAGGGCAGGAAGAAGACTGGGAGGATTCACCGTTGCGACGTCCAACTCTTCAAAAAGCGGCGAGCTGACATTCGCCAAGTCCGCCCAAACATCAGTCACTGAGGCATTGCCGAGGTTGAGATAGTGGGCCCCGGCTCCGGCAGTCAAAAACACCGGTCCGCCCGATGAGGAGGAAGCAAGGATGGTCGAGTTGGAGAACGTCACTCCATTGGTAGTTCCAACGCCGACGACCAACGAGTTGGTGATCGCGACTGTGGAGTAGTCGGGACTAAACGTGCTCTGCCGGAGCGCCGTACCGCCATCCACAGTCAGAAACTCCCCGGTGACCCTGGCGTAGTAGAGATTCTTGAACGCGACTCCGGGATTGGTCGCGACGATCAGGGCGTTCTCCACGAAATAGCTGCTGGAGGTGGTGCTGCCAACCTGGAGAGAGAGGGCTCCTCCGCAATTCACGAACTGGGCATGACGCACCGTCAGTGCGCCGCTGGTGCCGTAACCGTAATAGGCACCGTACAACCCGACCGCGGCGTGCCGGACGCAGAGATTGCTGAGTGTCGTGCCCGAAGTCAGGCCGGCCCCGTCGAGATTCAGGGCGACAGAGGCATAGGTGCCAACGGGGATTCCGGTAGCCCCCGGCAGGGGCTCTCCGATCGAGTTGTCATCTCGGGCGGTGAGCACGACCGGCCGGTAAGGGGCTCCGAGCCAGTTCAGGGTCGTGCCGCTCAGGACGGAGAGCGTCGCTGAATTGGTGTTCGCATACTTGATCACCGTCCCCGGCTGGAAGGTCGCCGTACCGGTCAAGAAGACCCCGCCGGAGACGTAATAAGTCGTCAGGCTGTCGAAGATCTGATTGGCCGTGGAGTTGACCACGGAGTAATCGAGCACCACCCCGGGGACTTTCAAGGGACGATGCAGGGCGACTTGCCCCGCCCGCGTCGTACTGCCAGGGGCCGTCAACCGGCCGCCCGGGGTTCGCGGCCAGGCGGCGGCAACGCCGGAGCGGACCGGGATGCTGAGCCTGGCCGTGTGTCGGATGCGGTCGGATGCCCGTCGTCCGCCGGGGGACGGGGCCGCCGCTTCCGGCAGATCGGACAGCAGGGGTTGCAGGAGACGATAGGCCGTCTGCTCGATCAGGAAGGTCCGGCCATCGACGGTATCCCATGTCTTGCGCACCAATACCTCCCCTCGGTCCCCGTACAGTCCAAACGCCCGGCCACGGTCCATGACCATGCTTCCAAACGTGAGCCGCACGTCCTCGGCGTCTGCCCCTCCCTCATGCGAAGGGAAAGGACGGGATTCAGCGGAGTCCGGTTGGGTGTCCAGGAACTCGGTATACACTGCCAACTCGGTCGTGTCGGGATTCATTCCAAAGGCGGCGGGATCCGGCAACTGGCGGCGCAGGACCACGTCGCATTCAAAGCCGGCGGCGGTGTACACGGCGCGCACATCGGCGGCGACCGTGTCAAAGGCGTCGGGATACAGGACAATGTTGGGCTCGACGAGTTCGCCCCGTGACGCCTTAAGGTCGCCGATGCGGACACTTTCTCCGGTTGAGCGGTCCACGAACGCCAACAGGGTGGGAGTGCTGCGAAGGGTCTGCCCTTCCGGGGTCACCAGGGTGACCGCCCCCGCGACACTGAGGTCATTGGCCAGAGCCACCTGGTGCAGCCCCCGGGCTGCCACGAATCCGTCGCCGACCACCTCAAACGCCGCGACGGTCTCCTGCCACGCCCCATTGTCGCCGCGAAAATGAAGTCCAGTGGCCACCTCGGTGAAGGAGTTCGTGGCGACGAGTTCAGTCCCGAACTCATTGGTCTCCGCCTCCGTCCATTGCCACATGCGGTCATGGGGACCGCGTTCAACAATCGAAGGCACCCCACGTACCCCACCCTCCGCTGAAGGAGGTTGGGTAGCTTGGGCGACTGCCGATTCGGCTGCAGGCACGAACACGATTCCGGCCAGAAAGATCATTATGCAACCGATCAGCAAATGGCGCACGTGGCGATGAGGAAGCATGGGGGAGAATTGGGGACTTGCCGACTTTGGCTTGGTGCCGTCGGGCTTTGTTGGGTTGGAGTCTGGTGGGGGCAGGTTTCTTATTGCACCAAGGCAAGTCAAGAACTGGTGCCGGAAACCCTTCCAATAATACGACACCTCCATGATTGGCTCACATCCCTGCTTGTCCTCACTTCTCCATCCACACCGCCGCTGGGCCCTCCGCACCGATGCGGCTGATGGGGATCAAGCGGACCTCTTCGGGAATCTTCTGGCCGCGCCGTCGGTCAAAGATGCGCTGGGTGACGCGTGGTGACAGGATCTCGCCCCGCCACTGTCTTCCCACCCGCTGATAGAGCACCAGGTTGCGGGCCGGCGCATTGGTTGCCAGGGTCCAGGTGAGCCAAACTAGGTTGGTCAGCGTGGAAGTGTTGTGTACCTCCGGGGCTTCCGGCAGAGGAGCGCTCAGCCACAGGCGGGGGCGGCACAAGGGCGGTCTGGGCAAACAAACCG
>JBDKKE010000279.1:0-6607 GCA_039796255.1 Verrucomicrobiota bacterium | reverse complement strand
ACGAGTTTGCCGACGACCGCGACCGGCTCCGGGACTTCTATGCCAGCAATGGCTACGTCGATTTTGAGATCAAGAACGTCGAGTTCGACAAGCCCAAGACCAACCAGCTCGACATCACCATTGGGGTGGCGGAGGGCACGCGGTACCGGGTGGGGGCCGTCACCTTCGAGGGCAACAAGAAGTTCACCCCGGCGGAGATCCTCTCCAATCTCCGCGACGACCGGGGCGGCTACACCCGTCAGCGGCTCACCACCGGACAGATCTTCACCCCGGAAAACCTCGAGGCCGACATCCAAAACATCCAGAACTTCTACGGATCGCTGGGGCACCTGGATGTCCGGGTCCAAGCCCAGAAGGTTCCCAACGTCGTCGACGGCACCATCGACTTGAAGTACTCGATCCGAGAACTGCGCGGCGGGCTGGGTGAAGGCGAGAAGTCCACCATTGAGAAGATCGAGATCAAGGGAAACACCAAGACCAAGGACAAGGTCATCCGGCGCGAGCTCGCGGTGTCGCCGGGCGAGACCTTCGACATGGTCCGGGTGAAGGTGAGCAAGCAGCGACTCGAGCAGATGAATTACTTTGAGAAGGTGGACGCCAAGGATGAGGTGACCAGCGAGCGCACCGAGCGAAACCTGGTGGTGGCCGTTGAGGAAAAGAACACCGGCAATGTGGCGCTGGGTGCCGGGTACAGTTCGGTGGACAAATTGGTGGGATACATCGAGGTGTCGCAGGGCAACTTCGACCTGTTCAATCCTCCCACCTTCACCGGCGGCGGACAGAAGGCCCGGGTCCGGGCGCAGATCGGCACGCAGCGTCAGGATTACATCATCGGATTTACCGAGCCGTGGTTCCTTGGGCGGCGTCTCCGCCTGGACACCGAGCTCTACTACCGGGATCTCCAGTACCTGTCCCAGACCTACGACACGACGGTCATTGGCGGCAGCGCCGGTCTGACCAAACAGTTGCCGTGGAACCTCACGCTCAACAACACCTACACCCTTCAGGAAGTCGACATCACCTTCGACCAAAGCTACCTGAACCAGTATCCGCCCAAGATTCAGAACTACACCTACATGACCAACAACGGTCAGGTGTCGGTGGTCTCCACCAACACGGTGGACGGTCCGGTTCCCGTGCTGGTGGGGCAGGCGGGTGAAACGCTGATTTCCAGCCTGGGCTGGACGCTGTCCCACGACACCCGAAACAACCTGCAGTTGCCGACGCGCGGCCACGTCCTGCAGTTCGAGCCGCTGTTGGCGGGCGGTCCGCTGGGTGCGCAGGCGAATTTCTACCAACTGGAGATCAAGGCGTCGCAGTACTGGAGCCCCTCCCGCCTCTTCTCGCCGGCCAGCAGCACCTACGATTTCTTCAAGGAGCACATCCTGGAGGTGGTGGGAAACATCGGCGTGGTGGAGGCCTTTGGCAGCGGTGACCGCGGACAGGAGGGGCTGGTTCCGGTGAACAACCGCTGGTACCTGGGCGGGTTGTATTCGCTGCGCGGATTCAAGTTCCGCGAGGTGGGTCCGGTCGATCCCCTCACCGAGGAACCCATCGGCGGCGGCACCTACTGGTTCGCCTCGGCGGAGTACAGCGTGCCGGTCGTCCCCCGGGTCCGCTTCGCCTTCTTCTTCGACAGCGGCATGGTTTACCCGGGCAGCTACAGCTTCTCTCCCCAGAAGTATGCCGATGGCAGCACCACGGGATTCTACAACTCCAACTGGGGTCTTGGTCTTCGCCTGAACCTGCCCATCGGCCCGCTGCGACTGGACTACGGCATTCCGATCAAGTCGGACCGCTACAACGACAGCAGTGGCCAATTTC
This sequence comes from Verrucomicrobiota bacterium, assembly GCA_039796255.1. Classification (GTDB taxonomy): domain Bacteria; phylum Verrucomicrobiota; class Verrucomicrobiia; order Limisphaerales; family UBA9464; genus UBA9464. The sequence continues at coordinate 4,783 of JBDKKE010000279.1, read as the reverse complement.
AGTTCGGCGTTGGCTACACCCGCGATTTCTAGCATACTCGCTTCCTCCGAAACATGATCCGAATGAAACGCATCGTCTGCCTGGCCGCCCTAGTTGCCTGCGGTCTTCTCGCCACTCCGGCGCTGGCCGAGTCCCGCATTGCCGTTGTCGACCTCAAGAAGGTGTTCGACGGTTACTGGCGCACCAAGCAGGCCGACACCCAGCTCAAGGAGCGGGCCGCCGATTTCGAAAAGGCCCGCAACGGTCTGGTTGAGGATTACAAGAAGGCCAACGAGGAATTCCGCAGCATGGTCGAATCCGCCCAGGACCCGGCGCTTTCCGCCGATGAGCGGGACAAGCGGAAGAAGGAACTGGAGAAGAAACAGGGCGACCTGCGTGAACAGGAAAACAGCATCCGCACCTTCGACCAGACCTCCCGCCAGGCGCTCTCCGAGCAGCAGATGCGCATGCGGGAAAGCGTTCTCAAGGACATCCGCTCGGTGGTGGAGGAAAAGGCCCGCGTCGGCGGATACAACCTGGTGTTCGATGTGGCCGCGACGACGGTGAATCAGACGCCGGTGGTGATGTACAACACGCTGGCTGGCACTGATGGGGACCTGTCGGATGCCGTCCTCAAATCACTCAACGTGAATGCCCCTTCCGAAGGCGGCAAGGCGGCTGACCCCGCGCCGGCGGCGGCTCCGGACAAGAAGTAGTCCCTGCGGATTTCCCATACCGGGCGCGGAGTCATCCGCGCCCTTTTCTTTTTCCAGCCCGCGCGCAGGCTGGGCGCCGCTCCAAATGAACTCTGCGATCATCGTGGCCGCCGGCCGGGGAACCCGGATGGGACCCGACGTTGACAAGCTGTTCCTGCCCGTCGCCGGCGAACCGGTGGTGGTTCACACGTGGCGGCGTTTTGACCGTTGTCCCCAGGTCGATGAACTGGTGCTGGTGGTCCGCGCCGGACTCGAATCCGCCTTCGCCGAACTCGCCGACCGCCACGGACTGCGCAAGCCGCGTCGGTTCGTCGCCGGCGGAGCCGAGCGGCAGGATTCCGTCGGCAACGGAATCGCCGCACTGGATGTCCGCACGACCCTGGTGGCCATCCAGGACGGAGCCCGGCCCTGCACCGCGCCGGCGGTCATCGCGCGCTGCCTCGAGGCAGCCGATCGGACGGGCGCCGCCGTGGCCGCCCAACGGGCGACCGATACCATCAAGGAATCTGACGGCACGCGCCTCATCGCGCAGCACCTCGACCGGTCACGTCTCTGGACCGTGCAAACGCCGCAGTGTTTTCAGGTGGAGGTGATCCGCCGGGCTTTGGAAGCGGTTCGAAAGTCCGGACGCCATATCACCGACGACACCGCCGCCTGCGAACTGATCGGACAGCCCGTCGAGTTGGTGGAATGTCCGGAACCCAATCCCAAGGTAACCCTGCCTTCCGACGTGCCGTGGGTGGAATGGCTCCTCCAGCACGCACCATGAGGGGGTGGCATCCACGGTGGATTGCCGGAATTCTTTGGCTGGCCGCCCTGGGAATGACCGCTGTTTCGGTGCCTGCCGCCGAGGAACTGGTGGCGGATTTTGAGGGGCCGGACTTCGGGAACTGGACGGTTTCCGGAACCGCGTTTGGAACCGCCCCGGCCGCCGGAGCGCTGCCCGAGCAATCGGCGGTCGGGGGATTCCGCGGACGGGGTTTTGCCAATTCGTTCCACGGACAGGATCGCGCCACCGGGAGATTGACCTCTCCTGAATTTACCGTGTCCCGCCGTTACCTCAGTTTCCTGATCGGCGGTGGCGAGGAGGTCGGGGCGACCTGTGTGAACGTGACGGTGGATGGCAGTGTGGTGCGGTCGGCCACCGGGCGGGAGGACGACTTTCTCAACACCGCCACCTTGGATCTCGGTGAGTTTGTGGGAAGAAAGGCGCGGATCGAGATCGTGGATGCCTATGCCGGCGGTTGGGGTCACATCAGCGCGGATCATTTTGTGCTGAGCGACACGGCACCCACCCCGCCCTTCGTCCAGAACCCCGAACCACCTCCCCCGTTCCACGACGAACTGCTGCGTCCACAGTTTCATTTCACGGCCCATTCCAACTGGCTCAACGATCCCAACGGACTGGTTCGCCTCGGCCCGGAGAATCACCTGTTCTTTCAGCACAATCCGCTCGGACGCGACTGGGGCAACATGACCTGGGGACACGCCGTCAGCACCAATTTCGTCCAGTGGACGCAGTGGGAGAACGCCCTGCTGCCCGACCGGTTGGGAACCATGTTCAGCGGATCCGTGGTCGTGGACACCGGCAATACCGCCGGTTTTCAGACGGGGGACGATCCGGCGCTGGTGGCCATCTACACCGCCGCTGGGGGCACCAGCGAAGAATCCAAGGGGCGTCTGTTCAGCCAGTGTCTCGCCTTCTCCAACGATCGCGGCCGGACTTGGACCAAATACTCCGGAAATCCCGTCCTGCCGGCCACGGGCGACGGGGATCGGGATCCCAAGGTGTTCTGGCACGCACCCTCCCGGCGATGGGTCATGCCGCTTTACGTCGGAGAGCCGGATCCCGCCCGCAGGATGCCGGACGGCAAGCCGGTGGTGCGAAACACCTGCCAGTTCTTTCAATCGCCCGACTTGAAGATCTGGACCCGGACGGGGTCCTTCGACGCGGAGCTCTACGAATGTCCGGGTCTGGTTGAGTTGCCCGTGGATGGGGATCCCGCGAACCGCCGCTGGGTGCTGTGGGGTGCGGACGGCGCTTACTGGATTGGACGCTTTGATGGGCGGCAATTCACGGCGGAGTCGACCCGGCTGACCGGTGACTTCGGTCCCCACTATTACGCGGCACAGGCCTGGGATGCACTTCCCGACCGACGGGTCGTTCTGATCGGATGGATGCGGGGCGGGGAGTATCCGGACATGCCATTCAATCAGCAGATGAGCTTTCCAGTGGAACTGACCCTGCAGTCCATGACGGAGGGAGTGCGCCTGGTGAAATGGCCGATCCCGGAAATTCAGACCCTGTTCACCAGCGTGCTGCGCGAAGACCTGCCGCGTCCGTTGCCAGCGGGTAACCATCCGCTTCCGGGAACTGTTCCGGAGTTGCTGGACTTGGAGATGGAGTTCATCCCGGGGACCGCCCGCGCTCTGGAGTTGAAAGTGCGGGGGATTCCGCTGCGCTGGGAAGCCGCAGCCGGAGCCGTCACCGTGCTGGGCCGAACGATTCCCTCCCCAGTGACGAACCGTCGCCTGGGGCAACGTTCCGATTTCCCCCGCCCCTGGGGACCGGACCTGATTCCCTGGGATGGCAGCGTGCGATGGCGCATCTTATTGGACCGGACCTCGCTGGAGATTTTTGTGAATGGAGGGGTATCGGTGGGTTCGTTTTGCTTTGTGCCGCAGGAGGCCCCGTCCCTGGCCCTGACAACGGAAGGGGGCGAGGTCGCCCGGGCGCGGATGATCCGCCGCTCGCTGAAGTCCGCATGGCGTCCCTGACCCTCTCACGGGCGGCGAGGGGGTTGCCGTGAGTGGACTTCGCGGATCCTTCCGGGGCTGTGACCGAAGATCCAAGCGAGCATTCCCGTTCCGGTGATTGTCACCCATCCCAACCCCCGGCACCTTTGCCTCGAAGTTCCTTCGGCATGAACCATCCGCCCCTGGTTGAGACGCATCGCTCCGGCCCGCATACCCGGGAACGGATCGTGCGCGCCTCAGAGTGTCCGGCCCTGGCGGTCCATGGGATCGCGCATGTCGGCGTTGCCGACGCCGCGGCTCCGTACGCGATGGTGCGGACGGATCTGGCCGGCACCTATTTTCTGGCGTGTTTCTCCGGTGAGGGACGGATCCTTCTCGACGGACGATGGCAGCGTTGCGGTGCGGGCATGGCCTGCCTGGCGCCTCCGCACGTGCTGCACGCCTTTCACGCGGTGCCGGGCAAGCGATGGGGTTTCGCCTGGGTTCGCTACCAGCCCACTGCCGGCCATGGTCCGCTGATCAATTCCGCGGCGCCGGTGCTGGCGAAGTTTTCCGCGGATCCCCTGCGGGCGGCGATCGAGGGTTTGTTCTACGAACTGGCGTCGGAACCACAGCCGGGCGCGCTGCATCACTGGGTGGAGTTGATCCACGGATATGTTTTCCGGTTTGCCCAGCCGTGGCATTTGGAGGATCGGCTGGCAACACTGTGGGAAGCGGTGGCGTCCTCACCGGGGGAACCGTGGAATCTCACGGAACTCGCCCGTCGCGCCCATTGCTCGGGAGAACATTTGCGCCGGCTGTGTCGGCGCCAGTTGGGCCGCACTCCCATGCAGCAGGTCACCTACCTCCGGCTTCGGCATGCCGCCGCTCTGTTGACGGAGGGGGATGACAAGCTGGAAATCATTGCCGACGCCGTGGGCTATGCCAATCCGTTCGTCTTCTCCAACATGTTCAAGAAATGGACCGGATGGCGCCCCAGCGAGTACCGGGCCCGGCGGCGCTCGTAGTCCCACCTTCAGGCTGCTTTTCCGGCGTAGGGACGGCTTGAAGCCTGCACTGCCCAGCGGGGGAGAATGAAAAACGCCGTCCGGAAATCCGGACGGCGTTCGCGGGAGTCGGTTCGGGGCAGACTACTTCGCCGCTGCGTACAGCGCGGCGACGGCATCCCAGTCCACCACATTCCAGAAGGCCTTCAGGTAATCGGCGCGCTTGTTCTGGTACTTGAGATAGTAGGCGTGCTCCCAGACATCGACACCGAGGACCGGTTTGCCTTCGATGCCGGAGATGGCCTTGCCCATGGCCGGGCAGTCCTGATTGGGAGTGGACGCGAT
>JBDKKE010000278.1:0-11534 GCA_039796255.1 Verrucomicrobiota bacterium | reverse complement strand
CCAACCGGGGCGTTCCCGCGGCGTCCACAGTCCACTGGACGACATCCCCGGGGTTCTCGGTGCGGCTGAGAATCTGTCCGGTCGCGGTATCCACCCGCAGAAGATCCAACCACCGTCCCTGTGGTCCCCGGGGTCGATGGCCCGGGGCGATGCCCTCCAGGCAGACGGTGCCGGGGGCGCGACTGGGTGGGTGCAGCAGTCGGACGAAACGTGCACCCCGGGGCGTTGGCAGCGGACGCACCGATCCGTCCTCAATTCCCGCGATCCACAATCTGCCCGCGCCCGCAGAATCCAGCGCCAGGACGACGAGCTGATCGGGTCCGGACCACACCGCATCCACCGCCCGCAGTTCCTTGGCCGGCATCGCTATCCGACGGCTGCGCGCGGGATCCTGCGTCGGAAGGACCCACAGTTCAGAACCCGCTCCGCCGTCGGTCAGCGCAGCAATCCATTCCCCGTCAGGAGACAGCGTTGGAGAGCGCCACTCGGGTGGCTGGAACCAGTCGGAGGGATCCGGCGAATCCGCTCCGGACGGCGACACAAGAACCGATAGGCAGGCGAGGAACAGGAGGGACCACCTCCACCCGGAACGCAGAGCGGCACCCGACTTCGGTCGTGCCCCTGCTTCACTGTGGCCAACCCGCTGGCAGCGCCGGTACATCAGGGGAAGACCTCGGAATTTTTCTGCGCGGGAAGGCACCGACTGCCCCGACCCGGACGGGATATAGGCACCCACCAGGGGCGGGTCCTTGCGGAACGAATCAGGGGGAAAGGGGGTTGGGGTGACCGACGGGACTCGAACCCGCAACAACCAGAATCACAATCTGGGGATCTACCATTGATCTACGGCCACCAACCGGGCAGCAAACTAGGAATGGCCCCGGAGAGCGTCAAGCAGGGCTTTGCGCGATCCACTGCCGTTCCCCTCCCGGGCCCACGCCCTTGCGCGACCCTCCGGTCAAGGCCGGGTCATGCGCTCGGGATTGACCCAGGCATCGAACTGTTCTGCGGTCAGGTGGCCGAGGGCCAGCGCGGCTTCCTTCAGGCTGGTGCCTTCTTTTTGCGCCTTCTTGGCGATGGCGGCCGCCTTCTCGTATCCGATGTGCGGATTCAGGGCGGTGACGTTCATCAGGCTGATGTCCAGGTAGTGGGCCACCACATCCCGGTTCACTTTGAGCCCCTCCAGGCAGTGCTGGGAGAAACTCACCATGGTGTCGGAGAGCAGTCGGACGGAGTTCAGGAAATTGAAGACCATCACCGGATTGAACACATTGAGCTCAAAGTTGCCCTGGCTCCCGGCGATGCTGATGGTCACGTCATTGCCCATGACCTGCACGGCGACCATGGTCATGGCCTCGCTCTGGGTCGGGTTGACCTTGCCCGGCATGATGGAGGAGCCGGGCTCGTTCTCCGGCAACTGCAGCTCCCGAAGCCCGCAGCGGGGACCCGATCCCAGCCACCGGACGTCGTTGGCGATCTTCATCAGCGAACCGGCCAGGGTCTTCAGCGCTCCCGAGGCAAAGACGAACTCGTCGTGCGCACTGAGGGCGGCGAACTTGTTGGGATGGCTGGCGAAGGTGAGTCCGGTCAGCTCGGCAATCCGCTTCGACGCGCGATCGCCAAACTCGGGATGCGAGTTCAGTCCGGTGCCCACCGCCGTGCCGCCCACCGCCAGGTCCAGCAGGCCGGGGAGCACCGCTTCCAGGCGCGCGATGTTGCGGTCCATCAGGGAAACGTAGCCCGAGAACTCCTGTCCGAAGGTCACCGGTGTGGCGTCCTGCAGGTGGGTGCGGCCCACCTTCACGATGTCGGCAAACTCCACCCGCTTGGCCTCCAGGGCATCGCGGAAGGTCCGGCAGGCCGGCAGGAGCCGGCGCACGACTTCCTCCGCTGCAGCGATGTGCATGGCGGTGGGGAAGGTGTCGTTGGACGACTGGGACATGTTGACGTCGTCATTCGGATGAATGGGTTTCTTGGATCCCATCACGCCGCCCGCCATCTCGATCGCGCGGTTGGCGATGACCTCGTTGGCGTTCATGTTGGACTGCGTTCCCGACCCGGTCTGCCAGACGCGGACGGGGAAATGCGCGTCCAACCGGCCATCGATTACCTCATCGGCAGCGGAGACGATCAGCTGCATCTTCTCCGGGGACAGCTTGCCCAGCTCGCAGTTGACCTGGGCGCAGGCCTTCTTGAGCAGACCCATGGCGCGGATCAGCGCGCGCGGCTTGACGTCGTCGCCGATGGCGAAGAAATGGACGCTCCGGGCGGTCTGGGCGCCCCAGTACTTGTCGTGGGGCACCTCGATGGCGCCCATGGTGTCGGTTTCGAGACGGGTCTGGCTCATGGAAAATGTGGACCGCGAACCGGGGGGATCCGGACGCGGGAGTCCGAGCCTAACGGGGGCCGCACCGTAACCGCAAACCGACAATTTCGTGCCGCCACGGTGGGCAAACCACGGATCCTGGGAAGGGAGAGTTTAACCACGGATAGCACGGATGGGGGAAAGACACTTGCTTGGGAGAACGGAGATTACAGAAAGGCCTCCGGGAAGGAAAAGTTCGAGTGTGACCTCGGAAAAGGCAGGCTGTTGGATTGAATGCCTCCTATCCGTGTTGATCCGTGCTATCCGTGGTTAAACCCTCTTTTCCGAAGAATCCGTGGTGTCTACGGGGAGCCGAGGCCGAGGGTGTCCAACACCTTCCCGGTAGTCCGTTTGACCGCGAGTTTGGCGGCGTCGCCGAGCGCGGAGGTCAGCGGGGTGACCAGGAGGGCCTGGCACCCTCCCGGGGACAGCAATTCGTGGTGATGGGTCCCTGGCTCTGAATGCAGGAAATCGCCTGCCAACATCCGGCGCCCCTCGGTCACTAAATCCCCGCGCACCACGAACAACTCCTCAGTACTGCTATGGTCGTGGGCCGGATAGACCGCGCCGGGATCCAGCTCGAGGTAAACCATCATGTAGTTTCGCCGGATATTGGAGGCGAGCACCTGGAAGCGCACCCCCGGATGCGGTCCCTCGGTCCAGGCACCTTCGGCAGGGCGGAGGAAGCGGAAGCCGGCAACATCGGGGGCCGCGGTCGGCGGGATAGATCCCCCGGAACGCAGCTGCGGAGTGGCTCGAATGCGGGCCAGAATTTGGTCGCGGGCGCCGGCGGGGGCCGTCACTGGCGTCAACGGACGCATCATGGCGGCGGTCACCGCGAGAAAGGCATTCACTTCGATCTGGATGTCCGGGTCGCTGTCGGCGAGCGCCTCCAACTGCGCCGCCTCCGTCCGGTCGAGTGCGCCCAGGGCGTAGGCGGCGGCGAGTTCCTGCAAACGGGTACAGTTCATGGCTGACCTTCCAACATGTCCCTCATCTCCATCATGCCCCGGCGAATCCGGGCCTTGACGGTTCCCAGGGGCTGATCCAGCCGGAGAGCGATCTCCTGCTGCGTCAACCCCCCGTAGAAGGCGAGTTCAATCGCCTCACGCTGATCGGACGTTAGCGCCTCCAGGGCGCGGTTCACAAATTCTCCGGTTTCCTCCGCCAACCTTCTCGCGTTAGGCGGCTCCGGGGCAGGTACCGATGCCGGTTCCTGGGCCGCGGCATCCATCACTTCCGTGCGCCGCCGGACGGACCGCAGTCGGTCAATGGCCTTGTTGCGGGTCAGGGCGACCGCCCAACTCACCGGCTGCCCCAGGGCGGTCGCGTACAGCGGTGCGCGCTCCCAGATGAGGACGGCCGCCTCCTGCAGGACATCCTCGGCGTCGTGTCCATTCCCCAGCACCTTGAGGGCAATACCATACAGCAGAGAGGAATGGCGGTCGTAAAACTCGGCGAAGGCCGCGGTGTCGCCCTCCTGGACGCGGGCAAACACCTCGACGTCGGTCGAGGAATTGAGGGGAGTCAGGTTAATCATGGTCGGCCCGCCAGCCGGCCAACACCTTCCCTCAAATCCCGACAAACGAAAGCCCGGGATTCTCCATTCCTCGGCTGGGTCTGCCGTCATGGCGCATCCCTGCATCAACCTGAGAAACGAGTGCCGTCCCGAAAGGGATGCATGCAATCCGTACCCCGGTCAGAAAGGGCACCTGAATACGGCACCCATTTTGCCGGAGGAAGCCGGTCAAAGCCCGAGGCGGACGAGTTCCTTCTCCAGTTGAACCTGGAAATCCTGCATGTCCGCAGGGGTGGGGCGGTATCCCTTGGTGTCGGCCACCAATCCCGGCCGGCCGTACTGGTCCACCAGCCACGCCGCGCCCTGGCCGTCACTGAACACCACTCGCCCACTCACCAGGGAATTGGGCCGGGTCACGGCATCCACGGTCACCTGCACCCCGCCCAACGCGGGTTCCGCCGCCTCCGCCACCGCCTCCGCGGCCACTGCCGCGGGGGCCGCCGCGGTCTTTTCCGGAACCTTGGGCGGCTCCGGGTCCTTGGGCATGACCTTGAGATCGTCCACCAGGAAACGCACCTCCATGTAGGTGGGCCGGAGACCAAACTCATTCTCCAGACGTTTCTGAACGTCGGAAAGCTTGAGGCCCTCGGCAATCCACTGGCGGACACGATCCTGCTGTTCTGGGGTCAACTGCATGGCGGCGACAGTAGGAAGCGGACCCGCGGCCGGCAAGCCGGGGCACCGGAGATCGCTCAGGGGCGGTTTTAGGCTGCGGACTTGCCGCGGACGCGCCCGAACGGGACGCTGCCCCGCATGCCGCTTCGGTTGCGACCTGCCCTTGAGACAGACGTCCCGCTTCTCCGGAGCCTGGCCCAGCGCATCTGGCACGCCTGCTACGCGGACCTGCTGTCGCTGGAGCAGCGCGAATACATGCTGGCCTGGATGTACGCGCCGCACAAACTCGCGTCCGAAATCCGCCGCGGCGTGAACTACCGCATCGCCGAGATGGACGGCACCCCGGTGGGCTATCTGGCGTGGGAAACCCTCGAAGGGGGCGACACCGTCCACCTGCACAAGCTGTACCTGCTCCCGGAATGGCACGGCCGCGGCGTGGGACAGGCGATGCTGGCCGCAGTCGCGGACGCCTCAGCCACCGCGGGAGCGCGTCTTCTGGAATTGCGGGTGAACCGGGGTAACGCCCGGGCGCTTCGGGCCTACGCCCGGGCTGGATTCGAAAAGGCGGGAGAAGTGCTCACCGACATCGGGAGCGGATTCGTCATGGACGACTTTATCCTTCGCCGCCCCTTGAACCTTAGGGCGTCGGACTCCGATGTCCGATGCGGTACAGGTGACCCTCGGTCCGAATAAAGAGTGTGCCCTCGGTCACTGCGGGAGTGGCGAGCGAGCGTTCGCCGAGTTCATTGCGGGCCAGCAGGCGGAATTCACGGCCGGCCTCCACGACAAACCCGACGCCCTCCTCGTTCTGGAAATAGAGCCGGCCGTCGGCAAGGATCGGTGAGGCGGAGAACCCGCCTCCGAGACGCTCGCTCCAGTACACCTTCCCGGTCCGCGCCTCCACGCAGGAGGCCACCCCGGCGTCGGACACATAGTAGAGTTCGTCACCGGACAGGATCATGGACGGCGTATTCGGCGCGCCGCGGGGCGCGCTCCAGGCGATGGCGGAATCGGTGACATCGCCCGCCGCGGCATCGGTGCGGATCGCGTACACGATGGGCCGGTCATAGCCGGATCCCACGAAGATCAATCCGTGTCCGATCACCGGACGCGGGATCACCGAGTACCCCTCGCCGTAGCGGACCCGCCACAGTTCACGGCCATCCTGGGGATCGTAGGCACACACGGCGCCGCTTCCCGGACTGACGATTTCCTGCCGGCCTGCGTTGGTGATCAGCAGCGGTGTGCTGAAGGAGAATTTCCTCTGCGCCGGCGTCACGCGGGGGGTCTTCCAGCGCACGTCTCCGGTCTTCGGATCCAGAGCCACCACGAATGGATCACTCCCGCCGTCGGCGCTGAACACCAGCGAACCGGCCGCCCAAATCGGCGAACCGCCGTTTCCGTGGACCGGCGGGTACTTCAACGAGTTCTGGCGCCACAGCACCGTCCCGTCGCGATCCAGGGCGGCGGTTCCCATGTGGCCGAAGTGGACGTAGATCCGTCCGTCCCGTACTAGCGGCGTCGGACTCGCGTGGCTGTTCTTCCCATGAATGCCGGGACCGGAGGTGGTGGGAGGGAAGACTTCCCGATCCCATAGAATCCGTCCGCTCTCCGCGTCCACGCACAAGGCCCTGAGCGAACGGCCACCCCCCTCGTCGGCGGGCACCGCTGTCGTGACGTAGATTCGCCCGTCGGCCAGCGCGGGAGAGGACCAGCCAGCGCCGGGAATGGCGACCGACCACACCACGTTGCTGGTGGCGCTCCAGTGGAGCGGCAACTGAAGATTTCCAGCGAGGCCCTGTCCGGTCGGACCGCGAAACTCCGGCCAATCCGTGGCGGCCGTGAGGCCGGAGGCCGAGGCCAACAGGGCGGCGAGTCGCAGGAGGAAGCGGCCATGGCCGCGAGCAATCATGGCGCGACGCTATCGGCACCACGTCCTCCTGCCAATGCCGCGCAGCGGCCACCACCCGGAGGGACGAACTTCGTAAGTCCCCATCAATCCCGCTGCGCCTGTGGAGTCCCTTGGGGGAACGTGGGAAGCCTCGGCGTCTGGGGGCTTCCCCCGATCCCCCAGGCGACTCCACGCGATGGGGCGGAGGAAGTTGGGGACTCACGAAGTTCGTCCCTCCGTCGCTCCCCACCTGGAGGGACAAGCTTTGCGCGTCCCCATCGATCCCGCTGCGCCTGTGGAGTCCCTTGGGGGAACGCGGGAAGCCCCGGCGTTCTGGGGCTTCCCCCGATCCCCCAGGCGACTCCACGCGGTGGGACGGAGGAAGATGGGGACTCACGAAGTTCGTCCCTCCGGGTCGTCGCTCGATTTCCCACGCTATCGTTTCGGATACTCCCAAACCCAATCGCCCGTTACGGAATCGAACGGGTCCTTTCCGGGAACTCCCTGATCGTCCTTCTCGTTCCATCCCACCGAATACAGAACGAACCCTCCATCGTCCCGACGTCGGTACCGATAGGATTTCCCAGTCAGCAGATCCGTGGGCAATTGGGCCAAGAACTTGGGCACCAGCGCGGTGAGGGCTTCAGGATAGGACCCTTCCGCGAGGCGATACCGTTCCAGCGCGCAGGCTATGGCCGCTTCCTCCACAGCCGTCTGTGCCGAGGACATCTTGAGGGGAAGTCCGGACAGTCCGGGCAACAGTTGGGTGGCCAGCAGCACGTGCCTGAGGACCCCGGGGAAACTCCCAAAATAGAGGCGTCCCGAGGCAATTTCGTCCTCCAACTCCCGGGTATTGGCGGCAATGCGAACCGGTGAGACACGACGCGCCTTTTCATCAAGGACTCCCGCCGTCTGCCGATCCAGCCATCGGCAATAGTTGACCTTCTCCAACTGGTACCAGCCCCGCGGCGCGAAGCGTTCAGCAACATCAGGGAATACCTCTCCCCATAGATCCGGTGGCCTGCTCGGAGCTTCGTGTCCCAATTGACTCAGGCGATACGTTCCCCGCCCGATCAGGTCCGCAGTCAACAGCGCGGCCGCCCGCTCGGCCTCCAGGGAGCGATTCCAGTCGCCCAGAAAATCGTAGCTGGAGAGCCGGGTCTGAAGTGTCGACAGCTGAACATCGGACCATTGTCGATCCGCCAGTCCCTCCCACACGGGCTGGAGTGCAATCTGCATACAGGAAATGCGCACCAGAGACGAAATCAAGAACGGCTCGCTCTTCAGGGAATCCACCAGCGTTAGAGACAACAGCACGTCGTCCAGGGCGCCTGCGGAGTCATTCAGGGCGAGTCTGGCGCAGGCGCGGACCTGGAGTCGCAGGCAGGCGCGCCTCACCCCGCCCAGATGGGGTAGCAGAATGCCCCAGGGATTGTTGAGGTCATAGACCACAGGATAGCGCGCCTCCGGACGTCGCCCCGCCTCGCGGAGTTCCGCGAGCCGCGCCTCACTCGACTTCAGTCCCTCCAAGACTGCCGCTGCTGCCAAGGCACGCGAAGGAAAGGCAGCATCGATGATTGAGTCGTCCACGGCACGTGACTTCCTGACCGGATATTTTTGAGATTCCAACCGGTTGTTCGCAGCCACCTGGAGGGACCAAGCCCATTGAGACAAGTCCACGGATTGCCATCCGTCGGGAGAGGCCTTCGGATCCCTCTTTGGCATTTCCGCAATCTCGAAGTCGTCGTTCCATCGCTTGTCCCAAGTGGTATGGCGGTCAAACCAGGACCGGATGAACGGCGTGTCCGCCATGTTCCGATCGTCGGCAACCGGCGCCGGAATCAGCGCCGCCAGATCCAACTGGACCCCGCGTGCCTCCAGTTGCGTTCGGTACTGGTTCCATGCGCGGCGGCCCCGCCAGTTCTCCACGCCGTAGGCCAGGGCGATCAGCGCAGCAACCCAGGCCACTCCCAGGACGATGCGGCGAAGGACGCGTCCGCTGAACAGCCAGCGGAAGAACCGCACCAGGGAACTGCGTTCCCACAGTGAGGAGGGTGGGGAGCTTGGATCGGTCGTTGGGTGTTTCATGAAGTTTGCTTGGGTTGGATTCCCTGCAGTGCGGCGGATCAGACGAGGGCGACGGGGATGATCTCCTTCTGTCGGCGTCCGGAAGCACCCGCTTGGGGAACGGAAGGCGGAGGCGGAGGAACCGGCCCTCGGAGTAATTCCGACAACTGTCGCCGGTTCTCTCGGAGGGACGCCAGAATCTGATGGGGAGCGGGGAGCGTACGCCCCACCAAGGCGGCAGGAATTGCCGGCTCGGACTCGTGATTCAGCACGGCGGCCAGAATCCACACCGCTCCCAGGGCCACCCATTGGCGCTGGAGGGGACGCAGCGCGGACATCCACGCGCCCATTCCCGCCAGCCATCCGCCTGATGGATGGCGCGGCGGAACAGCGGTCCTGGCGAGGTCGTCCACGACAGACTGGCGCAGGGCATTCAGCCGCGGTTCAGCGCCCTGATGGCGCTCGAGCAAAAGTTCACGGGCAGTTTTCATGGCAGTGGAGGCGGGCTCAGGCGTTCTGCGCGACGAGTTGGCGCAGGGCTTTCTTGGCGTGAAAAAGTCGGGATTTGACCGTGCCCAACGGGGCACTGGTGATGGTGGCGATCTCTTCCAGGGGAAAATCTTCGAGAATATGCAGCAGCAGTACCGATCGCTGCAGCGGGGGCAGCTGGTAGACGAGTTTCATGAACTCCGACTCCTGCTCCTCCCGGATGAGTACTTCATCGGGTGCCTCGGCAAACCCATGGCCGTCGAGAGCCGGTTCGCCCGGCTCGTCGTCGAGCGGCACTTCGCGTCCCTGCCGTCGCCAGCGCTGGATGCACTTCTGATGCGCGATGCCGAACAGCCAGCCTCCGAACTTCCGATCCTCCCGCAGTCCACCCAAATTGCGCGCGGTGCTGATGAAGGTTTCCTGAACAATGTCCAGGCTCGTCTGCTCGTGATGGACCAGTTCAAAGACATAGGCGTAGAGCGGCAGCTGGTAGCGGCGGAACAGGATGTCCCAGGCCTCCGCCGAGCCCGCGCGGGCCTGCGACACCGGCAGAGGTTCGCATTCAGCGAGGGACGCCATGGTTGCTGAGTGGAATGCGAACCTTCGAAAAAGGTTCAACGGGGCCCGAAGATTTCCACGCAGCGCAACACACCCGCGCCACTGATTCCGTCGGCCACATACAATCGGCCGTCGGCGTAGGCCGGATGGGACCACGTCCGTCCGCAGACTTGAGCGCGTCCCAATTCCCGGCAGGCCGAGGCATCGGCAGCGATCAACAGCACCTCTCCGCCGTCCGTGGTCACCAGCAACCGGTTGCCGACGACGATCAGCGCCGCGAAGGAGTTTCCCGCGGCACTGGTGAAATACCCGGACTGTGACCACGACAGCTTTCCCGTGGCCGCCTCGACGCAGACCAGATTCTTCTGCGGTCCCACGCCATAGACAAATCCACCCACCGCGACCGGACTGGCAAAATTCATGGTCGCCTCCCGATTGGTCCACACCCGGGAGGCCGTCCAATCAGAACCCGATCGCGACACCTGCACCCCCAGCAACCCCGACTGATACGATCCGGTGATAACCCGGTCGCCGACCATCACCGGGGTCAGGCAGTTGCGTCCGTAGTTGGTCTTCAGCGGTACCCGCCACAGGACGCGTCCATCGGCCGGAGCCAGCGCCACCAGTCCCGATACCGTGAAGCAAATCACCTGCGGCTCGCCGTCGAGGACCGTCGAGAACGGCGCCGCGTAGGCCGCCAGGTCGTCCTGGGATTTCCAGCGCACGGCACCGGTGGCCGGGTCAAAGGCCACCACCCCCGCGCCATTGGTGCTGCCGACGCAGGCGATCAACTGTCTTCCCGCCAGGACCGGCGATCCGGTGTATCCGTGCTCCGCAGCGCCGGGAATCACGCTGTCCTCACCCAGCCATGGCGAGGCAAAGTCCTTCTGGAAATGGGTCCGCCAGACCAATTGGCCATCGGTCACCCGCCGGCACTGCAACTCGCCCAGGCACGACAACACGTACACATGTCCCTGGTGAACGAGGGGGGTCCCGCGCGGACCGTCGGGCCCCTGCTCGTCGTGCATGACGGCGTCCACCTCCGCTCTCCACGCCTCTTGGCCGTCCGAAGCGGCGACTGCGTGCAGCACCTCCCGCCGGTCCTGGCTGTCCAAATAGAAAACCCTCCCCCCGGCCACCACCGGCGAGGCCCATCCCGCGCCGAGCTTCAGCCGCCAGGCCACCCTGGGATCCACCGGCAATCCGTTCAGCGCGGCCTCCGTCGCGTCGGCATGTCCGTCGCGCACCGGTCCGCGCCACTGCGGCCAATCGGTCCCCAGCAGGGGGAGTCCCCACCCCAGCACCCCAAGAATCAGGGCCCTGCATCCACCGACTGCCGCTTTCAACATTCCCCACCTGACCGCGACGGTCACCTCCGGGTCAAGGGGCGGCTTCCCACGGCATCGTTCCGCATTGAACCGCCCTGCCATCCCGCCACACTCGCCCGCATGACGTCGCCCACTCCGGATCAGTTTCGCGAACTCTTTCGCATGCAGAAGGCCCTGAACGAGCGCATCGGTGTGTTTACCGATCAGATGGATGAGGCGGCGAAGACCCAGTGGATCCTCAATTATACACGGGCGATGACCCAGGAACTGGCGGAGTTGACCGACAGTGTTCCGTGGAAGTGGTGGGCGAAGTACCAGAAGTTCGACGAACAGAATGCCCGGGTGGAGGTGGTCGATCTGCTGCACTTCCTCATTTCCATGGCCCAGGTCCTGGGCATGAGTGCGGATGATGTTTTTCAGGCCTACCTGAAGAAGAATGAGGTGAACTTCAAGCGGCAGGACTCCGGATATGCCGCCAAGGATCACGACGATTCCAAGCATATCTGAGCCGCGCGGCGCGCGGAGTTTTCAGTTTCAAGCAAAAGAGCCGCAGGGAAAGAGAGGGGAAAGCGGCGCGGATCGGGGAGTAACAGGAAAAAGCGTGCCTGGGTGAAGGGGTGTGCGAAGAAAGGGGTGTCCTGT
>JBDKKE010000277.1:0-6212 GCA_039796255.1 Verrucomicrobiota bacterium | reverse complement strand
ACCGCGGCCGTGTCTGCCAGGTGGGTCTCTGGAACTGGTCGCGGCATCCCAACTACTTCTTTGAGTGGCTCATCTGGGTGGGATACGCGGTCTTTGCCCTGGGCGCGCCCTGGGGCTGGCTGGGCATGATTTCCCCGCTCCTGATCGGACATTTCCTCCTCAACGTCACAGGCATTCCCATGACCGAGGAGCTCTCGGTGAAGTCCAAGGGGGACGCCTACCGCGAGTATCAGCGCACCACCAGCGCCTTCGTCCCCTGGTTTAAGAAAACGCAACGGTAGTCATGCTCGACACCCTTCTCACCCGCGATGTTTTTCCGGATTCGGTGCTTCGCTTTGGCATCCGACGGCTGCTGCGCCAGCGACTTGCCGAGGAAGACCAGGGCGAAACCTCGGCACAACAGGCGCGCCTGATGGCACTGGTCGAGGAACTGCGCCGCTCGCCCATCGCCATCGAAACCGCGGCGGCCAATGAACAGCACTACGAGGTCCCCACCCGCTTCTACCAGCTCTGCCTGGGTCCCCGTCTCAAGTACAGCTCCTGCCTGTACCCGACCGGCCGCGAAACGCTGGCCGAGGCCGAGGAGCTCATGCTGGCGCTGACCTGCGAGCGGGCACAGCTCGCCGACGGACAGCAGGTGCTCGAGCTCGGATGCGGCTGGGGTTCGCTCACCCTGTGGATGGCGGAGAAGTATCCCCGCTCCCGCATCACCGGAGTCTCCAACTCCCGTTCGCAGCGGGAATACATCCTGACCGAGGCAGCACGGAGGGGACTCGCCAACGTGGAGATCATCACCTGCGATATGAACCGGTTTGAGCCATCACCGGATGGGTCCGTGGTGGGAAGCAACGGTGGTGGTCAGGAAACCGTCAGTTCCACGGACCACCAACCACGAACCACGGACACCCCACTCTGCCGGGCGCGCTTTGACCGCGTCGTCTCCGTGGAAATGTTCGAGCACATGAAGAACTACGAACGGCTGCTCGCGAACATATCGCGGTGGCTCAAGCCGGAGGGACGCCTGTTCGTTCACATCTTCACCCACCGGGAATTCGCCTATCACTTCGTCGCCCGGGATGATTCGGACTGGATGGCCCGTCACTTTTTCACCGGGGGCATCATGCCCAGCGACAATCTGCTGCTGTATTTCCAGCGCGACGTCGAACTGGTGAATCACTGGCGCGTGAACGGACGCCACTACCAGCAGACGGCCGAGCACTGGCTGCAGAATCTGGACGCCCACGACACCGAGATCCGCGCCCTGTTGTCGGAAACCTACGGCCGCGAGGCAGAGACCCGATGGCGCGTGTACTGGCGGGTTTTCTTCCTCGCCTGCGCCGAACTCTGGGGATTCCGCGGCGGGAACGAATGGCTGGTGTCCCACTACCTGTTCCGTCCACGGCCTGGGCTGCCCGGGTAGATGGCGGACGGCGGAGGTCACCGTCATTGCGTTCCCTGCGTTCTTTGCGGTTTTTTGAAATGCCGTTTTCAGGCGGAGCGGTGAACGCCGTCCGGATCCGCGACTCGCGGCAATAAAAAACCCCTCCCGCGTCGGCGGAAGGGGTTGGCAAACCGCAGGGCGGTTTAGAACTTGTAGATGATGTTCGCGGCCAGCAGCACGGAGTTGTTCCGACCGTTGACAACCACCGCATCCTCGCTCTCGGTGTTCATCGTGTACTCGCTGGAGAAGATGTCACTGCCGTTCAGGTCATGATCCCAGACCACTTCCAGACGGGTGATGACATTCTTCCAGAGCTGGTAATCGAGGGTGGCCGTGGTGGACAGCAACCGCGTGGAACCTTGATAGACGAAGTCTCCGGTGTAGGACGGTCCGATGGTCGGCTCGCCGATCATGGGTCCGATTGCCCAGGCATTGTAGTCCGCTTTGGCGAACTCAACGCGCGCGTTGGCCTTCAGCTTCTCGGTGACCTGCCAGGAAACGTAGCCCGCAACTGCCGTCGCCCAGGTGCCGTCGCCGTTGCCTTCGCTGAGGTAGTCGAAGGCGGCGCCGACAGTGACTTCCTTGATTGGAGTCGGAATCGAGGCACCCACGTAGTAGTTGATGGAGTTCGGGCCATCAGAGTCGCCATTGTCCACGATGCCCGCATACAGGGCGGAACCGGCGAGAACGCCCATGCTCTCGGGCGCCTTCAGGGTCACCGCACCCATGTAGGTCAGGGTCCCGTTGCCCGCATGCCCGTTCGAGGTTTCCGTACCGTTATCGGTCTGATGGTCATAGGTCTCCTTCTGGTTGGTGCCGTTGAACGTGGAATCGGCGATGCCGCCCACGACGCCGAGCCAGTCGGTGAGCTGATAGGTCGCCGTCATGCCCGTGTGGGAGAACGGCTCAAGGTTGAATCCAAGCGAGCGGCTGAAGTTCGGATTGGCATAGCTGTCCAGCACTTCGTAGCCGATGATGGAGTTGATCTGGCCGACCTTGAAGTCGAGTCCGTTGCCGATCGGGGCGCGCAGGGCCACATAGGCCTCCTGAACACCGAAATTATCGCCACCGATGCCGTTGGCGCCGAAGGCACCGGGGAGGCCCGCCGCCTGAGGACCGAACCAGAGAGCCGTTTTGTAGCCGGCGCTCCATTGACCCTCTTCCAGCGCCTTCTCAATGGTGAGTGCGGCGACGTTGAGGTTGAACCCATTGTAGGTGTTCGGGGCGGTGTTGACGAAGCGGTAGGCCGCATTCTGCACGCCCGGCTTGTAGATTGCGGACGTGTCCACATATCCACTCAGGGTGGTGCCGCTGACCAGGGTGTTGAGCGGGCTTTCATCGGCCATGGCGACCGAGCCCAGACTGACGACACCGGCAGTGGCCAGCCCGACTGTCCATTTATCAAACTTCATCTGTTCCTCCTGTTGTGTTGTTTTGCTGCAATGAAAGGATTGGCTTGAGGCCGATCCGCACCCGAAAGGGCGCCTCAAAGCCGGATACTAGGAACGGGGGGACGTCCGGCACAACTACAAATTTCGGCTCAAAAGCACCCATTTTCAGGCCGCGTGCGGACGGGCCGACGGCGGGTCCTCCACTGGGAATTCGGCAGTGCGACGAAGGCAGGCAGGCCAGCAGGCCGGCAATGCCCGAGGTCTCACCCGCCAAATCAGCTCCGCAGGGAAGCTATCCGGAACCTACGGCGTGACGGTCTCCGCCGGACCGGGCTGATGGACCCGGATCCGCGGCCACCGGGCCTGAATCTGACTGGCGAACCACGCGCGGGCCTGCGCATCCCCATGGCCCAGCACGACCACCCGGGGGGCCACCTGGCCCACAAATTCCAGCAGATCCTCGCGCTGCGCATGCGCCGTCAGATCGAATTCCTCGACCCGGCACCGCTTGGTCAGTTCCCCTCCCGCGCCGCTGAACACAAAGGTTTGTCCGGGTGCGGCCGCCCGCAGGCGCCCCGCGGGAGAATCGGGATCCGCGTATCCCACGAAGAAAATCGCCTGGCGCGCATCCCCGACCATGCGGACCGCCAGGTCGTGCGCTCCGGTGTTTTCACTCATCATGCCGGCGGTCATCACGAAGATGCGTCCGCCATTCAGCTTGGCCGACGCCAGTTCGCGCGGCCCCATGACCACCAGTTCGAGCGCCTCGGTGAGCCGCAACTGACTGTGGGACCGGTTGGTGCGGTGCGCCTGCAGATCGTAAATTTCGGTGAACACCCGTCCGAGTCCGCCAATGTGAACCGGACGCTTCTTCATCCGTCCGGTCTTCATCCACAGCGCCAGCTCGGCAAGAATCTCCTGGGTACGACCGAGGGCGAAGGAGGGAATCAGGACATTGCCCCGCTGCGCCAGCACCTCTTCCATGGCCACGGCCAGCCGCTCGATCTCGGTGGCCCGGGTCACCCCGGGCGCCGCCGCCCGCCCACCGCGGGTGGTTTCCAGAATCAGAACGTCGGCCCGGACGTCCTCAAAGCGGGCGCCACGCAGCAGAGTCTGGTCGTTGAAGCAGACGTCGCCGCTGTAAAACAGGGTCTCCTTCCCCCCCCGAAGCATGACGCCGGCGGCGCCCAGCGTGTGACCGGCGTCGTAAAACTCCAGCGTGGGGGAGACGGCACGGCGGCCCTTGGGAAAGTGCACCCAGTCATGTTCCTTGTTGAAGGGTAGCCCCTGAAATACCGAGGCGATGTCGTCCACCTCCTCGTGACTGTAGAGCGGATACTCGCGCAGCCCCAGTTCCTCGCGCTGGCGCTTCATCACGTTTACGGAATTGTGCAGGACCCGCTCCACGATGAAGTAGCTGAGATCGGTCATCAGGACGTTGGCGTGGGGAAAATGGCGCAGGGCGACCGGCAGGGAGCCCACGTGGTCGTGATGACAGTGCGAAATCACCACCGCCTCGACATCGCCCTCGCCGGCGCGGTCATACAGCGGCAGGCCCTCCAATCCGTCGCGTTTGGGATGCGTTCCCGCGTCGAGGAGAATGCGGTGGCCGTCGAAATCCACCAGCCAGGCGCTGGCGCCGATGTCGTGATCGGGGTTCAAATTCGTAATCTGCACGGCCCCACTCTGACCGGGACGCGTCTCCGGACCAACCTGGAATTGCGTTCCCCCCCCGATCCCCGGTTGAATCCGCCGATGGCACTCACCCCGTCCACCATGCTGGCGCTGGGCACCCCGGCCCCGGAGTTCCGGCTGTCGGAGGCTGCGACCGGACGCCGCATCGCCCTGTCCGATTTCGCCGCCTCCCCCGCCGTGGTGGTGGCCTTCATCTGCAACCACTGCCCCTATGTGATTCATCTGCGCATGGCCCTGGCGGAGTTCGGACGCGACTGCGCCCGCCGCGGCATCACGCTGATCGGGATCAATGCGAATGACGCCGCGCGGTATCCGGCCGACAGTCCGGAGCGCATGGCGGAGGAGGTGCGCAGCGCGGGCTGGACCTTTCCCTACCTCTACGACCCCACCCAGGAAACCGCCCGCGCCTACCGTGCCGCCTGCACCCCCGACTTCTTCCTCTTCGACCGCAGTCGTCTCCTGGTGTATCGCGGACAGTTCGATGATTCGCGTCCGGGCAACGGACGCCCCATCACCGGCGCCGACCTGCGGGGCGCGTTGGAAGAGGTCCTGGCCGGCCGCCCGGTGACCGTGCGTCAACTCCCCAGCATGGGCTGCGGGATCAAATGGAAACCGGGAAACGAGCCCGAATATTCCCCCGCGTAGCGCAGGAAGAACGCAGGCTGCCCCGTGTTGGGAGCCCGGGTTTCGCCGCCGTCAGAAAGAACCAGCGCCTCCGGGTCACGGCTCATGCAGATGATTTTTCCAGGGGGAGAGAGCGCTCCCCACTCCTCCCGATTCGTTACGGCTTAGGAAGGGCGGGCCTCCCGGCCGCATTCACAGCGTCATCCCACGACTGCGCAGGCACCGTTTTTACCCTCCAAAAAAGATCCCCTGCCGGATAGGGGATCTCCAGGCGGGGGCCGGGTTGGGGAGAGCCCACCGGGGTCCAGGGAGCGATGCCCCCCGGGGTCTGCTCCACCTGAAAGGGACCAGGCCGGCCCAGGGCTTCCATCACCCAGGTTGAAGAACCATTCGCCCACGGAGAGGTCAGCCAGAGGGGGCCGGACAGCATGGCCGCCACGCCGTCGACACGGGACACCCACCAACGCTCACCCGTCGGTGAAACTCCCAGAGTGAGCAGCAAACCATCCGTCTCGGTCGTGACTTGGGCCAACCGGCGGCCGGTTTCCGTGTCGCAGACGGCAATGCCGGCCGTGCCGTCCTGAATCAGCACCAGTCGGCAGTCCGCGGAGAAGGCCGCCCGCAGCGGCTCCACCACGGCAGCGTCCAGGTCCACGGTGACGGGTGGAGACCCCGGAATCCAACGCCATACCCGGGCGGGCAGCCCCGCCGCACTGCGCTGGCTCACCCCGCAAATCACCTCGCCGTCGGGGTCAAATTCCAGGGCCACGGCCGCCGCATCCTCCCACCGCCCCACCTCGACGGGATTGAGCTCGTCGGTTGCCCAGACACGCACCGAGCCGTCCCCCAGTCGGGCGGCGGCACGAGCTCCTTCCGGAGAGAGGGCCAAGGGCCGAAAGGGCCCCGGTCCATCCACCCGCCAGGAGAACAGAACCCTCCCCGCACTCGAGTCCATCAGGGTGAAATTCGCCCCGGAATCGGCGCGGAGTACCCGGGCGACGGACCGGGCGGCGGCGAGGCCCTGCAACGAGTTGGCGTTAATGAAGGAATTGGTGCGTCGA
>JBDKKE010000276.1:0-2663 GCA_039796255.1 Verrucomicrobiota bacterium | reverse complement strand
CAATGGCTGTCCTAATGCCACCCTGCAACAATAACTGTGGATCGCATTATTACTCACCGCCGGACACCGTTGGCGGGAGTCACCGGGGTCAGATCCGATTTATCGCCATATGCCTCTGCAGCGCGGAGGCAACGGTCATCGACTTCTTGTCCTCGGCGCAGCGGGCCCAGAATCTTCGGATGCCCTGCGCAGCGGCGGCGTAGGACAATCCCGGGACTTCCCGGACCACTTCCGACAGCCGCCACCCCAGGTGCCGCGTGGCCACGGCCAGTAGCGCATCCCGTCCGGTATCCCCGTAGTTCGCCGTCATTTCCTTCCACCGCCGGCCGATGACCTGTTCGACGGCCTGTATCATTGTCTTCCATGCCGTACGTTCGGTGCTTGCCACTCTCCGCGCCGGTGTCTGCTCCCGCAGATTGGTTCGCATCTGTTTCAACACACGCTGGGCATCGACCTCGTCACCCAGAATCAATCAGCCCACCAACCGCTCCCAGGGGCTCTCCAGATGCCTCTGCCGGATGGGGGTCTCTGTGTACGTCACCATCGCCCGCCGTTGCTCCTTGAGCGACCGTCCGCCACAGCCCCCCTGCAGTCGGTCACGACAGAGCCATGGTGCCGCCGGCTCCAGGCCTGCATACATCCTCTAGGAACTCCAAGCATGGTCCCGCAACGTTGCCACCCGTCGCGCCACTAATTCCCAACCGGGATCATCGCAGCCCAGCACCCTCGCCCGCCGTTGATCCTGCTTGGAGAGGCCGAGCCCTCCAATGCGCACCGGGTTCAGGTGAATGTATCGCGCAACGTCATCCAGGGCCGGCTCCTCCAGCAGCGCCGACTTAAACCGTCCCTGAAACAGATGTCCCCGCCGCCGGTGCGCCCAGTTAAAGCGGCCCGCGTAGCTCACCTGCAACCACCGGACCGCCTCGCTCAGGTTAGCCTCCCGGCACCGAAGCTGCAGGTGGTAATGGTTGCCCATCAGCACAAACGCGTGGATCTCCACCGAGAATCGTCCGGGAAGCTCGGAGACCACCCCCAGGAATCTCCGCCGGTCGATGTCATCCCGATAGATCCTATCGCCGCCATTCCAGCGACTGACGACATGGTACCATCCCCCCGCAACGTTGACCCTCAGTGGCCATGCCACGAAAAGAGGCGGCCGGGGGCGGGGAAGGGTTGGAGAAGGAAAAAGCCCAATATCGCGTCGAGCCAGAAGCCGAAAATCCGCGTTGCCAAGCCTGCGGGAGGATTCGCTGAGTGGTCATTCAATTCCCTGCGAATCTGCCCAGAAATGAGGCCGTAAGACAATGAGCTTGCCGGGACAATGGGGCCGCGCAATACATCCGGCTACTTGTGGGCACTCTCTCCGACGCCATTCCCAGCCGTCTTTTCCGCTTTCGCAACTTCACCTCCGGCGAGCATCGGGGAAGGGGCAAGTTCGATTACCAAGAACTTTTTGATCACGGACGCCTCTATTTCTCCCGCCCTGAGTTTTTTAATGACCCTTTCGATTGTCTCCCCGCCGAGTTTCACGCTGCCCTGAACTCGAAAGCTCAAAGAGTCGCCAGCGAGAGCTACAGGATGTCGGGAAGTGAAGGAGAACCGCCCAAAGAACTTCTCGAAATAGCGAAAGAAGAATGCAGTCGGGAACTGCTCGCCCAAACCCCCGACAGCGCGAAGCATTTACGCTTGAGAAGGCGCGCCAGTGGAAATTGGCTGGGTGTTTTATGCCTCGTCAAGAGTGTCAACAGTAATGTGATGTGGGCTCACTATGCCAATGACCACAAAGGCTTCGCCGTGGAACTTGACCTTGAATCAATGCCGATGGTTCGATTCAAGCCCAACCTCAAAGAGGTCAAGTACTCCAAGGATCGACCGCAAGCGGGGGAAGACGTGCGTTTGAATCTGTATTACCGGAAGGCGGCGGAGTGGTCATACGAACAAGAATGGCGGATCATCGTTCAGAGATTCGGGCTCGATTTAGTTTTTGGTCCTAAGGGTCAATGTGACTTCGTAACTCTCGAAAGAGGTTCGATCACAGGCGTTTTTCTCGGCTGGAACTTCGCGCCGGACGATGAAAAGGGTATGATTTTACCCGTCCTGGCCAAATTTTCTGAGCGCAATCCCGACGTGCCCTTCTTTCAAATGCAGCCCAACGAGGCCAACTTCGACATGAATCCTGTACCGATCCGTGTGGAAGAGCGGCGGATTGTTCTCCCAGGCAACACGTCCGTTTGGCGACCGGTTCAGACGGACCCTCTCGCTCTCATCCGAGTCCGAACGGGGAACAAACAGGCCGGCATGTTACAACCCTCGTTCGCACCCACGCTGGTGCAACGAGTCCGGAAACGGTGGCTTGAACGCCCCCGACCTTCGAACGAAGGAAGCGGTGGGGGACATCTGGGTTGACTGTGGCGAGGGCGACCGCCGCCTGAAAGCGACCCTGACGCAATTGGAACACTCGGGTACCTGAAGCCACCGGATCGCCTCGCTCAAGTTCGCCTCCCGGCAGCGAAAAAACAGGAGGAGACAAAGTGCCAGGTCAGAATGGCGCTTAATTAAGGCCCAATAAAAGTGGGGATTTATTCTGGGCGGCGGTAGCGATTCTTGTGTGGGATTTCCCGATACTGGCGGCGTGGAGCCGTTAGAAGTGGATAGGATTTGGG
>JBDKKE010000275.1:0-7716 GCA_039796255.1 Verrucomicrobiota bacterium | reverse complement strand
ACATGGTCAACTTCGGCGAACCGGCCAGCGTTCCG
The DNA here is from genome assembly GCA_039796255.1 of Verrucomicrobiota bacterium. Lineage (GTDB taxonomy): Bacteria > Verrucomicrobiota > Verrucomicrobiia > Limisphaerales > UBA9464 > UBA9464. Next base: position 7,681 of record JBDKKE010000275.1, on the reverse strand, counting down.
GAAAAATTCAAGGGACGGCGCTTCTACCACCACAACGCCCAGGTGACCCTGATGCGCACCAACCCGGAAGAGAATGCGGAGCTGGGCCGCATCCTGGCGGAGAAGTGCAATCTCTCCACTGGCCCGGTCACCGTGCTGCTGCCACTCAAGGCCATCAGTGTGATCAGCGCCCCGGGACAACCCTTCCACTGGCCCGAAGCGGATGCCGCCCTTTTCGCCGCCTGGAAACAGAATCTGCGGAAAGACATTCCGGTGATCGAGTACGACGGCGCCATCAACGACCCCGCCTTCGCCGAACTCTGCGCCCGGACGCTGCTGGCCCTCGTGGCCCGCTGAGACGTTCGCGGTCCTATCGGTGCAGGGCCAGCCACACGGCACCGGTGACGGCAATCAATCCGCCACCGAGGGAGCGTCGTGTGGGACGCTCTCCATCGATCCACCAGGCCAGTGGGATCACCGCCAGCGGCGTGAGTGCAGCGATGGCCATCACCACGCCCGTGGGCTGCACTTGCAGGGCCCACTGATAGGCCGCCACGCCAAGGGAGGGACCGCTCAGGGCATTGACCACGATCCAGGGCGAGGCCCGCCGCCAGGGGACAGGCCCCTCGGGGGCACCCGTGCGCCCGGAGGAGCGGGCCCACAACCACCAGAGGAAGGTGAAGACCAGTCCGGCCAGGATGCGCTGATAGGCCACCGACAGGCCGTCCACCGGATGCCCAGAGTCCCGCGCAAGCAACTGGCCATGTCGGCTCAGGACGGCTCCCCAGGCCTGTCCGACGGCGGCGATGCTCCCCAGCGCCAGTCCCAGCCATCCGGCATGGGCCGCCGGAGAGCGTTGGCGTCCGGGAAACAGCGCCACGGCCACACCCGCCAGAATGACCGCTCCCGCGAGCAACTGCCCCTGGCCCAGCCGTGTCCCCAGCCAGAGCCACTCCGTCAGCGCCGCCACCGGCGCCGCCAGGCATTGCACCATCAGGCTGGTGAGTTGGGCACCCAGCCGGGGCAGGGCGAGGAAGATGGCGGTGTCGCAGATGCCGAATCCGATGATACCGCTGACCAGAAACCAGCCGAAGGAAGGGCCGCCCAGGCCGACGCCGAGCGTGTGGGCCAACACGCCGAGAATGAGCGTGGCCAGCAGAATCCGGATGAGATTCGCCGTCGCCGGCCCCAACAGGGTCACCGAACGCTTCGCCGCCACGGAGGAAAGCGCGAACAGAACGGTGGCCAGGGAGGCGGCAAACATCAGACCGCAAAAAGGGAGTCGGTATGGGCGGCGGTCACCGCCTGGCGCATCTTCCGGACCGCGGCGCCCAGGTTGCGCTGGTGGAAGAGAGCCGTGCCGGCGACGAACACATCCGCCCCCGCCCGGGCACATTCGCAGGCCGTCTCGAGATTGATGCCGCCGTCCACTTCGATGTGATACTTCAGCCCCAATTCCCGGCGCCACGCCGCCGCCTGCTGCACCTTGGGCACACACTCATGGATGAAGGACTGCCCGCCGAATCCGGGATTCACCGTCATGATCAGCAGCACGTCGATCTGCGACAGATAGGGACGCGCCTCATTGATGTTGGTGGGCGGATTGACGCCCAGTCCCACCTTCTTCCCCAGCGAACGGATCTTCCACAGCAGCGGTGTCACCTGACTGCCCAACTCCACGTGGATGGTCATTCCGTCCGCTCCCGCCTTCACAAAGGGTTCCAGCAGGATCTCGGGCTTCTCGCACATCAAGTGCACATCCCGGTAGCGGGAGAAGTGCGGCCGGACGGCGGCAGCCACCGCGGGACCGAAGGAGATGTTGGGCACGAACTGCCCGTCCATGATGTCCAGGTGCAGCCACTCCGCACCGGAGCGGTCCGCGCGGGCTGCTTCGTGGGCAAACCGTCCGAAGTCACTGGCCAGCAGCGAAGGTGCGATGATCATCGGACGGCAGAGTGCGAAAGGAGACGGGCCGGGTCAATCAAGGGAGGGCGGCGGCGGTCGCCGCCGAAGTTCCAAAGTCCAAGCTCCCAGCTCCAAGGAAGCCCCAAGATTCCCAGGCCCGGGGCCGATTACTTCTTATCCTTGCCCGCGGCCGCCTTGGTTTCCTCCGCGCCGCAGGAGCAGATCCATTCCGCCTTCTTGCAGACCTTGCACACGGCGGCGTCATAGGTGAGGCGGGCGGTGATCGTCGGAGCGTCAGAACTCTCCTTGAACTGGAGGGCGAGCGGATACTCGTCGCCCTTGAGCGCCGGGAAGACGAAGTGATTTCCTTCCTTCCCGACCTTGGGCTTCTCAGGACGGCTCCGGTCCCCGCCCGTGACCACGAGGGATTGATCCTTCAGCTCGACGGGCTTCATGTCCTTGTCCAGCAGGGCCACGTGAAACACCCCGTTCACCAGGGTGACTTCACCATGCATCGTCTCATTCTTGCTGAATTCTACGATGCGTCCTCCAGTGGGTCCGAGTTCGAAGTCTCCATGGGCCAGCGCGGAGAGTCCGAGCGCAACGGTGCCGAGGAGGCTGAGCAGTGTGGTTTTCATCTGTTTTATTGGTTTCTTGTTTCGTTGTTACTGCGGGGTGAAAAGTCAGTGCGAAGCAGGGGCCTCGTTCTCAATGGCCTTGGCTGCGGCTTTGCGGCCGAAGGTGAAGAAGACGGTCGGGGTGACGCCGAGTCCGAGCAGGGCCGAGGTCACCAGGCCGCCGACGATCACGACCGCCACTGGATGCAGGATCTCCTTGCCCGGTTGATCGGCGGCCAACACCAGGGGGATGAGACCGATACCGGCGCTCAGCGCCGTCATGAGAACCGGGACCAACCGTTCCTTCGTGCCGCGGATGACCATCGTCTTGGTAAAATTCTCGCCCTCGTGCTGCATGAGGTGGAGGTAGTGCGAAAGCAGCATGATGCTGTTCCGCGCCGCCACGCCGGCGACCGCGATGAAGCCCACCAGGGTGGCGATGGAGATATTGTCGATTTTGATCCAGGTGAGGAACAGTCCCCCGACCAGTGCGAGCGGGATGTCCGTCAGCACCTGGACGGCAAAGAAGGGCGTGCGGAAGTAGCCGTAGAGGAGAAAGGCGATGACCAGCAGAACGACGCCACTCAGGAGGGCGATGCGCTCGGACGCCTCCTTCTGAGCCTGAAATTCGCCCTCGTAGCTGACGAAGTAACCCTCCGGCAGGGTCACTTTCTCCGTCACCTCGCGCTGGAGCTGCTGCACCAGCGTCCCGACATCCCGGACGCTCGGCTTGATGGCCAGGGCAAAGCGGCGCTGGCTGTTTTCACGGAAAATGACGTTGGGTCCCCTGGCCTCCCGCACGTCAGCGACCAGCGACAACGGCACCCGTTGGACGGTGTCGCCGTCACGCACCTCGATGGGCAATTGGGCCAGCTTGTCCGGCGATTCGCGCCAGGCCAGCGGCAGCCGGATCACCAGATCCATCGCCCGCTGACCTTCCCGCAATTCCGCCACGGCTTTCCCGCCCACGAGAGTGGACAGCGTTTCATTGAGTTTGCCCGGAGTGACGCCGTAGGCAGCGGCACGGTCGCGGTCGGCCTCGATACGGAGCTGGGGGATGACCGACTGCTGGTCGAGCTTGGTATCGGCAAAGCCGGGAATCGATTTGGCCACCGTTTGGATCTCGATGCCGATTTGCCGAAGCTTCTCCAGATCCGGACCAAAGACCTTCACCGCCACCGGCGCGGAGACGCCGCTGAGCATGTGCCCAATGCGATCGGCGAGCGGGCCGGTCACCACGCTGAAGGTGCCGGGTACTGCGCGGATCCGGGCCTTGATGTCTTCGAGAATTTCCGCCCGGGTGCGGGAATTCTTCGCGCCGTCGGTATCGCGGAAATCCACGTCAAACTCGGCGGTGGAAACCGGCACCACATGGTCCCCGCGCTCGGCGCGGCCCAGGCGGCGTCCCACCTTCCGCACCTCGGGAACCTTGAGCAACTCCAGTTCAATCACGTCGGAAATCTTGTTCATCTCTTCGAGTGATGTTCCGGGAGCGGAGGTGCTGGAGATGAGTGCCGTCTCTTCGCGGAAGGCGGGGAGAAAGTCCTTCCCCATGCGCGGATAGAGCGAGAACACGCTGATCAACAGCAACGCCACCAACCCGAGCAGGAGGTACGGTTGGTTGAGTCCGAAGCGCAGGAGCGTGTGCTCCAGCAGCCACTTGAGCCCGCGGACCACCGGGCCGTCACGGTGTTCCTGTCCTTCCCTGGGACGGAGCAGCAGCGAGCAAAACACCGGGATGGCGGTCAGCGAAACGATGAAGGACGCCACCATGCTGATGATGGTGGCGATGGCGATGGGCGAGAAGAGCCGGCCCTCGACGCCGCTCAAGCCGAGCAGCGGGAGGAAGACCAGAATGATGAGCAGCGTGGCGTAGAGGATCGAGTTCCGCACCTCGCCCGACGCCTGGGCGATGACTTCCAGCCGTGGACGCGGCTGGGGCCGCGCGGCGTTCTCCTGCAGACGGCGGAAGACATTTTCCACGTCCACGATGGCGTCATCCACCACCATGCCGATGGCCACCGCGAGTCCGCCCAAAGTCATCGAGTTCACCGAAATGCCCAGCCACTTAAAGGTGAGCAGCGTCATGGCAAACGACAGCGGCATGGCCATGAGCGTGATGAAGGTGGTGCGGAAGTTGAGCAGGAACAGGAAGATGACCAGTGTCACCATCACCGCGCCCTCGACGATGGCGCTCTTCAGATTGCCGATGGCATTGGTGATGAAGTCGGCCTGACGAAAGAGGACCACGGCCTCCACGCCCTTGGGCAGGGTGGGCTGAAGATCCCGCAGCGCGCTTTCGATCTTTTCTGTCAGCGACAGCGTGTCGAATCCCGGAGCCTTGGTGATGCTCATGATCACCCCGCGTGTGCCGTTCACGCTGCCGTCCCCGCGCATCGGCTCGATGCCCCACTCCACCGTGGCGACATCGGAGATGAGGATCGGCCGGTCGTTGACCCGCTTGATGACGGTGCGGGCGAGGTCCTCCAGTTGCACGGTCATGGCCAGGTTGCGGACCATGATTTCCTGCGGGCCGGTGTTGAGAAATCCGCCGGTGGTATTGCCCGCCGCCTCGCGCGTGGCCTGCTCCAGTTCCGCGTAGGTGACGTTGAAGGCCTGCATTCGCAACGGATCCGGCTGCACCTGCACCTGCTGGATGCCGCCGCCCATGTTCAGAATCTCAGCGATGCCCGGAATGCTCTGCAGGCGCGGACGCACCACCCAGTCGGCGAGCGTGCGAACCTCGCGGGGCAGCACGGCCTCGTTGGTGCTGCGCAGTCCCACCAGCAGAATCTCGCCCATCAGCGAGGCCACCGGCGTGAGAAACGGCTCGACGCCGGCGGGCAGCGTTCCGCGAACGCCCTGGAGGCGCTCCTGCACGAACTGGCGGGCGCGGTAGATGTCCGTGCCCCACCCGAACTCGGCGTACACCAGCGACAGGCTGACGTCGGAATTGGAGCGCAACCGGGTGAGGCCCGCCACGCCCATGAGCGCCCGCTCGATGGGAAGGGTCACATTGGCCTCGACCTCCTCGGGGGCCAGACCCGCGGCTTCCGTGAGGATGATGACCGTGGGCTTGGTGAGGTCGGGCAGCACCTCCACGGGAAGTTCGCGGGCCACCTGCACTCCGGCGAGCAGCAAGAGGAGGGAGAACCCCATGACCATGGCCCGGTTGTTGAGGGCCAGGCGGATGAGTTTGTTAAGCATGGTCGCCGGACGCTCCCTTCCGACGGGAGACGGCACTGCCCGCCAGCAGCACGAGCAGCACGCCATTGGCAATGAGGGACGCCAGGGTGAGTCCCGAGAAGCGGCCCGGAGGGGAACCGTGATCGTGTCCCACCTCACCGGCGGAGGCATTGGCCGCGCCCCCCTGGGGGAGTTCCCCACCGTCGGCGGCGTGCTCGTGCCCGTGGGCCGCATCCAGCGCCTCCTTGAGCGACACATTGCCCTTGCCGGCATAGGCCAGCGAATAGGCGCCCTCGGTCACCACCCGGTCGCCCGGCAGCAGTCCCTGGAGGATCTCCACGCGCTGGGGATTCGACGCCCCGGTGACCACCGGCACCTTGAGAAACGCGTGCGGCAGATCGTCATCGGCCACGTAGAGGAAGCGGTTGGCCGGATCCCCCTGCAGCGCGCTCCGCGGCACGGAGAAGACCCCCTTCCGCCGGGCCACCACGATGGTGAACTCCGCCCGCATGCCGGGGCGAAGCCACAATCCCTCGTTATTGATGGCGAAGGCCGCCTCCAGCGTGCCGGAGGCGGGATCCGCCAACGCCCCCAGGTGCTCCAGCTTTGCCTCCCACACCTCGCCGGTCCAACCCGGCACGCGAATGGTGGCGGAAAGGCCGCGACGCAGCTTCTCTGCCCAATGTTCCGGGACGCGGGCAAGCGCGTAAACCCGGGACAAATCCAGAATGGTGGCCAGGGATTTGTCCGGACTCACCGGTTCCCCGGGCACCACATGAATCTCAGAGATGATCCCGGAGATAGGAGCGGTCAGGGTAATGCGGGGCGGTGGATCCCCAGCCTGGCGGCTCTCGATCACCGCGATGGGAGCACCGGCCTGCACCTCGTGATCCAGAACCGCCTCCACCTGGACGGCACGTCCGGCAATCCGGCTGCTCACCACCGCCCGCCTTCCCGGAAGCACCTCGATGCGGCCCAGGGCAAAGAGCGTTTCATCGAAGTCCGTTTCCTCCGCCTCCTCCGTCTTGAGGCGTAAATTCTTAACCGCGGTTTCATTGAGCACGACGGTGTTGGCGAGACGCTCGGCCTTGGACGATTTTCCGTCCGCCGCCGCGGCGGGCACGGCAGCCAGGAGCAGGGCAAGGAGAAGAGGCGGCGGGTTCATGGAGAAGATTCGGAACCGGGTGACAACGAAGAACGCGGACGGATGACGGGACGAATTCATCGGGGGAGGGAGTCGGGAACAATGGTTCCGGCGGCGGCTTCCAGTCGAACGCGGGCCCGATGAAAATCCCGCCGGGCCTCCAATCGGATGGCCTCCACCCGGAACCGCCGCTCCCGCGCGCGCAGCACCTCGGTCAAGGTCGCCTGCCCCTCCGACCGCAGCGTTTCCAGACGTTCCTCCAGGCGGGTGGCAGCCGGCAGCAGGGTCCCGGACACCTCCGCTTCCAGACGGGCGGTCGCCTGCATCTGCCGCTGGGCGGCGTCCACTTCGGAGCGAATGCGCACCGCCAGGGCTTCCGCTTCGCGGTCCGCCCGGCGCACCGACGCGGCCGACTCCTGGATCCGGCCCTGGTTGCGATTCCAGAAGGGCAGCGGCAGGGAGACGCGCAGGCCGACAAAGTTGTCGTCCACCACCCCCAGCGGGGCGTCCTCCTGACGCTGCATCTCCCCGAAGACCCCCACGCCAATGTCGTGCCAACGATTGGCCCGCGCCAGCGCCAGCATCCGCTCCGCCGCTTCACGGCGGGCCATGGACGCCTGGTAGTCTGGACGCAGGACCAGCGGTGTCTCCCCGGTGGATTCGGGACTCACCGCCGGCGACAACTCCCCAGTGATGTCCAGGGATTCGGAGGGCCCGACGCCGAGCAACGGGCGCAGGTCGCCCACCAAGCGGGCCCGGTCGGACTCCAGTTGCAGTCGCTGAATGACGAGTTCCTGGGCCTCCAGTCCGAACTGGGCGGCGTCCAATGCCGATCCCTCCCCCACGGCGG
>JBDKKE010000274.1:0-5191 GCA_039796255.1 Verrucomicrobiota bacterium | reverse complement strand
AGCGTAAACCAACGGATCGCTGGGATACTGGGTGGCCAAAGCATTGGCGACCGCAACGGCATCCCGTTTTAGGGTGGCTGTTTCTATTTCAGGCTCGGGCTTCGCAGTGGGTCCCTTGGCTGGGCTGTTGGTCGGGGAAGCGCCGAGGATGAGAGTTAAACCGATGCTCAGGATGGGTTTAATCCACGCTGAAAGCACCCTCGCCCCGAAAGGTTTCCGCAAATTAGGTCTGGCGAGCGCCAAGGGCATTCAAGTGGCGTGTTAGAAGGGCGGTGGTAACCGTTTTAGCCTTCTGCGGCCGACTAGCACCCGTCAAGGGAATTGCCTGCTCTCAGGCTGCGACGCAGGTACTTCGGCCGGCAGATTTAGAAGCGTGTCGATGCAAACAAAGACACCAGGAGGGGGGCTTCAGCGCAGACGGAGTCGCAGGCGGAAATATCTCTGAGCGTCGGTGCTGACAGGGACCGTCCAGCGGAGCGTTTCGAGGCCATCGCCAAAAACCGGAATTCCCGAACCACTGGTCATTGGGATGGGCTGCCACTGTTCTAGATTGCTAGACTGTTCCAAAAAGGCGTCGGCTCGGTCGGCCGACAGGGGATGGGCGAGGGACAGACTGATAGCACCGTCGCTCCCCAACCGGAAGGAGGAGCGATGCAGGGTGGGTTGGTCTTGGGGGTCGGTGTCGCTGGTTCCTTGGAAGTATTCCTCCAGAGCATTCCATCCGTCACCGTCGCCGTCGGTCGTTGGGGAACCGAGGAAAGGCCGGGAATCCGAGGTGCCGGGAGTGCCGCCGGTGACCGTGCTAGGGCGCCATTGGGTTGCTTGGGCGGGGTCGCGGCCTTCGGTGGAGGTTCGCAAAGTGAGGGATGAGCCACGCCCGTCGGCTTCGGTGGGCCACGGCGGCGAATCGTCGTAGGAGGTGAGCACAATCAATCGGCCTGAGGGGGCCAGCAGACGCACGGTTCCACCGCCGTGGCTCAGGCGTCCGGAGAAGGGGGCGAGGACTCGAGGGAGTCGACCGTAGCGAGCCTGGAATGCCACGGGGTCGGCGATGAACACGGCCCGCTCGCCGGGTCTGAGGATGGCGCCACTCGGGACCACGGCGTCGATGTCGCCCGACAAGCGGCTCCCGCCGATCAAGGCCCAATGGTTCGTGCCCCGATGACTAATTTCGACGAAGGACTCGGCGTCGTTGGTGCTCGGGTGATAGTGAATCTCGCTGACCTCCAGGTCGGTCTCGGCAGCGACGGTTTCTGGGGTCAGAAAGAGTGCTTCGCTCCCAGCGGAGGCGCCTGAGCCAATGCGGCGTTGGGCTCGGATTCGCAAGGAATGTCCGAGGGAAAGGGGCTCTGTGTAGGCAAGGGCGGTGTGGGTGGGTTGGCCGTTTGAGGTCAGCGGATCCGAGCCGTCGGTGGTGTAGAAAAGGTCGGAGCCTCCGCTCAGGGTGATCCGGGTTCCGGTCGGTAACACACCGCCGGCAGGATTTAAGGTCACGGCCGGGGTTGGGATCGGTGTCTCGAGGCCGACCCGCCGGAAGCGGGCTAGGGCGATGGCGTGGATCCGGGGCCAATAGGTGGTCTTCATCCAGGCCATTTCGGTGATCCAGTCGCTGCGTTTGAGGGGCGTGGTCTGTCGGCTGTCGCCCCAGCGCGCCGACTCCGCGACGATGCTGCGGTCGATTTCGGCCTGGCGACGCTCCCAACGAGCGCTGTTTTGTAATGGGGTCAGCAGACCGAAGCCTTGCGTGAGTTCGGAGACGCGCGCGGCGAATCGGGCGCGAAAACGGGCGTTCTCGCGGAGCTTGGAGTAGAGGAAGGCGGGGGAATCCTTGGGTCCGCTGACCGACTCGAAGGCTTCGCCCGTGTAGGTCTTGGTTTCGGTCAGAGAGAGGTTCGAGATTTCTTGGTCCCAGGTGAAGAAGCGGAATCCGCCGCGGTTGCCATCGCGACTGCGGGCGCTCCACCAGTTGTGGTTCGGCCAATCAATGGCGCCCGAATAAATGTGGAGGATCATGTAGTCGATGAGGCTGTCCACCTCCAGATGGACCGGCATGGCTGGGTCGCGAGTGCCGTCACTCCGTCGACCCTGAAGTTTCCAATAGACCGCATCGGAGCTGAACCCGGATGTAGCCAAGGTCATCATGGCGTCCCACGCCGTGCGATGGCCGCTCTCCACTTCACCGACATCCTTGATGATGTCGTAGTCGTCCGGACTTCCGCCGAAGTTTTCCGACAACCAGGCCGCTTCGGTTCGCTCGGCCAGATTGTATTGCCCCCAGTAAAGTCCGTTGAGAAACAGATGCACGTAGCGGCTGTGTCCGCAGGGCCAGCCCAGAGCCTGCTGGGTGTCTTTCATCCAGACATCCCGGAGGTAGGTGGCCTTCTTGCGGGTCCAAGGTGTGGCATCTTCGACGGCCCAACTATCGGTGGATGAGGCTCGCAAGGTGAGTTCGTCGAACGAGGTGACCCGGGTGTCGTTAAACAGCGGGAATCGGAGTCGGGAGGGGCCGTAATCGCGGGAGAAATTGAGGCGGAAACTGTGTTTACGCGCATGCCAGTGTTGTCGGCTCAGACCGCCGTGAATCCGCAGTCCGGCGTCGATCTGGAAGCCGGGTCGTGGGCTCGACTCAGAGCCTGCGGGCTCGAGCCACTCGGCCGACGCGGGTCGAACCCACTGCGACCCTTGGCTCGCGCTGTTGGGATAAATCCCGGTGGCGGCGTCGAACAGATCGTTCACGTCAGCGGTGATGCACACCGACGGCAAAGACCGGATTGCCTCGGCGATCCCGTAGCCCGGCGAAGTGGTCCGAATCACGTCGGGATCCATTTCGTAATCGGCCGGGACCGGTTGGCCGGGCATGGGGCCATAGGCGCCGTAGACGCCCCAAGTAGTCGGGTAGCCGGGCGGTTGCGCTGATTGGCGTTCGACTTGGTCGGCGAACAAATAGGTGTGGGTTTGGACCGGAGAGGGTTCCTGGTCGGCCGCAAAGGCCATCGCTCGGACGGGGCCGCTGCGGGAAACCAGGATCTCGACGGAGGCCACGCCGGAGGCAGGATCCGGATCGACCCGGGTGCCATGGGTGGCGGTTGGCGTGCTGCCATCCAGGGTGTACTGCAGCCGTGCTCCCGGGGTGGAGCTCGTCAGGCCGATCCGGATGGGCCCGGAAAGGAATCCGCGCCCCTTGGAGAAGGTCGGTGCGCCGGTGAAGCCGGAGATGCCGGGGCCGTTGGGGTCACCCGGGCTGGGAGTTGTGAAGAAACGATGACCCAGAGACTGGCCCATGCGCAGTTCCGCCTGGATCAAGAAATCCGATCCCGCCGCTCGGTCGTTCAGCCCCTCGAGGGCCAAGAGATTAGGGCCGGTCTGTAGCGGCCATGGGGGTGATGCCGACAGGTGCCAGGTGACCCGTCGCAGTCCCTCGGCTTTCGAGCGGGACCGCTGGACCGGGACATTATCGCGAGCCACCTCGTGGCCATTAATCCATGCACGAATTCCATCGTCGTATCGCAAGTTCAGTTGCAGCCAGTCGGGAAGCCCCCCGCCAGGAATTGTGAATGGGATGCGCAAGCGGGCTTGTGGCGTCACGCCTTGCATCTCTCTCGCCAGGTCGGTTCGGATCCACGAGCGGTAACTGCCGATCGAGGTCGCCGGCAGGCCCGCGGCCAGGGCCTGGATGTCCGTGCTCGAAAGGGCTCCGGCCCAGATGGCTATCTCGTCGAGCTTGCCCGGGTAGGAACCACTGCCGTTGGCTCCACTGCCCAACCACAGCGATCGGATCGCCGGGAGTGGGATCGCTCCCGCGCCGCTGTGCCATAGGATTCCATTTTGCCAAATCTCCTTTCGAGGCCCGTCCTTGAGGAAGACATAATGGTTCCATTGGCCGCGCCAGCGGGAGGAGTCCAGTTCCTGGCGCGAGATACGGGTGTCGCCGGCACAGCATCCGGAGGTGTCGAAGTAGATGACGTTGTCGGACCAAGGCAGGTGGACCTGGATGCTGCGCGAATCGCTGGAACCCGCTCCGCTGTCGAACCAGAACACACTGTGGCTCATCGGGAGCTTCGCCCCCCCGAAGGTCCACAAACTGATCGTCACGCGGTCTCGGGCCTGCAGCAGGTCGAAGGCCCCTTGGGCCGCGGCGTCCACCCGGACGGAGGCTCCAGTGCCGCCCGAACCCAAGTCCAAGGCCCGGTCGCCAGGCTTACCGGATCGTCCACCGCCCGAGGCGGTGAACCCGGCCGGGCCGATGAGTGTTCCATGGGCCTTGCGCCCGCTGGAGTCGAAGGCGGTCCGCCCTTGCGAGATGTCGTTGAACGTCCAGTAACCCAGCAAGGTCTCGCCAAGATCTTCAGACAAGTCGTCGTAGCCGACGGCGGCGGTGGCGGGTAACCAACCGGAGTCATCGAAGGGCTCTTGGATACCGTTCCAATCGACGTCGTTGGCGGGGGGCGAAGGAAGGCTCAGTCGGGAAGCTCTCGAATCCTCTACCCGCAGTACCGCTGTTTCCCGAAGCCCGGTACCGAAGGAGACATCCGGACGCTGCGGTGGATAGCTGGGGGTGAAGGCCGTGGTCGGGGTATTACCTGTGGGCGGAAATAGGGCGAGGTATTCGCCATTGGCGTTGAGGTTGAAATTGGAGTGCAACGGTCGCCCGGCAATGGCGCGGTTTTTGCCTGAGGCGAAGACCAAAAGACGCCCCCCACCCTGCAACACCACCCCTTTCGGAAAACGCCATTGTCCCGAGGTGTTCGCTCGATCGCTCAGACGCCAACCGGCGAGATTCAAAGCCTCTGGCCTCGGGTTGCTGATCTCGATCCAGTCGGAGGTATCGCCGTCTTCGTCGCGCAGTCCGGTGGCGTTATCGGCGAGGAATTCTGAAAGAACCGCCTGGGTGCGTGCAGTGAAGGCCCACCCGCTCACCAGGCCAACCAAGACAATGCGGCCGAGTCGCAACAGAACTCCTGGGACAAAGGGGCGCATGGCTGTCTGGGTACTCTACCGAGAGCTCGCCAGGATGTCTTGCCCCAACCGGAGTGAAGCGCCATGCACTGGAAATCAGCCAGTTATCAGGCTGGCGGAAGAGCGGCCAGAATGGCATCCCAGAAGTGGATCCGTTCTTCGATGGCAGCCGAGGCGGCGGCTGCGGCTTCCTCCCACTTTCGGGGATCCTCTCCGCACAGTCGTTCCATCATCT
>JBDKKE010000273.1:0-4426 GCA_039796255.1 Verrucomicrobiota bacterium | reverse complement strand
CGTCTTCAGAGAGGCCAGCTTGGGAAACGTCATGGAAAAACTTGAGGAAGGCAGAAGGCAGAAGGCAGAAGGCAGAAGGCAGAAGGCAGAATGAGGAATGAGGAATGAAGAAGGGCTACCGATTGCGGACCGATCACTGATCACCGATCACCGACCACGTTTGCAACCATGGCCAGGCGGGATAGAATTCCCGCATGAAACTCCCCTTCGCCATCTGGGCCTTGACCTTGGGTTTCCTCATCGGCCCGGCTTTTTCGCAGACCTTTCGTCCTTCGAAGTCCGATACCTGGGTGGACCTCACCCATGCCTTTTCCGTGGAGACCCTGTATTGGCCGACGGAAAGCGGATTCGAACTGGAGACCAAGTTCCAGGGATTCACCCCGGCAGGTTACTACTACGTCGCCAAGGCGTATCGCGCCCCGGAGCATGGGGGGACCCATCTCGATGCGCCGATTCATTTTGGCGAGGGACGCCAGACCGTGGACCAGATCCCGCTGGATCAGATTACGGGGTTGGCCGTCATGGTGGACGTGTCGGCGACGGTCTATACCAATCGGGACCACGAGGTGACCATTGACGACTTCAAGAACTGGGAACGCCGGAACCGGCGGATTCGTCCCGAGAGCATTGTTCTGATCCGCACCGGATTCGGTGAGCGGTGGCCCGACGCCGAAAAGTATCTGGGCACCACGGCCAAAGGGCCCGAAGCCGTTAAGGAACTGCATTTCCCGGGGTTGCATCCGGACGCCGCCCGGTGGCTGGTTTCTGAACGAAAGGTCAAGGCGGTGGGCATTGATACCGCGAGCATTGATCACGGTCCCTCGCGGTTGTTCGAGTCCCACCGCGTCTTCTGCGAACGCAACATTCCCGTGTTCGAGAATGTGGCCAACCTGCATCGATTGCCGCCCTCGGGCGCCTACGTCATTGCGCTGCCCATGAAGATCAAGGATGGCAGCGGTGCCCCACTCCGAATCATCGCCCAGGTGCCCAAGCGGTCGCGTCCGAAACCCTTCAGCACCCCGAATTCTGCAGGGCCGGTGTTTTGAGAGCGGCGCTGGGTCTTCCCCGGCTTGCTTCCATTCCTGCGATATCGGCCTACCGGAATAGCCCCAGGAAATCGGTCAGGTAGGAGATCGTGACCAGACCCAGGGTGCTCCAGATGAACACCTGCCAGGCCAGGCGACCCAGCGGCTTGGGGCGGAAGTCCCAGACATCCGGAGCCAGGGTCCGCTCGAAGGGCAGGCTCTCGATCAGTTCCTCGGCCTGCTCGGCGAATGGGGTGGGCACCCGCACACTCCACCAGGTTCCGGGCCCCGGGGTGGGCATCGCCGGCAGGGCGACGCGAAGCCCTCCTGAAGTTTCCTCCCCGCACTGATAGGGCACCCCGGCCTCATCCAGGGCGCTGCAGGCCCAGTCGAAGTGCATCAGGCAGCCCGTGCGGAGAATGGCGACGAAGGCGGTTTGTGGATTGGGAAGGAAGGGCATGAGGGGGTCTTCCGGGTTGGGTCCGCAGTCGATGCCTCGAAGGACACCGACTTTGGCCACGCTAGAGCCGCCGCCCCCACCGGTCCAGCGCCCATATCCGCCGACGGACGAAGGCGGAAGGCGGAAGGCAGAAGGAAGAAGGCAGAAGGAAGAAGGCAGAATGCAGAATGCAGAATGAAGACCGATCACTGATCACTGATCACCGACCACTGATCACCGATCACCGATCACTGACCTTGAGATTCTTGCTGGATGCGTCCGTTCCCGGCTCAATGGCCCGGCATGGCGGGATCTGAGAAACGACGACTGGCGGAAGACCGGGCGCGGGAGAAGAACTGGAAGCGCTGGGGGACCTACCTTTCCGAGCGCCAGTGGGGCACGGTGCGTGAGGACTACTCGGGCCATCAGGACAGTTGGGAAGCCTTCACCCATGACCAGTCGCGCAGCCGCGCCTACCGCTGGGGAGAGGACGGCCTGATGGGCTGGACCGACCGCGAATGCCGCCTCTGTTTTGCCCCGGCCCTGTGGAACGGACAGGATCCCATTCTCAAGGAGCGTCTCTTCGGACTCAGCGGACGGGAGGGCAGCCACGGGGAGGACGTGAAGGAGTGTTACTACTACCTCGACGCCACCCCGACCCATTCCTACACCAAGGGGCTCTACAAATATCCACAGGCGCGCTACCCGTACTCCGAACTCGGACGGGCCAATGCCGGGCGCGACAAGCGGATGGGGGAGGTCGAATTGGCAGACCTCGGGCTCTTTAAGGACGACGCCTACTTCGACGTCCTTCAGGAGGTCGCGAAGAGGAGTCCCAATGACCTGCTGTGGAAGATCACCATTACCAATCACGGCCGGGAGTCCGCCCCGCTCCACGTGCTGCCGAGCCTCTGGTTTCGCAACGTCTGGAGCTGGCCCGGCGTCCACAAGGCGACCCAACGGCAGCCGGCCCTGGAGTTTGACCCGGCAGTCGGGGCGATACGCCTTCAGCATGAAGAACTGGGGGAGCTGCTGTTCCACAGCGAGGCCGAGGGGGCATCCTCCGCGGGCAGTTGGCTGTTTACTGAGAATGAGACCAACCGGGCGCGCATCTTTGGCTCGGAGAATCCCACACCCTACACCAAGGACGCCTTTCACCGTTACCTGGTGAATCAGGAAGTCGGCGCGGTGAACCCCGTCCGGCGCGGTACCAAGGGCGCGGCCCATTGGGTGTTTGATATTCCAGCCGGAGCCAGTGTGGTGGTGCGCTGTCGCCTGCATCCCGTCGGGGAGGACAATGGCTT
Source organism: Verrucomicrobiota bacterium (assembly GCA_039796255.1). Taxonomy (GTDB): domain Bacteria; phylum Verrucomicrobiota; class Verrucomicrobiia; order Limisphaerales; family UBA9464; genus UBA9464. The sequence goes on along the minus strand of JBDKKE010000273.1, from coordinate 1,658 downwards.
CGCGGGCCTCGCCGGCTTCGAGGAAACCCTTTCGGTACGGATCGCGGAGTGCAACGAGTTCTACGATGACATTCTGCCCGATCTCATCAGCGCCGAGGACGCCATGATCTGTCGGCAGGGCTACGCCGGCCTGCTGTGGACCAAGCAGTACTACGAATTCATCGTCCATGACTGGATTCACGGGCACTCCGACGAACCCGTCCGACAAGAGTCCCGCAAGCACGGGCGCAATCACGACTGGGGCCACTTCTTCGCCCGCGATGTCCTCTCCATGCCGGACAAGTGGGAATACCCCTGGTTCGCCGCCTGGGACACGGCCTTTCACATGATGCCGTTTGTGAAACTCGATCCGGACTTTGCCAAGAGCCAGCTCCTGCTCCTCCTGCGCGAATGGTACATGCATCCCAACGGGCAGCTCCCGGCCTACGAGTGGAACTTCTCCGACGTCAATCCGCCCGTACACGCCTGGGCGGTCTGGCGGGTCTACAAAATGGCGGATCCCCAGGGCCACCGGGATCTCGATTTTCTGGAGAAGGCGTTTCAGAAGCTGCTTCTCAATTTCACCTGGTGGGTGAACCGCAAGGATGTGGAGGGGCGCCATGTCTTCGGCGGCGGATTCCTGGGACTGGACAACATTGGGGTCTTCGACCGGTCGCGTCCGCTCCCCGGCGGCGGGCGTCTCAATCAGGCCGACGGCACGGCCTGGATGGCTTCCTACTGCCTGCTCATGCTCTCGATCTCCATTGAGCTGGCCCGCCACCGTCCGCCCTACGAGGACATCGCCTCCAAGTTCTTCGAGCACTTCGTCAACATCACCGACGCGATCAATGCGCTCGGTGGGGACGGACTCTGGGATGAAGAGGATGGCTTCTACTACGACCAGCTCATCATCAATCATCAGCAGCCGATCCCGCTCAAGGTCCGATCCCTGGTGGGCCTGCTGCCAATGATCGCGGTGGCTGTCCTGGACCAGGAAACCATCGACGCCCTTCCCGGATTTAAGAAGCGCATGAACTGGTTCCTGGAGAATCGACCCGAGCTGGCCAAGTACGTGAGCTACGGGGATCGGGGGACCGGCGGCGAAGACAACCGCTCCCTGCGCCTGCTGGCCATTCCCTCCCAGCAACGGCTCCGCCGCTGTCTGGAGCGGCTCGTCGATGAGAAGGAGTTTCTCAGCCAATTCGGCATTCGCTCGCTCAGCAAGGTTCATGAGCAGACCCCCTTTCGGTTCCAGCACGGCGGCGAGTCCCACGAAGTCAGTTATGTCCCGGGCGAGAGCAGCAGTTGGATGTTTGGCGGCAATTCCAACTGGCGCGGACCGGTGTGGTTCCCCGTCAATTACCTCATCGTCGAGGCGCTCGAGCGCTACCACCATTTCTACGGGGACTCCTTCAAGATTGAGGCGCCCGCCGGGTCCGGCCGTGAACTGGCCCTGGATCAGGTGGCCGACCTCATCAGTGAACGACTGATCTCCATCTTCCAGAAGGACGCGAATGGTTATCGGCCCTGCTTCGGGGGAGGCATTGCCAAGCGCTATGATGACAACCCCACCTGGAAGAACCTCGTTTTGTTCCACGAGTATTTCCATGCCGAGACCGGCGAAGGTCTCGGGGCGAGTCACCAAACGGGATGGACCTCCCTGGTCGTCCGCCTGGTCC
>JBDKKE010000272.1:0-18289 GCA_039796255.1 Verrucomicrobiota bacterium | reverse complement strand
TGCTCATGCTCGCTTGGTTTGGACGCGAGTTGGAGCAGCACTTCGGACGACGCATCTTCCTGTGGCTTTACGCGGGGATCTACCTCACGCCGTCCCTGGTATTCACCCTCGTCGGTCTCGCATGGCCGACGCGGCTGATTGGTGAGCCAGGGGCCCTGGCCCTCTTCGTTGCCTTCGCGACGCAGTTTCCCGGCATGCCGTTTTTCTTCTCCCTTCTGGCGAAGTGGGCGGCGCTGATCCTGGTCGGAATCGTTGCGTTGATGGCGGTGGCGGCGCGGAGTTGGACGGAGCTCATCCTGCTCGGAACCACCTGCGGTTACGCCCACGGATTCATTCGGTATCAGCAGGGGGAGTTGTCGTTGCCCAGCTACCGGCTCTGGAAGCGCGCCCCGGCGATCCGCCTTTTGCCTGACGAGCCGTCCGTCAGAGCCGCCCGCCGTTCGGGGACGCCGCGCCCAGCTTCCAGCATGACCGAGTTGGATGCCCTGTTGGACAAGATTGGCCGGTCAGGAATTGGCAGTCTGACCGACGCGGAACGGGCCCGCCTGGAGGCGGCCCGCCGGGATCTGATGCGGAGGGGCGACCGGCCGGATTGATCGAGATCGGATCGCGGGATGGCCGCGGGCAATCCGCCGAAAACTCCCAACCCATTTTGGTGATTCCTCCTTCATTGCCATTGCCGGAAAAGGTTTTCCTTGAGGGGATACCGCCACCGTCATGACCACGCCTGCACCTCCGATCCTCGCGGCGAGTGATCCACCGGCTGCGCCAGCGCGTCCCGCGTGGACGCGACTGCTTCCGTCTTTGGATCGTTCCCGCTGGACGATGGCCATGCAGTGGCGCGATCTGCTCTTTGCCCACTGGCCAGTGCCTGTGGAGACCCTCGCGGCCCTACTTCCAAAGTCGTCGCCCGCGCTGGAGGTCGATACCTTTGAGGGGCGGGCCTGGCTGGGCATTGTTCCGTTTTCCATGCGTGGCATTCACCTGCGGGGTTGGCCGGCGGTGCCGGGGGCGAGCGCCTTTCCGGAGCTGAATGTGCGGACCTATGTGACGTGCAACGGTCGTCCGGGCGTCTGGTTCTTCAGCCTGGATGCGGCGCACCGAATGGCGGTCCGCGCCGCGCGGTGGACCTTTCACCTGCCGTATTTCGACGCAGACATGACGGTGACGCCGCACGGTGCCGGCGTCGCGTACGCCAGTTGGCGAACCCACCGGGGTGGGGGAACCGCCGAACTGGTGGCGCGGTACGAACCTGTGGGGCCAGTTTTTCGGAGTGCACCTGGAAGCCTTGAACACTGGCTGACAGAGCGGTACCGGCTCTTCGCTGCGGACGGCACCGGCCGGGTACGCCGGTGCGAAGTGGCGCATGCTCCCTGGCCATTGCAGCCCGCCCGGGCCGAGTTCTCATCGCTCAACATGTCGCGCTGGCTGGGGTTGGAATTGCCCGATGAACCGCCGCATCTGCTTTTCGCCCGCCGATTGGACGTGCGTGCGTCGACATTGATGCCGGCCTGACGGGCCTGCCGTTACGGGATCGCCAACCGGGTTCGGACTGTTCAAAGGGTTTCGCAGTCGCTGAACTGGCGCTGCCCGTGAAACTCATTTCCTGGAACGTCAACGGTCTGCGCGCCGTGCTGCGGAAGAACTTTCTCGATTTCCTGTCCGCGGAATCGCCCGACATCCTCTGCCTGCAGGAGACCAAATGCTCCCCGGATCAGGTCGAGCAGTTATGGCCGTCCACCTACGCCACTTTTTGGAACTCAGCCGAAAAGAAGGGGTATTCGGGCACCGCGCTGTTTACGCGGAAACGTCCACTCCAAGTCCTGCAGGGGATCGGAATGCCCGATCACGATCGCGAGGGGCGAGTCCTGACTGCGGAATTCGACCACTTCTTCCTGGTCAACGTCTATGTGCCCAATTCCCAGCGCGAACTGACCCGGCTGGAGTACCGGCAGCAGTGGGATCGCGATTTTCTGGCCTACCTCAAGAATTTGGAGAAGACCAAGCCCGTGATCTGGTGCGGGGATCTCAACGTGGCGCATACGGAACTCGACCTGGCGAATCCCAAAGCCAACGTAAGGAACCACGGCTTCACGCCTGAGGAACGCGCTGGTTTTTCGGCCTTTGTGGCGGCGGGCTTTGTGGACACCTTCCGGGAGTTCGAGAAGGGCGGCAGTCACTACACGTGGTGGAGTCCGATGTCGGGCGCGCGGGCGCGCAACGTGGGATGGCGCATCGACTACTTCCTGGTCAGTGCCGCCCTCCGTTCCCAACTCAGGCGTGCCTACATCCTTCCCGGCGTCACGGGCTCCGACCACTGTCCCGTGGGCATCGAGTTGAAGTAATCGGCGTTTTCCGGAAATGGGCCTATTCCGCCGTCGTCGTGGGATCTCCACTCGATCCGATCCAACAGGGGCGGCGCGACCCGGAGTCACGCCGCCGGTGATTCAGGCGCCTCAGGACTACTTCGAAGCCACTGCCGTGGGCGGGGCGGGGACCTGGAACAGGACGTTGGGACCTCCGGCAGCGCCGGCGCCGAACCAGGTCTGTGGATAGCGTCCATCCCACTTTTCGACGCGCGCCTTCTCCACTTCCAGTGACTTGAGCTGGAGGAGCAGCGGATTGTTTTGCGCCTCCCGTGCGGCGTTGTTGATCTCCCGGATGGCCGCCGCCTCCGCCTCGGCGGCGGTCCGGAGCGCATCGGCGAGTCCCAGTGCTTCCTGGCGGGCCTTCACCGCCATTCCCTCCGCCTCGAGTTGGATGCGGTCATTCTCCTTTTGCTGCGCCTCAAACTTGGCCGCCGAAATCACCTTGAGTTGCTGGGCGATGAAGGTTTCGTCGATCGATTTCTGGATGGCCGGGTTTTCATAGGTCATGCCGCCGAACATGCCGACGGTGGTGACGGTGATGCCCCGGCCGGCGAAATAGTTGGTCAGATCCTGCTTCACCGCGTCGCTGATCTCCTGCTTCCGGCTGCGGAGTTGATCGAGCGGGTACTTTGCCGCGACCTCGGCCGCCGACTGCTGGATGCGTCCCCGTACCTCCCGGTCCATGACATCCGCGAGCGTGCCACTGGGATACCAGTAGAGGAATTTCGAGGCGTCCTCTTCGGCAATGAATCCGGTACAGGTGAATCCCATGCTGAACCCCACGCTGTCCGCGCTCTCGATCCAGATGGCCTGGTCGCGTCCATCGGGCCGGCGTTGACCTTCGGCATTGCGGTGATCACCGGACATCCATTCCCGCGTGAGCGGCGAACGGACAACTTTGACCAGGCGCACCGTGGGGATCCACTGTCCATCCCATCCTAGGCGGCCCTGCTGTGACCAGCGGTGCAGGATCTGCACTCGTTTGGCGGCCACCTTGCGCTGCCTGAGGTAGTCCTCGCTCTGAAATTTCGCCTGCTGCGTGGTGTCTCCCTCAAGAGGAATCAGGAAGCCGGTTTCACTGGTATCGATCTCGACGTATTCGGGGCGGTCATACGGTTTGCATCCACCCAGGAGCGGCAGGGCGGCCAGCGCCGCGAGAGCCACTCCCCGGTTCAGACGCTTCAGGGCGCGTGTCCGGGCGAGGGCGGCGCGTGCCACTGGAGCCAGTGCCCAGAGCGCGGTCATCCCCAGAAGGAGCATGGCGGCGGTGGGAACCAGATCCTGAACCGTATCGAACCTTCGAAGAGCCCGGTTGGCGGGATCGCCCCCGTTGAGTTGCGCCACGGCGAGGCGCCTTGCGGACTCGCCCTGCTGCAGGTTCAACCAGCCGTTCTCCGCGGACCAGACGGCCGCGGCCATCAACACCAACACCACGATGCGTTTCATGGGAAACCCACTGCGATTGTTGCGCGCGACAGCGCACCGGTGGCGCCGGTTGGAAGTACACATCCTCCCCAGCGACGCCGCGGGACGAGGGCACGCGCACGTTGTTTAGAGACGGGGAGACCAGATGGTGCCGCGACCTGCGGTCCTAGAGGATCGCCCTTCCAATTGCCGACGGAGTTAGCTGACGGGCTTGTCCCTGGAAGTGGACTTGGCACCGGTTACCCGGCTCCGTGCGCCCCATCCCGGCTTTCACCGGGAACTTGGTTCCCCCGTGCTCACCCGCAGGAAGGTAGGTGAGCTTAGGCTGCTGCTTCAGACGCAGTTCAGATAAGGTCGGGAAGTTCGCGTGTCAATCATGGTGCCGGACACGCCTTGCTTCCCGGTACTGCGGACTCCAGTCCGCAGCAGTTCCCCCTTCTCCTGAACCGTTCAGTGGGCGACCAGGGCGGGGGCCGGAGTGCGCGGTTGGACATCGGGCACCGCCGGGCCTCGGGCCTGCGCAAAATGGGTTCGGGCGCGCAGTAGCAGGGTGCCCAGGCAAAAATCGGCGAGGGGCATCACCACGTTGAAATTCTTGTGCATGTACCGGTGGTGCAGCAGGTGATGTCCGTTGAGTCGGAAGAAGATGCCGGACCGCTCCAGCCGGCGACGGCGCGGCAGATGCATGCACCAGTGAATGTACTCGTAAGTGCCGTAATACAGGGCGAAGGCGGTTGCGGCGGCGGGGACGATGATCCATTGGCCGAGGGACCAGGCGAGCAGCGAGTAGGGAACGCATCCGATGGCCACCAGGGCCGGTCCATTCCACCAGGCCATGGGGATAATCACCTTATCCTCCTCGCGCTGGACGTGATAGCTGTCGTCCGCCCGAAACACGTGGTGATGGATGAGGGCATGGGCACGGAAGGGGTAGTCGAACGGACCCACCGGACGGTGCATCACGTAACGGTGAAGGACCCATTCGAAAAACGACGCAAAAACAACGGCCGAAACGAAGCCGGCCGCCAGCCAAAGCAGGGATGAGGTCATCAATGGTACCGCCAGCATCGGAAGCACTGGCTGATTGGGGCAAAGGTTCCAGAATTTTTGTCCGTGGAAAGAGAACTTGTTGGGAAAGATGCCCCGATCAATTGGCGTTGCCGGCCCAGGAGCCCCAGCCGTTGTTCCACTCGGGCAAGTCGTTGTTTCGTGCGTCCATGACCGACTGCCGGGCCGCCCGATTGTCGGCGTCGGCTGCCTGCTCGATCTCGATTCGCGATTGGTAGTCCTGGTAGTTGGCCGCGGTTCCAACGTAGATCTGGTTCTGGGAGAGGTCCGGGTACACATAGTACTCCTTGCCCTGTCGGTTGATGAGGGTCAGTTGCCCGGGTTCCAATCCCTGCAACTGCGCCAGTTCCTGGGGCGTGGTGGCGGGAATGACCTTGAATCCGGACGCCGCGAGGCGGCTCTCGATCTGTGCCGTAAGGGACGGCTTGCTGGCGCATCCCGGCGCCACGAGGAGAGTCAGTAAGAGTGCGAGGGCAGGGAACAGGGGGAGAAGTTTCATGAGTCGGAGGAAGGATTCAGTTCCGGAATTTTCAATACGGCAGCAACGGCCAGACCCCGTAGACCGCCCAGGGATCGGCACTGAAGGCGGTCGCCTCGGCGTTGAGCACCTCGGCATTGGCGGCGTTCTGGTCGGCCTGAAGGCCTTCCTCGAGGGCCTGCTGGCTGAGTAGAAGGCTCTGGTACTTCGAGTACTGGGGGTTCTGTCCGATGTAGAGCTGGTTTTGAGCCTTGTCGGGGTAGACAAAGTAAACCTGCCCGTTGCGCTTCACGACCGTGATTTTTTTGTCCGGAAGGGTTTTGAGTTGCTGCAGTTGCTCGGGAGTCGTCGCCGGCATGACTTTGAAACCAGATGCTGCCAGATACCCTTCGGTGCGGCGCGAATTGGTGGCGCAACCGGCCATCCAGGTCAGGAGGAAAATGAGGCCCAGAGGTTGCAGCAGCGGAAGAAGGCGTTTCATGGGTTTATGATTTCTGTGGGGAGAGTCTTGCGGGTCCAGGAATCCTCGTCGAGTCGCATTCCCACGCCCAACGCAACGGCGGATTGACTTCGGTTCCTCAAGGCTTCCGACTGGTGGGGGGGGGCCGGGGTGTCCCGGAGAAAGGGGTACGATGACTGAATGGGATGCGGTGGAGTACGACCGGATTGCCGCTCTTCAACAGGCGATGGCTGGGGAGGTCCTCGGCCGATTGACGCTAAGGAGATCTGAGCGTGTTTTGGATGTCGGATGCGGCGATGGAAGGATCACAGCCGCAGTGGCGTCCCGTGTGCCGTCAGGATCGGTGGTTGGTGTGGATGCCTCTCGGGAAATGGTGGAGTTTGCTTCGGGGCATTTCTCCGCCGGAGACCGGGGCAATCTTTCCTTTCGCGTTGCCGATGCGCGTTCCCTGAAGTTTCGGGAGGAGTTCGATCTGGTGATCTCCTTCAATGCGCTGCACTGGATTCACGAGCAGGAGGTCGCCTTGCGGGGAATTTGGACGGCTCTGCGGCCGGGTGGATACGCCCATCTGCGTCTGGTGCCCTCGGGTCCCCGACGGTGTTTGGAGGAGGTGATTGAGGAGACCCGCCATCTTCCCCGATTCGCCGCCGCCTTTCAGGGAACCGAGCCACCGTTCCGGCATCCGGCGCCCGAGGACTACGCGGCCATGGCTGCGCGCTGCGGTTTCCTCGTGGAGTCCGTCGAGCGGTCGGACCATTGCTGGGATTTTGGGTCCCGCGAGGCGTTCAGGGCCTTCGCGCGGGTTACTTTTGTGGAATGGACCCGCAGGCTGGCCGGGTCGGAGCAGACCGCGTTTATTGAAGACGTTCTGGACCGCTATCGTCCAGTGGCTTGGGAGCGCCCTGGAGAAGAGAATTGCTTCAAGTTTTACCAGATGGACGCAGTGTTTCGGCGTTCGCCGGCGTGATGACCCGATGGCCTTTCGCGCTGGTCGGAACTTGCGCGGGTTCTCCCGCCCGGCTCACTCTCCCTCTCCTCATTCATGAAAAGTCTTCTGCAACGTTTCGCCCTTCGCTTTGGACTCGTCCTTTCTCTGGTGGGTGCCGTGACCTCCGCGGCTGCCGCGGAGCCGGCGACCGCCAAGGAACCTGTTGTGGTCACTCCGGGCATCCTGGGCGCTCCGCCGTCGGACGCCATTGTGCTCTTCGATGGCAAAGATTTGTCGGCATGGAAGAGCGACAGCGGCGCTGCGCCGGCCTGGAAGGTGGAGAATGGTTACGTACAGGTGAGCGGCAGCAGCATACTGACGCGCGAAGAGTTTGGTCCGATCCAGTTGCATCTCGAATGGGCCACGCCCTCCGAGGTCAAGGGGGATAGTCAGGGCCGCGGCAACAGTGGCGTTTACTTCCAGGGGCGTTACGAAATCCAGGTCCTCGATTCCTATCAAAACAAGACCTATCCCAATGGTCAGGCCGCCGCCTTCTACCTGCACAATGCGCCCCTGGTAAATGCCAGCCGCAAGCCGGGCGAATGGCAGACCTACGACATCGTCTTTCATCCCCCGACTACCGGTGCTGACGGAAAGGTGGTTCCCGGATCCTTCACTGTGATTCACAACGGCGTGCTGGTGCAGGATCACATTCCGGTGAACGGCGACGCCACGACGGCGGCGAAGTTCGCGGGGACCACGCCCAAGGGGCCAATCCTCTTGCAGGATCACGGTAATCCGGTGCGGTACCGCAACATCTGGGTGCGAAAGCTGGAGTGAACGACCCCGAGCCTTCTGCGCCCGGCACAGCCGGAACCCGCCGAAAGAGACGGTGGCCAACGATTCTCCTGGTCGCCGGAGTTCTTATCGGGCTTCGACTCCTGGTGGGATGGTCCAATCGTGGTGCCGATCCTTACTCGAAGGTGGAACTGCGGGTTCAGGGGTATCAGACAGAACGAGGAAATGGCGCGCGAGTCGTGGAGATCATGCTGACCAATGGTGCGGAACTCAGCATTTTGTACCCGGAGTTCACGGCGCAGGCCTTCACCCGCGTCGCCTGCCTGCGATCAGAATGGACCAATGGGGGATGGCAGGCGGAGAGATGGTGGAAGGAGGGACAGACGGTGCAAGACGCCGTATTGCGTCCGCACGAAAGCGTGTTGTTCCCCATCCATCTTCCAATCAAGGATCCTCCGTCGAGGGTGGGTGTTTTTGTAATCATCCGGGATGGGATTCTGACGACCTGGCTCAAGAAAGGTGCCAATCGGGTGTTGGGCCTACTGCGAGTGGATCGGTTCCAGTCACGTCTGCTCCAGGCGCTTCCCACCAATCCCATTTGGTGTCCAGAGGAGCTCACACCGTCTGGGGAGAAGGGCGGGCGACCCGATGGATCCATGTAGTTGGAATGGGGAGCGCACGCGCCTCGCGCTGTGCGTGGAGCCGTCACCATTCCAGTGAGTAGTCACGCGCACCTGCCGGGGCGAGGGCGCCTCGGCCAGCATGCGAGGCGCGGGCGCTCCCCAGAGAAATCAACGGCATGGATACGGCTTAGCCGGATCCATTCAACGTCAAATCGTTCGCCAGGCGTCGCAGCCGATCCCGTTCGGGTGCGGACAATCCGCGCGGGTCGAAACGGAGTCGCTGGTGCAGGTCGAGGGCTTCGCTGAAGGGATCGACGGGTGGTGGCGCGACCGGTTGGGTGCGGCGCAGCCAGGCGAGGAGTGTCTCGGACGGAGCGCGCGGTCCCCGGCGGTTCTCCAGTTGCGTCAAGACAGGATAGAATTCGGAGTCCCAGCCCGGCGGACGCTTCTGGCTCTGGCGAGAGCGGTTGGAGTCGGGCGTTCGGCGCCAGCGGCTGCCGCGGAGTTGTCGCCATCCCATCCAGGACAGGATCAGCATGCCTGCCGCAAAGACCGCCACCTGCCAGTTGCCGCCCTGCTGTCGCCAGACACCGAACTGAAACCAGGCATCGGAGAACAGATCTCGCACCCCCTCCCAAACCGGGCTTCGCGCCGCTTCGCGTTCCCGCCAGATCCCGGGTGTAGTATCCACCACCCGCCAGCGTCCCTCGACATAGGCCAGACACCAGGCGTGGGCGTCCCGACCACGGGCTACCCAGTCGCCGTCACGTCTCGCCTCCGGACTATAGCCCACCGCGTAGCGCGCTGGAACTCCGGCGGCCCGCAGCAGCAGAACGGTGGCGGTGGCAAAGTATTCACAGTGGCCGGCGCGCGTTTCGCGGAGGAATATCGAAAGCGGACTGCTATTGGTGGCAGCCGACGGCTTTCCCTGCCAGAGCGAGTATTCGAATCCGGTGCTGAAGAAGCGCTCCAATGTGCGGACGGCAACCGGCGGAGAGAGGGTCTCCAGTCTCAGGGAGGTGGCCACGGACTGAATAACCTCACGGTCAATCTCTCCCAAGGGTTCCAGGTCGGTGTCACTGGTTTCCGGCGGTCCATTGAATCCGCCGTCGGATCCGCGCTCCACTGAGTAAATGGCCAGGGGTTGTTGTTCTCGCAGGCGGGCGGATCCCAGATAGTTCGTCTCGATGGCGCTGATCAAGAGGTCTCGCACCGTCACCACAGTGCCCGGCAAAGCCAGAGGCGTTTCGCCCGGTCCGGCGGTACGGGCGATGGTTAGGGGAAGTCCTGTGGGCCGGCCGGCTGCCACTTTCCAGACCGTGGTGTCCAGAGACGACCCCACCGCCGAAAACTCCCGGTGACTGGCGCTCCAAGTTTGCGAACGGTAACGATTATACACCCCTTCCCGAAACAAGCCGGGGGATTGCAGATCGGGAGAGCGGATTCGCAGGATGATGGTGCCTGAAAGCTGCAGGCGTCCAATCGCTCCCAGCGAGGTGACCGTGCGCAGGGGATCGAATCCGCCTGCGCCGGCACCCTGCAGGAGTCGTCCCTCCAGGTTCTGCCACGCTTGGCGGACTTGGTTCAGGGCCAGGGGGAGCGCGGCGGTCAGTGCCGCCAGAATCGTGAGGAGAAGGGCTCGGAGCGGCCAGCCTGTGCCTGGATTGCGCCAGGGCCAAAGTGCCCCCATCAGGACAATCAGGAGCAGGGGCAGGAAGAGGATCGGGTGATTGACGGACGCGCAGGAAGCGAACAGCGCCACTGCCAGATAGCCCGGAGTCGGATGCACCTTAACTGACGCCATATCGGACTCCGGTTCGAGGGCCTGGGCTGCGGCACGGGCGCGGGTGTAGAGCGAGAAGGCTGTCCATGGAAGCGCTCCTGCCTGACTCCACGCGTGGGCCAGGATGAAGGGGAAGAAGATGAAGGGCAGTGCCCGGAGGAACTGTAGGAAGATTTGGGACATCTCCCGGATGCCCTCAATGGCGTTGGTAGAGCTGGAACCTCCCACTGCCGAATCCCCGCCGCCCGTACTCTCCCGGGCGAGGAAGAGGTAGAGGCCGACGCCGAAGAAGAGGAGGGCGGTAAAGTTCCAGAGGCGACCAAAGTCCTCGGCGCGAATATCGAGTCGCGTGCGTATCCACCGGGGAAGTTCCAGCAGGAAACCCATCACCAGGGCCCAGGAAAGCAGGTCCGCCTGCCAGCCCCACAGGGCCAACGCTGGAAAGAGAAAGAGCGGACGGGCGTCGCTCGGCTTCACGGAACCCGCGCTCATGGCAGGTCCCCCAGTTGCTGCAGACCCTCGCGGATGCGGCCGTATTCGAGCAGGACCAGTCGGTCTGGCTGATCTTCCGGTGGTCCAGCATCAAATCCCGGCGTAGCCCCGGCTGGCACCAGCACCAGCACCCAGCACGGCAATTGCAGGGCCTTGATCCTGCGCACCATGGCTCGGCGGGGTTCATCCCAGTCCAGAAGGACCAGCAGGCATCCGCTCAGGGCGACACGGTGTCGAAGGAGCAAGCCCTCGAGATCGGCGAAGCGGTTCTCCCGCTCCGGAGTCACCGCCGCCAGCACTTCAAGCATTTGCTCGGTGTGTCCGACGCCGCGTCCGCTGGTCACGCATACCGCGTGGGGACCCACGAACAAGAGGTCGAGCAGTGATTCCTGATCGGGAACGGTGCAGGCGAAGGAGGCGGCCACGGCGACCGCCTGTTCGAAAAGGGCGTCCTGGGAGGCCTCGCAGAAGGTGTCCAGCAGCAGCGCATGCCGGACCAGGTATTCATCCTGGAACTCCTTCACCACCAGTTCGCCAAGGCGTGCGGTGCTCCGCCAATGAACCCGGCGAAGCGAGTCACCGCGGCGATACTCCCTCAGGGCAACAAACTCTTCCATCTCACCCACCCCCGCGGCCATGGCCACGCCGCCCCGCTGGTAATGGCTCTTTCCGGGCAAGGTCAGGGGTGGCAAGGGAAAGCGGGGGGGGAGAACGAGCACGGTCTGCGGTGCTGCGCTCCGGCGAAAGGCGCGAAAGAGTCCGAAAGGATCCGTATGCGCCAGAATTCCCCCCGCCAGCAAAAGGGGGCCCCGCCGCCACGCCACGAGATCGATCCGCACCTCCACCACGCCTCGAGGCATGAGATCGGGCACTGGGACCGGACGCGTCTGCGGACTGCGTACCGGAGGCAACGTTCCACCAAGTCGAAAGCTGCGATTGCCGCGTCCGGGCTGCACGCGGGCCGCGAGGTGAACCGGTGGGAGCGGGGTGTCCCGCAGGTCTTCTATGTATTCGAGGCCGCGCAGCGGGCGGGGGGAGGTGTTGCGGATGCGGATACGGACCGGGACGGCTTCCCCGACGGTGATGAACCGGGGAATCTGGCGTTCGATGGTGAATCGCGCGCGAAAAAATGGCGCTGAGATGAGCGACAGTCCGGTCAAGGCTGCCAGGAGTAGAAAAGCCTGCATAGCCAGCGTCTGCTCCGGATTCGACGCTCCGGCGGTGAGCGCAAGTCCGGCAAGGACGAATCCTCCGGCTGGTGTGATGCGGTGGCGCATCCCCCGCCGCAGTCGGAACAGCAGTCGGTATCCGCGGTGCAGAAGGCGGATCAACATGGCGGGCGGGATCAGGTGGGAACCGGAACTCGGCGTAGAATGTCCTCAACCAGGCTGCGCTGGCTCTGTCCGGAGAACTGCGCCTGGGGATCCAGCACCAGGCGATGGGCGAGGGTGACCACCGCCATTTCCTGAACTGGATCGGGCGTCACGCACTCACTTCCGTCAAACAGGGCGAGCGCCTGGGCCGTTTTCATCAGGGAAAGCGATGCGCGTGGACTGGCTCCCAGCCGCACTCCGGCGGTCTTCCGGGTGGCGGCCACGAGGTCCACGATGTAGCGACGTATCTCTTCGCTAACGCGGATCTCCTGGATCGCCTGCCGCAACGTCAGCAGATCGGCCACCGTGGCGCAGGCTTGGACGGCATCCAGCGGATGGCTCCGCATCTGGGCCCCGAGCAGCAGAGTTTCCTCCTCGGGAGGCAGGTATCCGAGCTCGAGTTGGATGGCGAAACGGTCCATCTGCGCCTCGGGCAGAGGATAGGTTCCGCGGAACTCCACCGGATTTTGAGTGGCGATCACGAAAAAGGGATCCGGCAGCGCTCGCCTCTCGCCTTCGACGCTAACCTGCGCCTCGGCCATGGCTTCGAGCAACGCGGACTGAGTGCGCGGTGATGCGCGGTTTATTTCGTCCGCGAGGAGGATGTTGGTGAACACCGGGCCCTCGTGGAACTCAAAGTCGCTGGTCTTCTGGTTGAAGATTGCGACTCCGAGGATGTCTGACGGAAGCAGGTCGGGCGTACACTGGATGCGAGTGAAGCGGGCGGTGAGCGCGCGGGCCAACGTCTTGGCCAGGGTGGTCTTGCCGGTCCCAGGGTAGTCATCCAGTAGAACATGCCCCCCGGAGGCCAAGGCGGCCAACAGGCGACGGACGTTTCGATCCTGTCCTCGCACGACCCCGCAAAGGGTCTGATGCAGCCGGGTGTAAATCTCGCGTGGCGGGGAGGCGATGGCGGTGGTCATGCGGAGGCCGGGCGACGTGGGATAGGTTGCGGGTGAACCGCCCGAACGGCCAGCCTGAGTTCGGGATTGCAGCGGGAAGGCCGCTGGGAAAGGCCTCCAAGTCGGGTGGGTAGTCGGGTGGCGCATCGCCCCCATGGCCATTGGTCGGACGATGGGGCGCTCCCTGATGGATCGTCACCCGAGAGAAAACGTCCGCACGGAGCATTCTCTCCCCGCGATGAGGGCAGCCCGATTCGGACTCGCTAATGCTCGCAGCAGTGCCCCAGCCTGGACAAAGCGTCCGCCTTCCGGGCCAGCGCTGAGTGACCTCACGGGAGAGGGGGCGCAGGGAGCAGTTGGAAGCTGGAGGAGATGAATCGGCCGTTCCTGAGCTCGCCAGTGACGCGGGCCTTGCGGATGACCATGCACATTCCGTCCGTGGCGTGCGCATTACCAAGGGAATCCAGATCCACGCCGTCCACATAGTAGCCGCGTCCATTGAGACGTATTGCCAGGTCACATCCCTTTCCGGGCATTTTGAAGAGGCATTCTCCGCAGGCGACGTCCACTACGGTGGGCTGGTTGAGGGCGATTGAATTCGAAGTGGCGCAGCCAGCAAGAAGCAACAGGCAGGTAGCGGCGACTCCGAGGAGGGACCGAGTGGAAGCACCCATTCGGAGAAGGAGAATCATTTCTAAAGGCAAACGCGCCCGCCCCCAACTGGCAAGACCCGGTTCTTCTTTACGAAGCTCGGAGCCTTTACGACCCCGCGATCCACTGATGCGACGGCGTGTGTTTGAGCGGGCCCCCACCCAAGGGAGGCCCTTCGACGCCCCGTGGAACCGCGGCGACCTTTGCTGGGCGGGCCGAGAATTGGTTCGATGGGGGACTTTTTAAACTGTTCCGCCGCGGCGCCCAGGCAGCTGGTAATTCGCGCAGCGCGAACGGTCGGGATTCGGATAGGATGGAACTTTGGCGATTGGCCGGGTATGCACACGTCCGGGATATGCCGCAATTCCAGTACAGGGCTCGCCGTCGTTCCGGTGAACTGATTGAAGGGACGCTTGAGGTTGCCGATCGACCGGCGGCACTGAGTCAATTGGCTAAGCTCGGGCTGTTTCCTGTTTCGGTGGTCGCGTCGCGAGGTGGACCCACGCGAGCAAACGGGGCGGCGGCATCGACATCGACCCGCAATATCCTTCCGGCGGGTTTGATGGCGCAGTTTCAGCGTCGCCGTAAACCGAAGTTGCAGGAATTGGCCACGTTTACCCAACAACTTGCCAACCTGCTGAAAGCGGGAATGCCGCTGACGATGGCCTTGCAGTCCATGAGCAGTTTGAGTTCCAAGGGCATCCCCTCGGACGTCGCGCGCCAGTTGAAGCAGGACGTAACTGAGGGGCGCAGCTTATCGGATTCCATGGCCCGGCAGGCCGAAATCTTTCCTGCCTTGGTCGTCAACATGGTGCGTGCCGGTGAAAAGAGTGGTGCTCTTGAGGAGGTTTTGAGGAGGCAAGCCTCTCATTTTGAGAGGTTTGCGGATGTTCAGGCGAAATTCAAGTCGGCTATGATCTACCCGCTGGTGGTGTTGGGAGTTGGTGTCGTGCTTGTGATTTTTTTCATGACCGCCCTCCTCCCAAAGTTCATGAATTTGTTTGAAAGCATTCCTGGCTTTGAACTTCCGGGCTCTACGCGTCTCTTAATTGCGATCAGCCACTTTTTGACCCACTGGTGGTGGGTCCTCGTTCTGGGCGCCATCGTTCTTGCCTTTCTGTTCATCCGGTATCGAGCGACCGCCGGGGGACGGAGAACTCTGGATCGATTGAAATTGAAGATGCCTGTCTTCGGGGGGGTGACCCGCCTCAACCTGTTTGGGCAGTTTGCAAGAACGCTGGGCACCCTTCTGCGGAATGGGGTCCCAGTTTTGGAAGCTCTGCGAATAACGGAATTGGTGGTTCCAAACACAATTGTTGGAGATGCGATCGCCCAAACCCGTACTGCGGTGACTGACGGAAAAACACTGGCGCAACCGCTGGCCAAATCAGGGATTTTTCCGCAACTGATGATCGATCTGCTGAAGATTGGGGAGGAAACCGGCGACATTCCCGGTTCGTTGGAGAATGTCGCGGAAACCTACGAGCGTGAATTGACGTTGGGTTTGCGGGCGATGACCAACTTAATCGAACCAGTCATGATTGTGGGCATTGCGATTCTCGTTGGGTTCCTCTTGATGAGTGTGATGTCGGCGATGTTTGCGATTACCCAGCACTTGGAGCGATGAAGGAGCCATGAAGCCACTTCCGCCGATGAACCGGAGGGGGATCGTCCTGCCAGAAAGGGCGTTCACGCTGATTGAACTGCTTGTGGCCATGGCGATTGCGGTGCTGCTGATGATGACGGCGATTCCGTATTTCAGAACCGCGAGGAAAAGCGCCTTGGTTCGGGCCACCAACGACCTCCTAGAAGCCTTTCAGCAGGCTCGGGTTAAGGCGATTTTGACCGCACATGCGATGCAGGTGGTGATCTTCGTCGATGACGGAGGAACGGGCATCGGGGTGGAATCAGTGCCCGATTTCGGCCCCATTGAGCGATTTGAGTCAGAATCGAATCCCGAAGCGGTTGGCGCTTCCGAAGCCGCGGGACTCGCCAAAGGGGATGGGGTGGCTTTCGAGGCGAGATTTGATGACGAGGTGGCATTTAGCAGGCTTCTGATCAACGGGCGAAACGTGGACTCGGCGGATCAAGCGGCCGTCATCCGTTTCTTCCCAAACGGAACTTCTGACGCACTGGATGCCGACCTGCAGTGGTTGAGGCAGGATATCCGCAGGATTTCGCTCGATATCATGACCGGTCAGCCAGAAGTACGGGGAGCCCAATGACGTTGAAACTCGTCGATGCAAAACGTTTTCGATCCGCTCTCGCCTTTACGCTGATCGAGGTCCTTGTGGCGTCTGCCATACTTGTCGCAGGTCTCGCGGGCATTTTGATGATCTGCTCCAACGGATTGCGTACGGCGAGGATTCTGGATCGGGTCCACGTGGATGCCGGCAGTCTTGCGGCAATGCTCTCCCTCACCAACCGCCTCGAAGAAGGCCAGGAGTCCGGAGATTTTGGCGAAGTATATCCCGGATACCGGTGGTCGCGTGAGATTCGGGAAGTGGCGACCAACAGCCTATTTCAGGTCGATTTCGTCGTGTATTCGATCCAGGACCCCAAGGGGACAGAGTCGCGAATGAGCGTCATGCTTTATCGGCCGCAGTCCAACCGGGGGATCGGACGATGAATTGCCAATCAGGTGCGGTTCCCCTGGGTAACTCGTTTTCGATTGTAGGAAGTCGCGGGCAGGCGCGGATTCAGGGCTTCACCCTGATCGAGGTCCTCGTGGCCACCTTTGTGTTTTCGATCGTCCTGGCATCCCTTTTTGGCACGTGGCGGGCCATTTCCAAAAGCACTGAAGGGGCAATTCGCGTGGCGGTAGAGGCGCAGCGCACTCGTCTGGCTCTCCAATGCGTCGAAAGCGCGCTTGGGGCGACGACCATGTTTCAGAGCAATCCCAACTGGTATTCGTTTCAAGCAGACACCAGCGGCCCCTATGCGGAAGCGAGCTTCGCGGCAAACTTGAGCGACTCATTTCCAGGAAGTGGCTACTTCTCCGGACAAAGATTGCGTCGGGTAACTCTGCGGGTGGAGCCCTCTGCAGAAAGTGGCAATGACCTCGTCATGCACCAGACTCCGTTGCTGTCGCCTTTGGAAGCGGGAGTGGAGACTCATCCCCTGGTCTTGGCCCGCGAAGTGAGCCTCTTCCAATTACGCTTTTGGGACAAAAAGCGGAGCGAACTGGTAGACGAGTGGCTGACCACCAACCAGATGCCTGGACTGGTGGAGGTGACATTGGGTTTCGGCACCGAGAACCGACTCTCGAGACGCCCAGCGGTCATTGTGAGCCGGATGATCCGTCTTCCGGACAATCCGGTCCCCGCCACGTTGCAGGGAGGGATGGGGGGAGCGGTTCAAGGAGGCGCAACCCGATGATGATCAGGCGATCAGATGTTTACTGGGTTTCCCAAAAACGGGAGGGGGTTGCGCTCATTCTCGTTCTCTTGACCCTCTTTACACTGGGGGTAATGGCGGGGATTTTTGCGTATGCGATGAAGGTGGAAACTCGCCTAGCGGCGAATACCACCAGCGGCACTGAACTGGAATGGTTGGGCCGTTCCGGAGTTGAGATTGCCAAATGGATTCTCGTTCAGCAGGAGACACAGATTCCCAGTGAGCGTGGCTATACCGCTCTCAATCAGTTTTGGGCAGGGGGATCCGGCCCAGTTGACTCGGTGGACAATCCATTTGCGGGAATGTCGCTTCGGGAAATTCCCGTTGGGGAAGCGAAGGTTTCAATTGAAATCACCGACCAGGAACGATGGATCAACATCAATTCGGTCCATCGTAATCCGCTTCTCATGGAACAGGCGTTGTCGATGGCTGGGGCCGGGGCCGCTGATGCATCAGCAATTGGGGCATCCTTGATTGATTGGATTGACCGAAATGACATCCCCGAGGCCGCCCATGGAGCTGAGAGTGAGTTCTATCGCGGCCTTCCCGAGCCGATTCAGGCAAAAAACGGGGCAATCGACGATTTGCAGGAGCTTTTGTTGGTCCGCGGAGTGACTCCTGAAATCTTTTGGGGGCGAAATCAGAGCGTAGGAGAAGGCGAAGGGAAAAGGCGCCAGGGGCGGCGGGCACACAAATTGATGAATGAACCCAGCAATGCTCAGGAAGCGGGACTCGTTCAAATCTTCTGCGCAATCTCCTCGGGTCGCGTGAACGTAAACACGGCTTCAGAATCTGTGCTCTGCGTGCTGCTGAATGGTGATTCAGCCCGAGCACGAGACGCCGTTCGGATGCGGAATGAAATGCCTGCAAGGGACGCCGGGGACATCGCTCGGGTTCTTGGTGGCTCCGCAGTTGGGCCCTCCGGCAACCAAATGAGCGCGCAAAGCTACACATTCTCGATTCGAGTTTCCGTCCAGTTGGGCGCAGCGCGGGGATCGTTTGTGGGGCTCGTCGGTCGATCTGGCGCTCGTGACTACCAGACCCTGCAATTTCGGCGTGAGTAGGACTGTTTCTCTGCAGTCATTCGCGAGTGGTAGTACTATTTTTCCAAAGTTGTTTTAAGATGAGATTCATTGGGGAAAAGAGTTCAAATATTTCTAATCCAACGGGTTACGTAAATCATCTTGCCGCGAGCTTCGCACCCCAATTCGAGAAATATGCTTTTTTTCCACGAAAGGCTTTGACGTTCTTCGGCACCTCCCGTACAACTTTCCTTGTCGTACGGAACACGGCGAACACAAAAATCCGAGTGTGTTTCTTGGTCCAAGTAATGGTCCAAGGAAAAACTCGTCGTCTTGTGAACAGTAGTTTCGGTTCATTGACAATAGCGATGTACGGTAAGGCGGATTTATTAATCAGCCTGTCAATTTCAGAATCATTGACACATTAATGTGTCATGACTTTCTACGGAGAGTTTGATTCTGGCTCAGAACGAACGCTGGCGGCGTGGATAAGACATGCAAGTCGAACGCTAATTGCGGAG